>JBDHHA010000080.1:0-26002 GCA_039589615.1 Gemmatimonadota bacterium
ACGTCGTGAGCTTTGCGCCGCCGGGGCGATAGACCTCGAGAATGATCTTGCGGTCCTCGGGATTCCCCCGAAGATCGAATCCCCGGTAGTCCTCCGCGATGAGTTGTGTGAGCGCAGCCGTATCTCCCGCCCGTAGTGCGTCACGGATTCCGTTGAACGCGTCGAGTACCTGATCCTTGGCCGACACGGGCCACCTCCGCCGTCAAGCGAGATTGTCGAGAAGAGTACCGTCGCGGTACCAGGTTCCGGAACCCGGGAGCCTCGACACCACTCGCGGGTATGACGGGTTTCGACTTCTACCGGGGAGGTACTATGCCACGACGTTGGTCTGTGACTGTTGTAATGGCCGGACTGTTTCTCGCAATGCAGCCCGCGGAAGGGCAGCATGTCGTTCTCGGGGTGAAGAGCGGCGTGAACCGCTCCAAACAGGTCATCGAGTCCGACAGCAAGGCGCAAAGCGTTTCGGGGTTCGTGGTGGGAAGCTACGTCCGGGTGGAATTCGGGGATTTCTTCGGCCTGCAGCCCGAATTCCTGTTGAGCAAGAAGGGAGGCCTTCCGCCAGGCGAGATCCTCCAGCAGGGATCCGATCCGGTGGTCACCTCGTTTGCCCCCGGCCGTGAGGCGATGGAGATCCTCTACACCGAGGTTGCCGCGCTCGCCCACCTGCGTCTCTGGCGGGATGGTCCGATTCGCCCCTACGGGATCAGCGGTCCCGCCCTCGCCATCGAGGTGGATTGCGTGGAGCCCCTCCCCGTGGGTCGGCTCAACTGCCAGAACAGCCTTCAAGTCGATCCCGGACTCGTGGCCGGTGGCGGTTTGGACATCGAGGTCGCGCCGTGGATGCTTTGGACCCTGGAGGCGCGTCACACGTGGGGGTTGGCGGACATCAACGCGGTGAGTCCCAATATTCAGAACCGCACCTGGTCGTTCATGACCGGGTTGGGGGTCGTGTTCCGTTGAACCGGAAGTGAATGCGGCAGGGCGCTGTTGGCCATGAATCCGCTGGGCAGACAAGCGTCCCTGTCGCTACATTTCCAGCCTGCAATTTCCACACGGAGCGACCAATGGACTGGGGTTTGGAGAATAGACTGAGCCGCGTCATCAAGCCCGCGGACGGCCGCACGGTGATGCTGGCCATAGATCATGGGTACTTCCTAGGGCCCATCAGCAAGCTGGACAAGCCGGGGGAGACGGTGGACCCCCTGCTGCCCTACGCCGACGCCCTGATGCTCACCCGTGGCGTGCTGCGGAACTGCATCTCCCCCAAGGAAGACGTCCCCCTCGTGCTCCGGGTCTCCGGTGGCTCCAGCATCGTGGGTGAGAACCTGGCCAACGAGACCATCACCGCGTCGGTGCAAGACGCCCTCCGCGTCAACGCCAGCGCCGTGGCCCTCTCCGTGTTCGTGGGGAGCGAGTATGAGCACCAGACGCTCGCCAACCTGTCGACTCTCGTGGACGACTGCCTCGATGTGAGCATGCCGGTGTTGGCCGTGACCGCCGTGGGCAAGGAGTTGGAGAAGCGGGACGCCCGCTATCTCGGGCTCTGCTGCCGGATTTCAGCGGAGCTGGGAGCCAACTTCGTGAAGACGTACTACTGCGAGGACTTCGAGAAGGTCACCGGGTCGTGCCCCGTTCCCATCGTCATCGCCGGCGGTCCCAAGCTCGAGACCGATCTCGACGCGCTGCAGATGGCCCACTCGGCCATCCAGCAGGGTGCGGTGGGCGTGGACATGGGACGCAACGTGTGGCAGTCCGATTATCCGGTGCCGATGATTCGCGCGCTCAAGGCCGTGGTGCACGACGGCGCCAGCCCCGAGGAAGCCAACGAGATGCTCCAGGAGCTGAAGCACGCCGGAGCAGCCCAACCAGTCTGAGCGCCGCATGGCCCTCCCCAAACAAAACCGCGTCGCGGTCTGGTACAACAATCGAGATCTGAGAATGGAGACTCGCCCTCTTCCCGTAATAGGGGAGGGCGAGCTGTTGTTGGAGGTCCACGCCAGCGGGATCTGCGGCAGCGATCTCCTCGAGTGGTATCGCCTTCCCAAGGCGCCCCTCGTGCTGGGTCACGAGGTAGCGGGACAGGTCGTCGACGTGGGCGACGACGTCAACGGGTTTACCGTTGGCGATCGCATCGTCTCCACGCATCACGTGCCGTGTTTCGACTGCGAGTACTGCCGCAGCGATCGGGAAACCATGTGCGAGCTGCTCCGGAGCACCAACTGGGATCCCGGTGGCTTCGCCGATTTCGTTCGTGTCCCGGCGGTGAACGTACGGCGGGGGACGTTGCCGTTGCCCGACGGCGTGTCGGACAACGCCGCCAGTTTCGTAGAGCCCTTCGGCTGCGCGTTGCGAGGTCAGCGGAAGATCAACCTCCGCGAGGACAGCAGCGTGTTGATCTTGGGCTCTGGGGTGTCGGGGTGTTTGCATCTCTTGGCGGCCCGACACCGCGGTGCCGGCAAGGTCCTGATGACCGATCCCGAGCCGTCCCGGAGAGCGGTGGCCGAACAACTCGGCGCCGACGCCGTGTTCGACGCCCGGGACGACGTAACCGGGCTGGTGCGTGATGCGCTGGGTCGCGGCGTGGACGTCGTCATCGCCACCACCGGTGCACGCCCTGCCATCGACCAAGCGCTCGACTCGGTGGATCGGGGCGGGACGATTCTCTTCTTCGCGCCCATGGGGCACGACGTACAGCTCCCCATCATCTTCGATACGCTGTTCTGGCGGGCCGACATTACCCTCACCGCCACGTACGGTGCGGCGCCCAGGGATCTGGAGGAGGCGTTGGGCGTGATTGCGTCAGGCTGCGCCGATGTGGATCAGCTCGTGACCCACACGCTGCCGCTCGCGGAGATCGGGAAGGGGTTCGAGATGATGATGGAGGGGACGGAGTCGCTCAAGATCATCGTGGATCCGCGGTTGGACCGGGGGTAGCGGGGAACGCCTCTTGATATCGGGAATAAGGGTGCTATTATAAAAAACGAACGCTCGTTTTTTATAAATCGCTATGCCCAAAGTCACCGAAGCCCACGTCGATTCCCGCCGCCGCCAGATCATCCGGGCTGCCTGTATCTCCTTGGCAGAAAAAGGCTTACAGCAGATGACCATGCGGGACATCGGCCTGACGGCGGGCCTCAGCCTCGGGGCGATCTACACCTACTTCTCCAGCAAGGAGGAGATCCTCAGGGCAATCGCCGAGCAGTCGCTGCAGGACAACGCCGCCATCGTCGACCAGGTCCGCGAGGTGGGGGACGCGCGAGAGGCATTCTCCAAGTTCTTCCGCATCGTGACGGACCCCGCCTGCTGCTCCGCCGACACGGTCCGGATCAAGATCGGGCTGTGGGCGGAAATCGTCCGCAACCCAGAGCTCCTGGAGTTGGGAAAACACAGCTTCGCAACGATGGTGGCTGATCTGACGGAACTCGTTCGGGAGGGTCAGCAGCGTGGGGAATTGCAGCAAGCTCTCGATGCGGAGGCCGTTGCCCACGTCATGATCTCGCTGCTCGAGGGCCTCACCGTGCAGCGGGCCATCGATCCGGATATCAACACCAATAAGTACCTCGACTCGGCGCTGCAGCTCCTGGCCGGATTGTCTGGACCGGCCGCCGGTCGAAACAGACAGTCGTGAGCATTCCTGAGGAAGGCAGGAACCAATGAAAACCCTTGCGGAACCAGTTGAGCTCAGTGGCTTCACCGAATCGGTGGACGAGCTGATGAAGTCAGACGAAGTGCCGGGTCTCGCCGTTTGCGTCGTCAAAGACGGAGAGGTTGTCTACACGAACGGCTTTGGATACCGAGACCTCGGGAAGGAGCTTCCTGTCACCCCTCGGACCCTGTTTCCCATCGGCTCCAGCACCAAGGCTTTCACCGCGATGACCGTTGGGATATTGGTCGACGACGGGAAAGTCGAATGGGACGCGCCGGTCGTCGAATACCTTCCCGACTTTCGCCTCCACGACGAGTACGCAACGCTACACACGACGCCACGCGATCTGCTGTGCCATCGAACCGGGCTGCCACGGTATGACTTCTTTGCCTTCTTTCCGCCGCCCGATCGCGAGACATCCTTTCGTCGACTTCGCTATCTCGAGCCCAGCGCCGGTTTCCGCGAGTTCTTCCAGTATAGCAACCTCATGTATGTCGTGGCGGGCGTTCTCGTCGAACGACTCAGTGGGACCTCGTGGGAGCGGTTCGTCACCGATCGCATCTTCGCACCCCTCGGGATGAGGAGCGGCAACTTCACCGTCGCCGACCTGCGGGCGTCGGGTGATTTCGCGCAACCCCATGCCGATGCTGGGGGGGCCGTCACCGAGGTGCCTTTTCGCGACACGAGCTGGGCCGGACCGGCGGGCTCCATCAACTCGGGCGTGGAGGAGATGACTCGGTGGCTGCAACTGCACGTGAATGGGGGGGAGGCGGGTGGGGAACGCTTGATCTCCCAGGAGAGCCTGGCGCAGATGCACATGCCACAGATGGCCATCAACGGCAATCGGGATCCGGTCTGCGCGATTGGTGAGGCCACCGCGTACGGGATGGGTTGGATGATCTCCGATCACCGGGGGCATCGCATGTTGAAACACGGCGGCAACATCGACGGCTTCACGGCGCAGATGAGCTTTCTCCCCGATGATCGGCTCGGCGTCGTGGTGCTTACCAACAAATCGTTCAACGTCCTGGCCGATTCCGTCACGTGCGACCTCTACGACCGCCTCCTTGGTCTGGACGCCATCGACTGGCATGCTCACCACGGGAAGCTGTTGGCCAGCGTGTTCGGGGCGTGTGGTGGCGCCGCACAGCATGAGGATTCCGGTGAGGCATCCGAGATGCCTCCGTCGCGAACACTCGACGCCTATCAAGGAGACTACGAGCATCCGGCATTTGGGCGGGTTGAGGTCATCGCGAACGGCACCAACCTCGAGGCGGGATTCTCGGGTGACGCGGTGCCGCTGGCGCACGTTCGGTTTGACCTGTTTCGATTCGACGGCGGCGTGCTGAACGGAGTCACGGTTCGCTTCCATCTGGATAACGACGGTGCGGTGCGGAGCCTGTCGATGCAGCTCGAATCGGGTGTGGCCGACATCGTATTCGAGCGGGTGCAGGAGCCGGCAAAGGTCTGATCGCCCGAAGCGGTGGGCATGCCGTGAAGAACCCGGTTCGTCCTCCCGTGAACACCAACGCCGTGGACATGCTGAAGAAGATCCGGGGGACCAACTAGGGCGGCAGGCCGGCCCCTCCGAGGTGGGCCGGCCGGACGATTCCCCCCCGGCCCGGTGAAACTTCCCGCTATTTCTTCCGTATAAAGTAGGAAATCGTCCTCAGGGACCCATGAAAGCGATATCCGAATTCGAGCAGCTCGTCCTGCTGGCCGTGGCCCGCCTGGGCCAGGAGGCCTACGGCATGAGCGTGAGCCACGAGATCGAGGCCCGGACCAAGAAGTCCGTGTCCCTGGCCGCCGTGTACTCGGCCCTCAACCGGCTGGAATCCGAAAGCCTGGTGTCCTCCTGGACGTCGGAGCCCACGGCCCAGCGGGGTGGTCGGGCCAAGAAGCACTTCGTCTTGGAGGCTGCAGGAGCCAAGGCCCTCGAGGAGTCCCGCTCCGCCATGGACCGGATGTGGGAGGGCCTGGAGCTCACCCACTACCTGCGGGGCCACTGAGTGGGCGTCGGTTCACGACCGCCGAGGGTGGCCGAGTGGCTCCTGGCACTGATCCTCGCGCCTGGAGACCGGGAGTTCGTGTTGGGGGATCTTGCCGACGAGTACCGTGCCAAACGCACCGACAAGAAGACATTTCGCGTGGACCTCTGGTATTGGCGCCACGTGGTGCAGTCCGTCGGGCCCAGTGCCCGGACCCGATTCAGAATCTGGCGCGGCGCGCGCCGACGTTTCCGATCCTCGCCCCCGCAACGCCGACGAGGAGACCCGATGAACGCAGTTCTCCAAGATCTTCGCTTCGCGTTCCGCATGCTGCGGCGCAACGCGCTGTTCGCCACGGTGACGGTGGCCACTCTCGCCCTCGGCATCGGCGCCAACACCGCCATCTTCAGCGTGGTGCGGGGCATCCTTCTCAAGCCGCTGCCCTACGCCGAGCCCGACCGCTTGGCGGTGCTGCGCATTCAGTGGGACGAGATCGGGATCAGCACCAACGAGGAAGGGCACTCCATCTCCGAGCCGGAACTCTACGACGTGCGGCGCGAGAGTCGGTTGGTGGATGCCGTTGGTGCGTACTACAACACGGCGGTGAACGTCACCGGTTCCGAGGGAGATGCCGAGCGCGTTCCCGCGTCCGTGCTCACGACCGACGTCTTTCACATCCTCGGCGTGGACGCCGCCTTGGGTCGCACGTTCACCGCGGACGAGGACCAGTCGGCGGCGCCCTTGGTGGTGCTGTTGGGATACGACTTCTGGCAACGCCGTTATGCGGGTGACCCGGCGATCCTCGGTACCGACGTCACCATCAACGGCCGCCCCCGCACGGTCGTGGGGATCATGCGGCCTGACTTTCGCCTCCCGGCGGAGTACAGCGGCGGAGCACCATCGCAAGTTTGGCTTCCCATTCGTCTGAACGAGGACAGCCTGAGTGGAAGGGGGAGTCACTACCTCTCCACCGTCGCACACGTCGCGCCCGGCGCGACCCTGGGGGCGACCAACGCCGAGCTGCGATCGATCGCAGATGCGCTGACGGAGCAGGGACTCTACCATGCGGACGCAAACATCCGCTTCTTCATCAAGCCCATGACGGATGAAGTAGTGGGGGACGTGCGGGCGGCGTTGCTCGTGTTGTTCGGCGCCGTGGGCTTCGTATTGCTCATCGCGTGTGCCAATGTGGCGAACCTCATGCTGGCCCGAGCCGAAGGTCGTCGTCGCGAGTTGGCGGTGCGTACTGCCCTCGGTGCCGGCCGAGGCGTCCTGGTACGGCAGCTCCTCACGGAGTCGGTGGTGCTGGCGCTGGCCGGCGGGGCTGCGGGATTGTTGTTGGCCCGGATCGGCCTTGCGGCGCTGATGGCGTTGGATCCTGCACAGGTGCCGCGCCTTGCAGAGGTGACGCTGGATCCAACGGTATTGGTCTACGCCACCGGCGTGTCGATTCTCACAGGTCTTCTGTTCGGTTTGGTCCCGGCGTTTCGCAGTGGGCGCGCGAGTGATCTGCAGGCCGAACTGAAGGATGGTGGACGGGGAGCCGCGGGCGGGGCAAAGCGGCACCGGGTGCAGCGGGCGTTGGTGGGGACGCAGATCGGTTTTGCTGTGTTGCTCGTCATCGGCGCCACCCTCTCCATCCGCAGCTTCGGCAACTTGGTGCGCATCGATCCCGGGTTCGACGTCTCCAACGTTCTTACCATGCGGCTGACGATCCCCGGAGCGGACTACCCCGATGCGGCTTCCATCGGTGGCTACTACCGGCGCCTGCTCGAGAGCGTCCGGACGCAACCCGGTGTGGAACACGCCGCCGCGGTGCGCGTCCTTCCTCTAGCCGAGCACATCGGCGACTGGTCTCTCAACATCGAAGGTCGCACCGAGCAGCCGGGGGAGGATTTCGACGGCGACTGGCAGGTGGTCACCGACGGGTACTTCGAGGTGATGCGTATTCCTTTAGAGGAGGGGCGTTTCTTCGACAGCCGGGACCGGTCCGGCGGCCGGCCGGTGATCATCATCAACGAGACCATGGCCAACCTTTATTGGCCCGACGGTGCGTTGGGAAACCGCATTCGCCTGGGCAACGAAGAGTCTCCGTGGCTCGAGATCGTGGGTGTGGTGGGCGACGTATACCACGAGGGACTCGGCGAGGTCATCAACTCCAAGTTCTACGCGCCCCACGAGCAGTTCGCGGCGGCTGTGGGCTTCACCCCCAATGCCATGCGTCTCGTCGTCCGCACCGCGGGCGATCCCGTCGCGCTGGCATCCACCGTGCGGCGCGAGGTGCGAGCGCTCGATGCCAATGTGCCCGTGGCGGGCGTGGCAACGATGGAAGATCTCTTGGACGCCAGTGTGGCCGAACCCCGTTTCACGATGACACTGTTGCTGTTGTTCGGCGGCGTTGCACTCCTCCTGGCGGCGGTGGGTGTGTACGGCGTGATCTCGTATTCGATTTCGGAGCGGACTCACGAGTTGGGATTGCGCAGAGCGTTGGGCGCCAGCGGGGGTGACGTGGTGGGCATGGTGGTGCGTCAGGGAATGACCATAGCCGGTATCGGCGTTGCAGCCGGTCTGATGGGTGCGTTCTGGCTCACGGGCTTCATGTCGAGCATCTTGCACGACGTTGGCGCCCGGGACCCGGTGACGTTCGTGGCCGTGCCCCTGTTGCTGAGTGGCGTGGCGTTCGTGGCGACGATCCTGCCGGCGAAGCGGGCGGTGCGGGTGGAGCCCATCGTGGCGTTGCGGGAGGAGTGACCGAGGGTCAATTTCTGGGCACCTTCCACGCAAGGGAGGTCTTCATGCCGGAGGATGGTACGCCGATTCGATTCATCATGGAAGACGGAAAGGTCACGGGAATCGTGGTGCGCGGAAGCATCCGAGGTGAACGAGTTCGCTAGCGCGGACCAGGGTCAGGCACCACCCTCCAGCACGGCATCGAAGGCGTCGTCGAACCAGTACTCGTAGAAGCCCTCGTCGCAATTCCTGATGGCCTTGCCGAAGGTCTTGGCGAAGTAGTTGCCCCAGTGGGGCGTTCGCCCATCGACGTCGGTGAAGCCGTATTCGTCTGAAAGACCCCACGAGCTGAACACGCGTCCCGACTTGCTCGACACGTTGGGATCCGCTGCCAGCGCCGCAACCGCCCGCCCCACGAAGAACGGCGTCTCCGAACCGATGAAGTGGGGATCCTTCTTGGTTGCGTCGTGCCAACTGTCTTCGGTCACGCCGAAGTGATCCAGCATGGCCTCGGAGCGGAGGAAGCCGGGTGTGACCGCCACGGATGTCACGTTGTATTTTCGCAGATCATAGTGCATGGCGAACGCCAGCCGGATGACCGAGGTCTTGACCAAGTCGTAGAAGATGTTGCCCCGGTAGCCGTAGAAATCGCCGTCGGTGATCTCGACGATGATTCCCCCCTTCTTCTCGACCAACAGCGGACCGGCGTAACGACTCGTGATGAGGTGGGAGTGAACGGCGCGCTGAAGCATGAGGAGTCCCTTGTCAAGGGAGATCTGCCAGAAACTCTTCCCCCACTCCGTCAACTCGTCACCACCCCAAACGTCGTTGACCAAAATGTCGAGCCGCCCCTGCTCCGAGCGGATGCGGTCGAACAGTGCTTCCACCTGACTTGGCTCCGTGTGGTCCACCCGTGCGTGGATTCCCGCGCCGCCCCGTTGGGTGACCATCTCGGCGGTTTCCTCGATGGTCTCAGGTCTGTTCTTGCCGCTGGCGAGCTTGTCCCGGGTGCTGCGACCGGTGCAATACACGGTGGCTCCCGCCGCCCCCAACTCGCAGGCGATGCCTCGGCCTGCGCCGCGGGTGGAACCGGCCACGACGGCAATGCGGTCTTGGAGTGGGAGTGTGGTGGACATGTGTCACCTCGCTGCCAAAGGTGAGTCGATTGACCGTTTCAACGTCCCGGACCCTCGTCCTCCCTCCACTTGCTGAAGATCGGCCGGCCGGGTGAAACTCCATCGACCAACTCACCCGAATCCAGCACCAGTATTCCGTTTGCGATGACGTAGTGGACGCCTTCCGAGTATTGGCCCGAGTTCAAGTATGTCGCGCGATCGAGGATCGTGTTTGGGTTGAAGATCGTCACGTCGGCGTAGGCACCCGGCGTGAGACGGCCCCTGCGTCGCATTGACGGTGCTCCGTCCTCGACGCGCTCCGCAGGCATGATGGTCATCTTGCGTAGGGCCTCCATGAGCGTGATGTGGCCCCGCTCGCGCACGAAACGACCCAACACCCGGGAGAACGTGCCGGCGCCTCGGGGATGTCCTTTCCCGTTCACGATCACGCCATCGCTTGTGACCATCATGAGTGGATGTTCCAGTCCCATGAGGACTTCGTCTTCCGGAATGAAGAAGGTGACGATCGTGGCGCCCTTCTCGCGCCAGTAGGCGAATGTCGAGTCGTTGAGGCGCTCACCCGTCTCCACCAGCATGATCGAGTCGACCGCCGCGCCCCCGAAGCGCTCTTCCCATCCTGGGTCGTACAGTGCCGACTCGAGACGGGTACTGTTGGCCAGGTACGGATGCATGTCGGTCATGATGTCGATCCCGTTGCGCCTCGCACCTGCGATCATCTCGAGGGAGGCCTCCATGGAGCCGATCGCGGACGATGCCAGGTGGACGACCTGTGCCTTGGCCCCGGTGATGGCAGCCGCGGCGATCACCTCCTGCACCGACTGCACGATGGTCTCGGGAAAGACTGACCCTTTGTAGCGGGAATGGACGTGAGCCGGCACACCTTGGCGCGCCGCCACATCGAACAGGTCGACGACCTCCTCGTATGATGCACCGGGCGTGTAGTTGATCCCGAATCCCACCCCCACCGCTCCGTCTCTGATGGCCCGGGCGGCGATCTCACGCATCGCTCGACGTTGGTCGGGTGTGGCCGGTTGATAGTCGTCGGTGGCTCCGGCGGCGACCCGGACCTGGGGGTGGCCCACCGCCGTCCCGTAGTTGATCAGCGCCGTATCCTCAAACCCGTCGTACCAGCCTGCGATGTCCACTGGCCCCCCGTGCATGCTGATCACTGTCGTGACGCCGTCCTTGATCTTGTAGCGCTGCGACTCGTGGGACGGCCGGAGATGGGCCAGGATGTCGACGAACCCCGGCGAGACCACCAGGCCCCGAGCGTCGATGGTGCGCCTGGCACGTACCGGTTGGTCCGTGATATCCGTGATGCGGTCACCGGCGATGACCACGGTGCGGACGGCGTCGAGGCCGCTGGCGGGGTCCATGACGCGCCCGTTCACGATGGCGATGTCCGCTTGCTGCGAGAGCGCGGCGAGCGGCGATAGCGAGAGGAATACGAGGGCCGCAGCCATTCGTCGCAGCCCCGCGAGAGGGTCTGTCTGTGTCATTGGCGCAACTCCGGTTCAACCGGGACATTGCCGGCCCGGACCCCGGATGGCAAGGCAATGATGCGGCACTCCACGCGGGCGTGCCGGCGCGCTACCTTATCCCACCATGAGCCCAGTACCCGCAGATCTCCGGGCGGCCCTTGCCGACCGATACGAGCTGGAGCGCGAGATTGGACGCGGCGGCATGGCCACGGTGTACCTGGCGCGCGATATCAAGCACGGCCGGCATGTCGCCGTGAAGGTGATGCGGCCCGACCTCGCAGCGTCATTGGGATCCGAACGCTTCCTCCGGGAGATCGAGATCGTCGCGAAGTTGCAGCACCCCCACATCCTGACGCTCATCGACTCGGGGGACAAGGAGGGGTTCCTCCACTATGTCATGCCCTTTGTCGACGGAGAGTCGCTGCGCGATCGGTTGATCAGAGACAAGCGCATGGACCCGGCGGCGGCGATCCCGATTATCAAGCAAGTTGCCGATGCCCTTGGCTATGCCCACCGCAACGGCGTGGTGCATCGGGACATCAAGCCGGAGAACATCCTCTTCTCCCAAGGGCATCCCGTGGTGACCGACTTCGGCATCGCCAAAGCCGTGAGTACGGCCGGGCCGGAGCATCTCACCCGGACGGGGTTTCCCATTGGCACGCCGGGGTACATGAGCCCGGAGCAGGCAGCCGGCAGCACCGACCTCGATGCCAAGACGGACGTGTACAGCCTGGCAGCGGTGGTCTACGAGATGGTGATCGGGGAGCCGGTGGGGACCTGGGTAACCGACGATTCCGTGGAGTTGCTGCATTTCGTCGATGCACCGCCACGCCACCGCGAGAAGCTCGACCGCATGTCGGCGGCGGTGGAACAGGCCCTGGTGAGAGCACTATCGCTCCGCCGGCGTCACCGCTTTGCCACACCCACCGAGTTCGCGGAGGCCCTCGAGGCTCGGCGTGACCGCAAGTACCGGCACACCGAGGCGAAGGAGATCCTCAAGCGGGCGGCGAACAACGAGGCCCTCGCGCCGCCGGCCGAGACGGAGGCGCTGTCCCTGGCCGGCGTCGAACGCATCGGTGCCGAAGTGGGGATTCCGGCGCTCGAGGTCCGGCAAGCGGCGGGGGTAGCCACCCGACCCGAGTTTCAACCGAAGCCGTCCAAGTTCCTCGGTGCGCCGACCGTCATCTCGTTCGAGCGGGTGGTGGAGGCGGAAATGCCGGAGGAGGATTTCCCACTCCTCGTCGAGGAGATTCGCGTCACGCTCAAGAACGTGGGATCCATCAACACGTACGGAAAATCCCTCACCTGGCAGACCATGCGCTCGGCAAACGGGGGAGGACGCGACGTGCACGTCATGGTGACCGTGCGGGGAGGCCAAACGCGGATTCGCGTGGAGGAGAAGATCGGCGCGCTGGCGGGAGGGCTCTTCGGCGGGATCATGGGTGGCGCCGGCGGAGGCGGAGGCGTGCCGATCTTCGTGAATCTGTTCATGTTCGTCGCACCGCCAGTCGCGTTTGTGGCATTGGCTGCCTGGCTCGGCGGAACGTACGGTCTCGCCAGAACCATCTATACCGGTGTGGCGAACAAGCGGGGTTTTGAACTACGCAACCTGGCCGATCGACTGGCCGAGCTGGTGAAGGACGTCGCGCGGTAGCCGCTCAAGCCTCCTCGGGCAAGAACCGGTGGAGGAACCGATCGAACGTGATGGCGGTGAACCCATCGCCGGTACAGTTCGTCGCCGTTCGTAGCATGTCGGGGAGCCCGCCCGAGAGAGCGATCCACGTGGCGATGAAATCCGTCCTCGCCTGCCCCTCGAGACCGACCATGGACGCGAACAGTGTCGAGCTCCACAGGGCCGTGCCGATGCCCGCGGGGAGTCCCGGCGCGGCAATGGTGAAAAGCACCAGGGCAGGCCACGCCACGAGCAACACGGTCCAGCTCACGGTGATGCCGAAGACGTGGGTGAGCACAAACGGTGCATATGCCACGTACATGAGGGTGCTGGCATCGAGGTTCACGATGGCGCCGAACGGCAGCACGAAATCCGCTACTTCGTCCCGCACCCCAAATCGCTTCACGTTGACCAGATTCACCGGGAGGGTCGCCAGTGACGAGCACGTTCCGGCGGCGAAGATTGCCGTGGGAGCATAGTACTGGGCGATGACGGCTCCCGGCCGACGGCGGGCGACGAGCCGAATGATGACGAACACATAGAACAGCCACCAAAGGAAGCACAGCGCCGCCGTGTACAGCGTCATCGTCAAGTAGTGTCCCATTCCCAGCCGCGTCCCGAACCTGACGCCCAGTGAGATACCGAACAACAGGATCAGCGGGATCATGACGTAGCCGATCTTCTGCCCGGCCCGGGCGATACTCCGCTCGATCCGCGCGAGCGCGGCGTACAAGGGATCGATCCACCATGACGCTATGCCTACCAGGATTGCCGCAATGATGGCAAGGAGCGGAAGCGCTGCGCTCGGTTGATCGCCAAACGCCCGGAGCATGTTCGCCACCTCACCCCACGCGCCGGCACCGCCTGCCGAGAAGGGAATTCCGAACATCGCCGACGAGATCACGAGTCCCATGAGGCCCGCCGCCGCAGAGCTCGCCACATACCACAGCAACACGGCACCGGCAAACCGGCCCGCAAGGCCGCGCCGCAGCAGCGTGCCGATGGCCGGGCTCAGCGCAGCCAAGATGAGTATCGGCACCAGCGCGACGATGAACCGAATCAGTACTGTTGTGCCGGTCGCCACAGGAGCAAGCCGGGCAGGCAATGCCCCTCCCAGGGCCATCCCGAAGATCAGGGCGAGCAGCGTCCACACGTAGGCAGGAATGGATTCGATGCGACCGGTGCGTGGACCTGGTTGCGATCGCGTCAATGGTGCCGCCTCATCCGAAGAGTGATCACCAGCGCCAGGTTGAGAAATGGGTGGCATGGATTGAGGCAGCTGTCCATTCTTCTCCACTGGAGACGCAAACGCATGAATGCCGACATGACACGACAAGGAGTCCGCAAGCTGGTGGCGGTGAACGGCCGCGTACAGCCGGGAGATACGGCGGTCGTCATCACCGATGCAATACTGAAGGACATTGCCGACCTCGTCGCGCAGGCCGCCACCGAAGCGGGCGGTCGAGTCACCACGTGCATCATGCCCTCCCGTGCGCAGGATGGCCAGGAGCCGCCGCCGCCGGTGGCCGCGGCCATGCGTGAAGCGACCGTCATCTTTTCGCCGGTGTCGCGATCCATTACGCACACCCGGGCAATGCGTGCGGCCCTCGATAGAGGCGCCCGGGCCATCTTGATGACCGCATACAGTGAGGACCTCCTGGCGTCCCCGGCACTGCTCACAACCGACTTCGAGGCTCAAGCCTCTCTCTGCCGTCGTGTGGGGGCGGCCCTGTCCGAGGGAGAGGCGGTCCGGCTCAGCTCGCCTCGAGGAACCGATCTGCGTTTCTCCATTGCAGGGCGCACGGCGAACGTGTTGACCAACATTCCCGACCGCGGGGAATTGGCACCGGTTCCCGACATCGAGGTCAACGTGGTGCCGGTGACGGGAACGGCCGAAGGCACCCTGGTGGCGGATGCCAGTATCCCATATCTGGGGATCGGCGTGTTGGCTGAGCCCGTCACCTGCATGGTCGAGCAGGGGTTCATTACGAAAATCGACGGTGGCGAGCAGGCGCACATCCTGGCGACGGCCCTTGCGACTCATGGAGACCCCAACTGCTACAATGTTGCCGAGCTGGGTATTGGGCTGAACCCCAACGCGCGTCTCACCGGACAGATGCTGGACGACGAGGGTGTGCTGGGTACGATCCACATCGGCATCGGTACGAGTCACACGCTGGGAGGCGAGGTTGTCGCCCCTACGCACTACGATCTGCTGATGTGGGCGCCGACGATTGAAGTAGACGGAGTGGTGATGCAACGAGATCAGGAGATCGTCGTGTAATGCGCCAGGGCGCCGAGGTGCTGGTCGGGGTGTGCGCGGGCGTCCGAGAGGACGAACAAGTGGTGATCGTCACGGATCGGCACCGCTTGCCCATTGCGGAGGCCGTGGCCGCGGCGGCGCAGGATGCCGGCGGGATCACCACCGTGGTGCGCGCGCCAGACCGGAGCATCGACAACGAGGAGCCCGACGGCACAGTGGCTGCGGCCATGCACGCCGCCGACGTCATTTTCCTGCCGGTGACGCACGCCCTGTCCCACACCCGGGCCACACGCCAGGCAATTGACGCCGGGGCGCGGGTCGTTTCCATGTCGGCGTTTACGGAGCGGATGATGCGGGAAGGCGGTCTTTTCGCAGACTTCCCTGCACGGCGTCCCTTGTGCGACGGGCTGGCCCGCCGCCTTTCCGACGCGAGCAATGTGCGGGTTACAAACCCTGCGGGAACCGATCTCACGTTCAGCGTCGAGGGTCGTGAGGGAAACAGCCACTCATGCATCGTCGATGCCCCCGGCTTCACCGCCGTCCCCAACATCGAGGCCAACACGTCGCCACTCGAGGGAACCACTACGGGGGTCCTGGTCGCTGACGGTAGCATTCCCTACTACGGAATCGGTGTGGTGACGGAGCCCGTACATTTCGAGATTCGCGACGGATTCGTGGTATCCATCGATGGGGGGTCTCAGGCCGCCGCATTGCGAGATCTCCTTGCCGCCCAAGACGATCGCTGGGTGTACAACATCGCCCAGTTCGCCATGGGATTGAATCCGGAGTGTCGAGAATTCACCGGCGAGATGCTGAATGACGAAGGCGTAAGCGGCACGATTCACATGGGCATCGGCACGTCGTCGAACCTCGGGGGCACGGTTCAGGCAAAGACGCATTTTGACGCGATCATCCGCGCGCCGTCGGTGTGGTTCGATGAGGAGACGGTCATCGAGGCCGGCGAAATCGTGATGCTTGCCAGTTGAGCGGACCTGCCCGACCTTACCAGGACGTCCGACCGGGTGTGCCGAAGGACGAGACCGGCGCGCCGGCTTGGACGGCCCGGGACTGAGAAATGGAGGGCACTATGTCCCCTTTCACCCGTCGTGAGTTCCTCGAGGCCGGCGCTGCCCTCGGTGCAACGTTGGGAGTAGACCTCGACCATTGGCGTTCACGGGCGCCCCGGAAGGGGAGCGATGCCGCTCTTCAGCAGGACCCGCTTCGCGATCTCATCGTCCTGAACGCCCGGGTCCATACCATCGACGATGCGCGCCCCCAGGCGGAGGCGTTCGCCGTGAGGCACGGCCGGTTCGCGGCCGTGGGCAGTAACGCCGACATCAGAGATCTCCGCACCAGAGACACCCAGGTCATCGATGCCGAGGGGATGACTGTCGTGCCCGGCTTCATCGACGCCCACTGTCACCCCAGCGGCGTCCGCGAGCTGACCGGCGTGAACGTGAATCTCCGAACCGTCGAGGAGGTAAAGGCCGCGCTACGACAGAAGGCGATGGAGACGCCGCCGGGTTATTGGGTCAGCGGGTACATGTACGACGACACGAAGCTCGATCGCCCCGTCACGCGGCGCGACCTGGACGAGGCCGTCCCCGACCATCCAGCGAGCGTGGGACACCGCGGCGGACACACCGGCGTCTACAACAGCAAGGCGTTCGAGTTGGCGGGCGTGACGGCGGAAACGCCAGATCCGCCCGGCGGGAGATTCTACCGGGAGGATGGCGAACTCACCGGCAAGGTCGCCGAACGGGCGCGGGGCGCGCTATCGGGTGTGGGGAGACGGGAGCCGGTGACTCGGGAGATGAACCAGGCGGGGGTGAAGTTCATCTCAGAGCAGATGACCAAGGTGGGAATCACGTCGGTCCATCAGACCGGCGGTGGCCGCAGTTCCCTGGTGGCGCTACAGGATGCGTACCGCGCCGGTGAGATGCGGTTTCGCATGTATCTCCTCCCCCGGGGGCGCCTCTACCAGACGCTCAAGGACTCGGGTGTTCGCACGGGGTATGGAGACGAGTGGCTCCGCATCGGTGCGGTGAAGCACAGTGCGGACGGCTCCGCATCCGAACGCACCATGCGCATGAGCACGCCGTACGTGGGGAGGCCTGACGACTACGGGATCCTCACGATGTCCCAGGAGGAGATCCACGAGGCGGTGGAGGATGCCCACCGTAACGAGTGGCAGATCGGGATTCATGCCAACGGCGACGTCACCATCGACATGGTGCTCAACGCCTATGAGCGGGTGCAACGCATGTGGCCCCGCCCCGACCCGCGGCACCGTATCGAGCACTGCACCCTGATCAACCCGGACCTATTGCGCCGGATCAAGGCCCTCGAGGCGATCCCAACGCCGTTCTACACCTACGTTTACTATCACGGCGACAAATGGGCCGAGTACGGCGAGGAGAAGGTGCGCTGGATGTTCGCGCATCGCTCGTTCCTGGATTACGGAATCCCTGTTGCCCCGGCGTCGGACTACATGCCGGGTCCGTACGAGCCGCTCATGGCGCTCCAGAGCATGGTCACGCGGACGGATTTCCGAGGTCACGTTTGGGGTGCCAACCAGCGGGTCAACGTCGACGAGGCGCTGCGCATTTGCACGCAGAATGGGGCCTATGCCTCGTTCGAGGAAGATCTGAAAGGCTCGATCACGGTGGGCAAGCTCGCAGATTTCGTGATACTCGGAGAAGACCCCCACGACGTCGATCCCAACAGTCTCAAGGACATCGAGGTGGTTCGGACGGTGGTCGGGGGGAGGACAATGCACGGCGGTTAGCCGGGGGCCCAAGTCCAATTCTCTCTCTGGAGCCGACGGCGATGACGACAATCGAGGACCTCGACCGGATAGCCATCAGCGTCAAGTCCCACGGGCTTCTCGAGACACTTCTCCGTGAGAACCCGAAGCTCGCCGATATCCTCCGCAACTCAAAGAAGGGAATAGAGGCCAGCGTTGGCGTGCGCGAATGGGTCCTCGAGGAGTTGCGTCAGAGCCCCGAGGCCCTGGCGTATCACGAGTGCAGGGGCTCCGACCGAGCGCTTTTCGAAGTCTTGAAGTGGTCCGACTACGCGGCGATTCGGATCCTCGACTACGTGGACCACACGGATCTGGAGCTCGTCGATCTCAACCTGCGCGGTGCGTTGGCTGTGAGCGACCCGATTCGCCTGCTCTGGCAGGCAGTGAACCGGGGAACGGGCGGCGCTAAGCCCGATTTCTTCGAAGACATGCTGCACCTCTTTAGACAGCTCTCCGGGGCCCAGACCCACCAACCGCCCACTAGAGAGGCCGTCGAACAACGGATGGCCCGGTATCCTTCCGGACTCGATCCCCGCATAGTGGCGCTGCGGGAGGAAAACCGCGACAGAATCCTCAACGTCATCCTCGACCGCATCGAGGCTGGTGAAGTCGGGAGTCAGCGATTTCGTGTCGAGGAGGGCATGTCCCGCGAAGAAGAGCTGGTGCTTGCCAGAGAGTGGTGGAAAGACATGCGCTTCCACCTTTCCTTCGCGGTACGGTCGCCGGAGATGCTCAACGAGATGTTGGGGAACTCCCTCGATCCGGATACTATGCGCGTGCTGTTTCAAGCTCGCGACGCCGGAATCCCTTTCTTTGTGAATCCTTATTACCTCTCGTTGCTCCACGTCCGGGTGCCGTACTTTGCGATTGGAGCCGATCTCGCCATCCGACACTACGTCGTCTACAGTACCAAGCTCGTCGAGGAGTTCGGCCATATTGTGGCGTGGGAGAAGGAAGACAAGATCGAACCAGGCAAGCCCAATGCCGCCGGATGGCTTCTGCCCCCCTACGACAACGTGCATCGTCGTTACCCGGACGTGGCGATCCTCATTCCCGACACGCAGGGACGGGCGTGCGGCGGCCTCTGCGCCTCTTGCCAGCGGATGTACGACTTCCAACGCGGGCGCTTGAACTTCGATATCGAGGCTTTGAAGCCAAAGGTCACCTGGCCCGAAAAGTTGGCAGAATTGATGAAGTATTTCGAGGAGGACTCGCAGCTGCGGGACATTCTCATCACGGGTGGCGACGCCCTCATGAGCTCGGACCGCTCGCTGGAGGAGTTGTTGGACGCCGTGTACGAAACAGCCAAGGCCAAACGAGAGGCCAACGAGGCCCGGCGCGACGGTGAGAAGTATGCCGAGATCCAGCGTGTCCGACTCGGTACTCGACTGCCGGCCTTCCTGCCACAGCGTGTGACGCCGGAGTTGGTCGACATCCTTAGGCGGTTCAAAGTCCGGGCGTCCGAGATCGGAGTGAGGAAGTTCGTCATCCAGACCCACTTCGAGTCACCCATGGAGGTCACTCCCGAGGTGAAGGACGCCGTGGCGAAGCTCGTAGGTGCGGGTTGGATCGTGAGCAATCAGCTGGTCATGACGGCTGCCGCGTCGCGGCGCGGACACTCGGCGCGGCTCCGCCAGGTGTTGAACGAGGTTGGGGTTCTCCCGTACTACACCTTCGTGACGAAGGGGTATATGGAGAATCAGTTCAATTACACACCGGTGGCCCGTGTGGTGCAAACGTCCAAACCGTGCTGTCGGAAGCCGAGTTGCCGTTCCTCGCCACGGATCGGAGCGTGCTCAACTTGCCCGCCGTGGGCAAGAGCCTCACGTTTCGGGTCATCGGCATCACACGGTACGGGCGACGTATTCTCGAGTTCGATCACGATCGGACGCGGGCCCACAGCCCGGTCATCGACAGGCAGGGGAAAGTCGTGGTCATCGAGTCCAAATCGATCGCCGAGTACCTCAGGCAGCTCGATGACATGGGAGAAGACGTTTCGGATTATGAGGACGTTTGGGGCTACTCCTTGGGGATGACGGAGCCAAGATCGGTGCTGTACGAGTACCCGGACTTCGATTTCACGGTCACGGACGAGATCACCAACCTCGATTTGGGAGACTACGGATGACGCTCACCAACAAGGTTCTGCAATTAACCGCCGCCATCGCGGCGGCTTTGACGGGGATCACCGCACCAGCGTTTGCTCAAGGCGTCCCCGATACACGATTCGAGATCGTGGTCCCCCGTGACGTGCATGCGGAGCCCATCACCGGTCGCGTGTACGTCATGATCGCACGAACGGACTCGCGGGAACCGCGGTTCCAGATCGGCCGCACCGGCCAGCCGTTCTTCGGCCGCGATATCGAGCGACTAGCAGCCGGCCAGGCGGCGATCATCGACGGCACGGATTTGGGGTGGCCCGCAGAACACCTACGCGACATTCCGCCGGGAGAGTACTACGTCCAAGGGTTCGTCAGCATTTATTCCGAGTTCCGCCGGGCAGATGGCCACGTGGTGTGGATGCACGACGATCAATGGGAAGGACAACGCTTCAACAGGTCTCCCGGCAATCTGTACAGCGACGTGCAGCGGATTCGTCTGGATGCGACCGGGGGCTATTCCATCCGCCTCGTTGCCGACAACGTCATTCCTCCCGTGGAGATTCCGGAGGACACCGAATGGGTGGAGCGGTTCCGCTTCGAGAGCCCGATGCTCACCGAGTTCTGGGGACGTCCGATCTACCTGGGTGCAACGGTGTTGCTGCCGAGGGACTACCACACGTCCACTATGGAATATCCCGTCCTCTATAAACAGGGGCACTTCTCCCTTAGAGAGCCGTTGCGCGGTCAGGTCCGGGAGGAGTGGCTGGAGGATGACTTCCCCAGAATGCTGGTGGTCACGTTTCAACATCCTACGCCGTATTTCGACGACTCCTATGCCGTGAATTCGGCGAACAACGGGCCGTACGGCGACGCGATCATGGAGGAGTTGATCCCCGAGATCGAGCGGCGCTACCGCATCATCAAGCAACCGTGGGCACGGCTCCTGGACGGCGGCTCCACCGGGGGATGGGAGGCCCTCGCCTTGCAGATCTTCCATCCCGATTTCTTCGGTGGCACGTGGTCTTACTGTCCCGATCCGGTGACCTTCACCAACGTCGAGGGCGTGAACATCTATGAAGACGAGAACGCCTTCTACAAGGACAGGGGCTGGTTCAAGGTCCCCACGATCAATACGCGGGAGGTGAACGGTGACGTTCGCCTCACCTCGGCCCAGCGGAATCGCTTCGAGCTGGTGAGCGGCACGAAGGGACGCTCGGGACAGCAGCTCGACATCTGGGCGGCGGTCCATGGACCGGTTGGCGCAGACGGCTACTTCGAGCCGGTCTACGACAAGCGCACCGGCGTCGTCAACCGGGACGTGGCAGAGTACTGGAGGGAAAACTACGATCTCCTCCACCACCTCCAGACCAATTGGTCTTGGCTCGGCCCCAAACTGGTGGACAAGCTCCGCATCTACACCGGCGACATGGACAACTACTACCTCAACAACGCTGTCGTGGAGATGGAAGCGTGGATGCGGACCACGGAGAATCCCCACTACCCAGGGTTCTTCTCCTACGGGCGCGGTAGAGGGCACTGCTACTCGGGGCCTTTGTCCACAGCGGAGAGGCTCAAGGAGATGGCGCAACACGTCATGCGCCACCAACCGGCGGTGCTGGACACGCCGTGGTGGAGGTACTAGCGGTTGGAGGTAGCGACTCGCGGCGGTATCTCCATCTACTACGATGCCGAAGAGCGCGACACGGCCGATCTGATCGGAAGAGCCTGCGAGAAGACGGTCGACATCGCTCGGGAGTATTGGGACCTCGACGCGCCCAAGGACTGTCGTGTGTACGTCATGACGTCGTGGTTCCGGTTCTTGTGGGAATCGGCACCGTGGTATTGGTGGATTTTTGCGGGGTCCTCGATGCCTCTGTGGGTCTCCCGAGTGAGGAAGATCTGGAAATTCGCCGGTGGGTGGGCGCAGCGCTATGGAAGCCGATGGGCCGTCGGGGTGAAACCTCCCCGCGTCATGGAGCAGAGCGACCGGAGCTTGGGAAAGCGCATCTTCGTTCAGGAAGACGACCTGCGCGTGAAGGTGGAGCACATCACCTGCCACGAGCTGGTGCATGCGTGTAGCGGGCACCTCAGGCTGCCGACGTGGTTGAACGAAGGCTTGGCCATGGTGGCGGTGGACAAGTATCTCGGCACCCCCACCGTGCAGCATGAGACCGTGGCGTCTCTTGCGAGTGGACAAGCCCGATCCGGCGCGGGACGCAAGAGAGTCATGCCGGTGGGGGATACCGACGTCTTGGTGTACAGCTATGTTCGCGGCTACTGGGTCACCCGGTTCCTCGATGAGACCAAGCCGGAATTGTTGCGGGAGCTGCTCTCACGGAAGCGGAGCCGGAAGGTGTTGGAGGCGGACCTGGCCGCCGCCTTCGGCATGACCCGGGACAGCTTCTGGAACGAGATCGACGGGACGGTGGCCTCCCACTTCGGGTAGCGCTACTCGGCTCGGATCGCCTCCACGGGATCGACATGTGACGCGCGGCGCGCCGGGAGATAACACGCCATCGCCGCGACCAGGATCAGTGACCCCGTCACTGCCGTGTACGTGAGCGGGTCATGGGCCGAAACGCCGAACAGCATCGTCGCTAGCACACGCGTGGCTACCACCGAGCCGCCGATCCCGAGCGCGATGCCGAGCGCGGTCACGCGGAACCCTCGCGTCAGTACCTCACCAATGACTCGAGACCTGCCCGCCCCGAGGGCCATGCGGACGCCGATCTCCTGTGTTCGTTGTGCGACCGTCAGGGCCATGACGCCATACACCCCGATCATGGCGAGCAGGGCGGCGGTTGCCGCAAAGGCACTGAGCAGCGTCATGCGAAGGCGTGGTGTGGCAACGGATCGAGCAAGGAGCTCCCGGGCGGTGCTTACATCCGTCACGGCAAGACGGGAGTCCAACGCCCAAACCTCCCTTTGCAGAGGGCCAATGAGTTGTTCGGGGCGCCCCGCCGTGCGCACCAGCACGGACATGGCCGGCCACGCCATTTGGGCGTGAGGCCGGTAGAACTCGGGGATGGGTTCGTCTTCCAACCCACGGCGATGCACGTCGGCGGCGATACCCACCACCGTGAGCCACTCCCGGGCCAGGAAGCGCGGGTCGAGGGACGCCGCCGCTCCACTGATCCCGCTCCCGATTTGGAAACGCTTACCCAGAGCGTCCCCACCGGGCCAGTGGGTTTTTGCCATCGTCTCGTTTACCACCGCGACCCTCGTTGCGCCTCCACGATCCTGCCGGTTGAACCCGTGGCCGCGGAGCATGGGCACCCCGCTCGTCTCGAAGTATCCGTCACCCACGATCACCGTCCCCGCCCAGGGGGCCTGGTCCGGTGGTGGGGGGTCGGAGCCTTCCACGAGGAAGCTCTGCTGGAAGTTGCTTTCGGCGAACGGTGGCGAGTACGACGTTGCGACGTGTGCCACGCCAGGCAGCCCGCCAACTCGTGTCACCAGGTCGTCGAAGAACTGCAGAACGACATCGTCGGAGGCGTAACGTTCAACAGGCAGCGATACGCTGGCGGTGAGCACGTTGGTGTGGTCGAAGCCTGCGTCGACGGACGTGAGCCGTATGAAGCTGTTCACCAACAATCCGGCTCCGGTGAGGAGTACCACAGCGAGCCCCACCTGGGTGACCACCAAGCCGTGACGGAGCAGATGGTGCCGGCGGTCCACTGTTGCTCCGCGGGTGCCGTCCCGGAGCGCGGCGTCCAAGCGAGTGGACCGGTTCTGAAGCACCGGAATGATGCCGAAGGCCAGCCCGCTCAGGACAGAGATGGCGGCGGCGAATCCGAGGACGACGCTATCGAGGGACACCTCGTGGCTCCGGGGGATCGTGTCTCCGGCGAAACGCAGGAACAGATCGAGGCCGCCAGCGGCGATGGCCACGCCCACCGCCCCTCCGGCGAGGGCGACAAGCAGGCTCTCGGCGAGCGTGTGACGTGCCAACCGCCAGCGTCCTGCCCCCAAGGCAGAGCGAAGTGCCATTTCCCTTCTGCGCGATGTGGCCCGGCTCAAGGCGAGGTTGGCCACGTTGGCGCACGCGATGGCGAGCACCAAGCCCACCGCGCTGAGAAACACGAATAGCATGAACCGGACACCGCCGACGGCGTTCTCGTGGAGTGCTTCGAGGTCCGCCCCGAAGTCGGTTCTGCCGTCCACGCGTTGCCCGATGGCTGCTAGGTCTGCGACCGCAGCTTCGGTCGTCACGTTGGGCCGCGGGCGTGCGACGACGTCGATGAAGTTGAGATAGCGCGTCCGCCGTTCGAAACCCACATCCTTGAGGAGCTCGTCCTCCCGGAGCGGTATCCAGTACTCGCGGGTCGGCACGGGGAAGCCAAATTCCGGAGGCATCACCCCGACGATCGTGTGCAGGCGATCATCGATCCGTATCGTGCGACCCACAACGCTCGAGTCACCACCGAACCGTTGGTGCCAGAGCCGGTGGTGCAGCAGGATGGCCCGGGGGCCGTCGAGCCGGTCCTCGTCGTCGGTGAACCACCGCCCCAGCACCGGGTGCACGCCGAGGAGCGGTAACACGTCCACACTGACGCGCTCGCCCACGAGCTGCGTGGCTCCCTCGTCCCACTCAAACACGCCCATGTGCTCGGCATGGCCTCCGAGGGAGGCGAACGTCGAGTTCTCTCTACGCCAGTCGTCGAAATCGGGATACGAGAGGACGCCTCGAACCACCCCTTGGCCGGTTCGCCACACGACGACGATCTCCTCCGCGTTGGGGTATGGAAGCGGTTTGAGGATGACGCCGTTGACGATGCTGAAGATGGATGTCGTTGCCCCGATCCCCAGAGCGATCGTCAGCCCGGCGACCACCGTATACGTTGGGGCACGCACCAGCCCGCGAGCTGCGACGCGGAAGTCGTAGAACACGCCGCCCAGGTCCACGCGTGGACGGCGGGTGCCTGTTGCACGGTTCAGTCTCGACCATCGCAGGCGGATGGCAAACGTGAGCGCCTGCCGCCAGTACCATCGATTGGCGTGTCCGGCACCACGGCGAGTGCGTCTCTCCTCGTACAGCTGGTCGAGGTTCGTCAGGACATCATCCCGATCGCGCTGCCGCAGGGAGACACAGAGGATCCGGCGGGCAAGCGTCGGCGGGGCCATCACTTTTCGAACACGGGATCGAGCCCGTCCCAGAAGCTCTCCATGGCCCGGCGGGACACGCGGAGTTTCTCAATCGCCGTGGGGGTCACCTGGAAGATCCGTATTCCCCGTCCGCCTTGCTGCGGTTCGGGTTCCTGTTTGGTCGACTGTACCAGGCCGCGCTGCTCCAGCCGGCGAAGGGCGATGTAGACGGCGGCGGGGGCCACGTCGCGGCCGCTCCGCTTCTCCATCTCCATCACGATGGGCGCCGAGTAGGAATCCCCGCCGAGCTGCAGGATGGCGAGAAGGACTTGGTGCTCGAATTCTCCGAGGGACTCTCGTGTCATGGTCTTTTCCATCTCAAACTAGCAGAGCTAATACAATCGAACACGATCATAATAGCAAAGCTATGTTGTGGCAAGTCTCCCGAGTAGTGAAACCGATTCGACCACTGCTACGTAGACAATTATAATCGTCACCGTAATAGTATCGCGTTCACGAGCGGATAGGTCTATGTCACACAATGACAACGAGATAGCATCTCTTCTCCCGCTGACTCCAGTGGTCTTTCACATTCTGCTGGCTCTGATGGACGAGCCGCGGCACGGCTACTCCATCATGCAGGAGGTGAATCGCCGGAGCGAGAGTAAGGTCGGTTTGGGGCCGGGCACACTCTACGGCGCCATCCAGCGCATGGAGGACGCCCGCCTGCTGCAGAAGACCGAGCCGCCCTCGGGTGAGGCCGCCGATCCCCGGCGTCGCTACTACACGATGACCGACGTGGGCCGGGCGGCGCTCCTGGCGGAGACGGAGCGCCTCGAGTCTCTCGTGGCCGACGTCCGGCAGAGAGCGGTCTCATGAACGGCCAACTGGTGATGGTGGCGTACCGCCTGGTGCTGCGGCTGTATCCGCAGCCGGTGCGCGCCAATCACGGCGAAGAGATGACCGGGGCCGTCGAGGCCGAATGGCGCCGACGTGCCGGCCGCGGCATGCGTGGAGCTGCGGCGTTTTTCATCTGGCTCGCCGTCGATGTCGCTCGCAGTCTCCCCTCGCTCTACGTCATGCCCATGGTGCG
>JBDHHA010000081.1:0-19501 GCA_039589615.1 Gemmatimonadota bacterium
AGGATTTAGGATCCTGTGGGGAAACCCGTGGGAGTTCGAGTCTCCCCGGTCGCATTGGGAGGTGGGGGTTGATGGAGCACCGTCAGCAGACGGTGCTCCATCCGCTGGCTCCCCGGCGGTCGCACTTTCCTTACCTCCTCTGGCTCCGCTAAGCCCGAGACCGTATATCTAGGGCGTCATCTGCGGGCAGCGCGCATTGCACGACCAGCTAGACCGTCTCAAGACCGCTTTGGCCGATCGGTACGCCATCCAGGACGAGCTGGGTGCCGGGGGCATGGCCACGGTCTATCTCGCCGAGGACCTGAGACACCACCGCAAGGTGGCAGTGAAAGTGTTGCGCCCGGAATTAGCAGCGGTCTTGGGAGCCGAGCGGTTCGTCCAGGAAATCGAGACCACCGCCAATCTCCAGCACCCGCACATTCTCCCGCTGTTCGATTCAGGAGAGGCCGATTCTCTCCTCTACTACGTCATGCCGTTCATCGACGGCGAGACGGTGCGTGACAAGCTGAACCGGGAAACGCAGTTCGGGATCGACGAAGCGGTGAAGATCACTACCGAAGTGGCGGACGCGCTCCATTATGCCCACGGCGAGAACGTCATCCACCGGGACATCAAACCCGAGAACATCTTGCTCCACAACGGGCGTCCAATGGTGGCAGACTTTGGCATCGCATTGGCGGTGAGTGCGGCCGCGGGCGGGCGGATGACCGAGACAGGCATGTCGCTCGGCACACCGCACTACATGAGTCCCGAACAAGCCACGGCGGAGAAGGACCTCACGCACCGATCCGACATCTATTCGTTGGGTAGCGTGTTGTACGAGATGTTGACGGGTGAACCGCCGCATACAGGGTCATCGGCACAGGCCGTCGTGATGAAGATCGTGGCGGAAGATGTACAACCAGTGACCGAGTTGCGGAAATCGGTGCCGCACCATGTCGCCGCCGCCACCGCCAAATCGTTGGAGAAGTTGGCGGCCGATCGGTTCGAGAGTGCGGCGAAGTTCGCCGAGGCGCTCACGAATCCAGCGTTCACGGTGGGCACAACGGCCACGCAGGGCACCGCCGTCGGGCTGCCGGCGACCGATGGGTCAAAAGGCATCCGCTGGGGTGCCGCCGTGGTGGCTGGGGTCGGTCTCGTGGCTCTCGGCTACTTCCTTGCACCACGCGGCATCGCCGGCCCGGCCGAATACGACGTGGTGCTGCCTGACAGTGCCCCGATGTCATTTACAGGAGGCAGTTCGGACGGCGTAGGCTGGCCCGCACTTTCCGTGTCGCCGCGGGAAGACTTCGTGATTTACGTGGCGGGGCGTGATCCTACCACCGAACTTTGGTTCCGCAGTCTTGTGGACGGTGAAGTGCGACCCATCCCCGGCACCGACGGAGCATTTCACCCGATGGTGTCGCCCGACGGCGACTGGGTCGCGTTCTTCACTGGCGACGAGCTGAAGCGGGTTCCGGTCGATGGCGGCCCTGCAAACACTATCGCCGAAGTAGGCCTGCCTTGGGGGGCACAATGGGTTTCGAGGGATCGGATTCTCGTGGCCCAAACCCGAACTTTGCTGCAGTGGATCGATCCCGCAACGGGAGTAGTCACCAGCGAGAAGAGTTTGCAGGAACAGTGTGCGTTGCCCTCGGTCCTCACGGATATCGAATATGTGTTGTGCCATTCCCCCAGCACTTATTTGGCCCAGATCGTTGGGGTTGAGGACGACACGAGTCAGTCGCTCAAGCTCCGTCCTACCTCTCGCACCGACTCGATTGCGGTGCCGCTGTTCGGGACTAATCTGCGTTGGTTGGACGAAGGCTACGTGTCCTACGTCTCTGTCGATGGAAACCTCCGGGTCGTCCCTGTTGACCCGCGAACAGGTCGAGTCGGTCGTTCGACCACTGTTTTCAGTGGGTTCCGCCGCGAAGGCACGTCCGGCGCAGGGCAATATGTGGTGACCCCGTCCGGAACCATGGTTTACGCGCCCGGCGACAACGCCGAGGTTGGGCGGCTAGTCAAGAAACGAGCAAGCGGTTCACTGGAGGTCTTGCCGTTTGAGGCAGCAGCGTTCTTGCGCTTCGACCTCACCGCGGAGGGGCGGCAGCTTGCGGCTGTGGTCCAGGGGCTTAGCGGTCAGGAGTTGTGGGTTTACGACATGGCAGGGGGAAGCCCTCATAAATGGCTCACGGCGTACTATATAGGCCAGCCCCTGTGGAGCCCGAGCGGAGACCGGCTATTTGTGAATCTGACGGCCCGGCTCGGCGATCCTTCAGTCAACGCGATTGGTTCTCCAACCGCCACAGGGTCACCGGACACGCTGCCGGGTTTTCCGGTTTATCCAAGTCAGTACCTCACCGACGAACGTGTGCTTGGGTTTGCTGGTGACAATACTGTACTTGTACACGTCGGGGACATGCCGCCCACAGTCGATACGGTCCCGGGCCCCGCCAACTGGGCTCATTCGCTCTCCCCAGACGAACGGTGGCTCGCATACACATCGCGGGGAGCGGGACGGCCGGAGGTCTTCCTTGAGCCACACCCCGCGACAGGCCGTCGCTTCCCGGTGAGCGCCGAAGGGGGACAGGAGAACCTGTGGCTGACCGGGACTGAGCTCGTGTATCGGGAGGGCAACACCTGGTATCTGGTCACCATCGACGAGTCGGACGACCAGCCCGTTGGTGACCCACGCCCCTGGTTTAGCGATCCACGCTTCACGGACACTATAGGTCGATCCTACCTGCTCGGTCCGGACGGTGGCGTGATCTACGTACAGGGGACGGCAGAAAGTTCGGCTGCATACCTGCGGGTCATTCCCAACTGGGTGGAGAAGATCATGGTCTCGGTGGATGAAGCGAACCGGTAGGCCATTGTGATGAGATTGTGATGGGAACAAACAACACTAGATCATATCAAACGACACAACTCGAGAGTCAAACGCGGTCTAAACCCTGAAAGTTGTGTCGTTTAGTGTCATTGAGTGCCTTCTAGTCCGGCAGGGGCCGCGAATTTAGGATCCTGTGGGGAAACCCGTGGGAGTTCGAGTCTCCCCGGTCGCATCTGATCGAGCCTGCATGCGGGATAGTCCCGCCCTGAACGGCGCGCTCGGCCAAGAACCGCGTTCTTAGAGGACACAACGGTGGGATTGCCTGCCGGAAATGACGAAAGCCGGAGGGTATCCCTCCGGCTCTCGGGCGCAGCGAACTGGCTACGCGGATTGGCAAACCGTTAACCCACCCTAGCGCAGCAAGGTTACCGAGTCAAGAGTGCGGCGGGTGCTGGTGGAGGAATTGGAGGTCTGGGGTGTCGGGCATGTGCATAGACTATGCGTCTGGATCGACCCTCGCGGCAAGCCGGGCAATCAGTCCCGCCCGGGCTCTTCCACCCCGGCACTCCCCAACCGGGACAGCAGACCGCATCTTACGCCCTCAAAGTCGCTCTTCCTTTAGTATGAAGTCCGGCACGTCCGTCCGCGGCGACGCACAACCGTCGCTCACACCACTGGAGGAACTTCATGGGTCGTAGGTCTCCTGCCCTCGTCTCCATCGCCGCCGCAGCATTCACCGTGCTGCCCCCGTTACCCGCCACCGCACAGGTGCAGTCGATAACCCAGCTCGCCGAACACGCGGCGGTGCGGCGGGCGTTCCGCGCCATCGACGAGCTCGAAGCCACGACGATCGCGGACCACGTGGCCCTCACGGAGATCGCCGCTCCCCCCTTCATGGAGGACCAGCGTGCGGCGCGGTTCGCGGTACTCCTCAGGGAGGCCGGCGCCGACTCGGTGTGGATCGACGAGGTGGGCAACGTCGTCGCGCTGCGGCGTGGACGAGGGGGTGGGCGCACGGTGGCGGTGGACGCGCATCTGGACACGGTATTTCCCGAAGGCACCGACGTGCGGGTTCGCCGGAGGGGTGACACCCTCATGGCCCCGGGCATCGGCGACGACACCCGGGGACTGTCCGTGGTCCTCACCGTGCTCCGGGCGATGAATGCGGCCAACGTGGAAACCCAGTCCGACGTCCTGTTCGTCGGAACCGTCGGCGAAGAGGGGCTCGGCGACCTTCGCGGCGTCAAGCACCTCTTTCGCGAGGGAGGGCTTCGCATCGACACGTGGATCGGCATCGACGGCGTCGATCCCAAACGCATCATTCATCGCGGCCTGGGAAGTCACCGTTATCGCGTGACGTTCACCGGCCCCGGCGGCCACTCGTGGGGGGCCTTCGGATTGGGGAATCCTCATCACGCGCTGGGACTCGCCATCGAGAAGTTCGTGCAGCTCGCCGACGCCTTCACCGCCGACGGGCCTCGCACGTCGTACAACGTGGGCCGGATCGGCGGGGGAACGTCGGTGAACTCAATCCCCTTCGAGTCGTGGATGGAGGTGGACATGCGCTCGGAGACACGCGAGCGATTGGCGGGCGTCGACGCCCTGCTGCACCGCGCCGTCCGGGAGGCGCTGGCGGAGGCCAACGACCTGCGGCGAGCCGGCGACGCCCTAGCGGTGACGGTCGAACTCATCGGCGACCGGCCGTCAGGGGACCTGAGTGTGGACGCCCCGCTGGTGCAGCATGCGATCTCCGCCACCCGCTACTTCGATCTCGAGCCCAACCTGGGCGTCTCCTCCACGAACGCGAACATCCCCATCGCCTTGGGCGTCCCGGCCATCACCATCGGGTCCGGCGGGGCCGGGAGTGGCGCACACTCCCTCTCGGAATGGTGGGTAAACGACCAGGGTGCGGTGGGAATCAAAAAGGCGCTCTTGATCCTCGCCGCCGAGGCCGGCCTGGCCGAGTTGGTGAACTAGAGGCCGGGTTCGATGATCGCCTTGGTGACCCGGAGGGCGGCCACGTCCTCCAGGGCCTGGGAGGCCTGCTCGAGGCCGTAGCGTCCGCCGATCACCTGGGCGAACGGCAGCCGTTCCCGATACTTGCCCACCAGCTTCAGCGACCGGGCCAGGTGCCGGAAATCCGTCCCCCACTGGCCCCGCACGTCCGCGTGTTTGCGGTTGACGTCGATGTGGGGGTTGAAGCTGGTGGGACCGGCATCGGTGTAGTGGCCGGCGATGACATACGTCCCCCCGTCGCGTAGCAGGGAGAACCCCTCGCCGATAGCTTCGGGATTGCCACTGGCCTCGAGGATCACGTCGGCGCCCCGTCCGTGGGTGATCTCCCGGATGCGGTCGGCCCGCTCTTCGAGGGACTGCTCCAACGACAGCACCACGTCGGCACCCAGCTGACTGGCCAGCTCGAGGCGTGCCGCCGGGGCCCCGATGGTCACCACGACGCCCGCGCCCCGCAACGCCGCGAATGCCGTCGCCGACAGCCCCACCGGGCCGGCCCCCTGTACCACCACCGTGTCCCCCATGGCCAGATCGCTGCGCTCCACCGCACCGAAGCCCGTGAAGAGCCCGCACCCGCCCCCGATGACGTCATCGGCGGTGAGCCCAACCGGGAGCTTGATGAGGCGCACACCGGGCTTGAGGTAGATGCGCTCCGCCCAACCACCCAGGGGACCCTCGGTGGTGGTGTGGGTAATCCCGTACACCTGGCGGCTGGGGCAGCGGTTAGGCTGCCGGGCCACCGTGCAGTGGTAGCACGTGTTGCAGACTTCGTGGACGTCGTAGAACGTCACCACGTCCCCGACGCCGACGGGTGCCCCGAAGGCGTCGCGGTCCACCCCCTTCGCTTCCAGCACCCGGCCGACACTCACGTGACCCGGGATGATGGGGTACGGCACTCCGGCCAGGCGGCCGTGGTACAGGTGGACGTCGGTGCCACACACCTCGCTGGCCACGGTTTCCAAAAGTACGCCGCCCTGCTCGACAACCGGATCATCGATGTCCCACACCTCGAGCGGGGCATCCGGTTGGGGCATCACGGCAGCTCGAATCGTCATGTTGGTCTACTCCCCTGGGGTATCGTCGCAAACTACCCGCCAGGGACCGAGACGGGCAGCGGCTGAGGACAGAAAGGGTGGAGAGGAAAGCGTGGAAGTGTGCTAGATTATATGGCTGTTGAAAAAATCCAAAGCTAGGGTTTCATGACCACGGACATTCAGATCACCCGCACGAAGGACGAGCCCGGCGAGACCACGCTGAGCGTGGAGGCTCCCGTGGAGCGGGTGCACAAGGCCGAACAGAAGGCCGCATCGCTGTACGCCAAGAAGGCGCGACTGCCCGGCTTCCGAAAGGGCAAGGTGCCCCTCCAGGTCATTCGCCGGCGCTTCGGCGACGCCATCAAGGAAGCCGTCGTCCAAGACCTGCTCCAGGAGAGCTGGAAGTTGGCCCTCGACCAGGAAGATTTGAAACCGATCGCCGAACCCCAGATTCGGGATCTCAAGATCGAGGACGATGCGCCGGTCACCTTCGAAATCCTCGTGGAGGTGAAGCCGGACATCAAGGTGGAGCGGATGGGAGGGTTCTCGTTGCAGCGGAAGGTCCCCCCGGTGGGGGACGAGATGGTCGATGACCAGATCGACGAGCTGCGGAAGCAGAAAGCCCGTTGGGTTCCCGTCGAGGGCAAGAAGCCCGCACCGGGCCAGATGGTTCGGGTGACGGTGTCCATGCTCAAGGAGGGCGAGGAGGTGGAGGAGGGAGGAAGCCAACCGTACGAGTTGGTGCTCGGCCAGGATCAGGCGCTTCCCGAAATCGAAGACAAGATCATGCAGCTCACCCCCGGCGATACCGTGGATACGACCGTCACGTTTCCGGGAGACCCCAACGACGAGTCAAAGCAGGGCCAGACGATCTCCGCCCGCGTCACCCTCCACGAGGTAAAGGAGCAGGAGTTGCCGGAGCTCGACGACGCCTTTGCCGCCGAGCTGGGGGACTTCGATTCGGTGGATCTGTTACGCAATGCGGTGCGGGAGGACCTGGAGAACAACGCCAAGCGAGAAGCGGATGCGGACGTCCGCCGACAGCTCATCGAGCAGATGGCGGCGGCGAACAACATCCCTGCGCCGCAGCCGATGGTGAATCGATTACTCGCTGCGTACCGTGAGGCCTATCGCATTCCCGAAGACCAAAACGAGAAGTTCGGTGCCGAGTTCGCCCCTATTGCCGAAGCGCAGGTCAAGCGCGATTTGGTCTTGGAGGCCATCGCCACCCAACACGACCTGAAGGCGACCGAGGAAGACATCGACGAGCGCGTGGAGAAGATCGCCAAGGCTCGCGACACGGAACCCGGGAAGGTCTTCGCGAGTCTTCAGAAGGAGAATCGCATCAGGGAGATCGAGCAGAGCATTACGGAGGAGAAAGTGTTCGCGCATCTCCTCGAGCAATCAACCGTCACTGAGAGTTGACAGACACATGACGATCTACACGCCCAGTTCGGCTACAGTGTACCCGCCCTACATCATCGAGCGGTCGAGCCGCGGCGAAAAGAGCTACGATGTCTTTTCGCGGCTGCTCATGGACCGCATCGTGTTTCTCGGTGCACCCATCAACGACGACGTTGCGAACATCGTGATCGCGCAGTTGCTCTTTCTCGATGCCGACAATCCGGAGCGCGACATCTATCTCTACATCAACTCGCCCGGCGGCATCATCTCTAGCGGGATGGCCATCTACGACACCATGCAGTTCCTCAGGGCACCGGTGAACACCATCTGCATGGGCATGGCAGCGTCGATGGGGTCGTTCCTCCTGGCGGCGGGATCGAGGGGCAAGCGCCGCGCGCTACCTCATGCGCGGATCATGATTCACCAGCCGTCGGCAGGCTATCAGGGTACCGCGGCCGACATCGAGATCCAGGCCAAAGAGGTCATTTACCTGCGGGACCAGCTCAACCACCTGTACGCCGAGCACACCGGCAGGGACACCGAGCAGATCGAAAAGGACATCGACCGAGACCGGTTCATGTCGGCCGATGAGGCCAAGGAATACGGGCTGATCGACGATGTCATCGTCAAGATGCCCAAGGAGGGGACGGACCAATCGGGTTGACGGTCGGCCGGGTGAGGCACATACTAGACCAGTTGAGGCACCGGTTGTAATACATGGCAAACGACAAGCATCTGCGCTGTTCCTTTTGTGGCAAATCAAAGGACGCTGTCCGGAAGTTCATCTCCGGACCGTCGGTGTATATCTGCAACGAGTGTATCGCCCTCTGCAACGAGATCCTCGCCGAAGACGAAGAGCGAGAGGTTGCCGAAGCGATAACGCAGGTTCCGACGCCGGCGGAGATCAAGGATGTCCTGGACCAGTATGTGATCGGCCAGGAAGAGGCCAAACGCACGCTGGCAGTCGCGGTGTACAGCCATTACAAGCGGATCAACGCCCAGTCGACCCGTGACGACGACGTCGAGTTGGAGAAGTCCAACATTCTTCTCCTCGGACCCACCGGTGTCGGCAAAACTCTCCTCGCACAGACCCTCGCCAGAATTCTCGATGTCCCATTCACCATCGCCGATGCCACGACGTTGACGGAAGCGGGATACGTCGGCGAGGACGTGGAGAACATCCTGGTTCGTTTGCTGCAGGCCGGGGACTTCAACGTCAACGATTGCGAGCACGGGATCATCTACATCGACGAGATCGACAAGGTCGCGCGCAAGAGTGAGAACCCCAGCATCACGCGTGACGTTTCAGGTGAGGGTGTGCAGCAGGCGTTGCTCAAGATCCTCGAGGGCACCGTGGCATCGGTGCCGCCACAGGGCGGGCGCAAGCACCCGCAGCAGGAATATATCCAGATCAACACCAAGGACATCCTGTTCGTGTGCGGCGGCGCGTTCGACAGCCTCGAGCGGATCATCGAAGCGCGGACGGGGCGGCGCCAGATCGGGTTCGGCAAAGAGGACGTCGATAGCGGGAAGGTCGAGCAACTGAAGGTCAATCCCTATCAAGAGGTCGAGCCCGACGATCTGTTGCGTTACGGACTCATACCGGAGCTCGTGGGCCGTTTGCCCGTCACCGTGCCTCTCGAGCAGCTCGACGAGCCGTCGCTCATGAAGATCCTCCTCGAGCCGCGAAACGCCCTCACCAAGCAGTACAAGAAGCTGTTCGAGTTGGAGGGTGTCGGACTGACGTTCGACCCCGAAGCGTTGCGCGCCATTGCGCAACGCGCCATCAAGCGAGGAACCGGGGCGCGTGGGCTCCGAGCCATCGTCGAGGAGACGATGACCGACATCATGTTCGACCTTCCGACACGGGATGATGTTCGGGAAGTCGTGATCACAACAGAATGCATCACCGAGAACCGACCGCCGCTGATCGTGACTTCGCAGCCGACCAAGAAGGAAGCCTGAAGCCGGTTACGTTCATCGGCAGTTTCCCGACCGCCGACTTTCACGTCCAACCGCCCCTCCCTGAAGTCGCCTTCTTGGGCCGATCCAACGTGGGCAAGTCTTCCCTCATCAACGCCCTGGTGGGGCGGAAGGCCATCGCACGTACCAGCAAGAGTCCGGGAAAGACCAGAGACTTGAACGTCTACCAGGTCGCCGAGCAGCTCTACCTGGTGGATCTCCCCGGGTACGGCTATGCCCAGGTCTCCAAGGCGGAGCGCGGGCGTTTTGCCACGCTGATCGACCGGTATCTCCGAACCCGCGCGTCCCTCGCCGGGGTGGTGTGGCTGCTCGATATCCGCCGCAACCCATCGGCAGAGGACCTCACCCTGTCGGACAAGCTCGCCGAGTGGGAAGTTCCGGTCATGGTCGCAATCACCAAGGGCGACAAGCTCGGCCGGGGAAAGCGCCCCGGTCAAATGCAAGCGATTCTCGACGAGGTCGGGCTGCCTGCAGACCAGGGGGTGGTGACCAGCGCGGTGACCAAGGAAGGCGTGGAGGACTTGCAGGAGTCGATACTGGCCCTCGCGGCCGAGGTCCGCAGCCGGCGATGACCCGCCTCCTACGGATGGGCATGCTGCTGCCCCTGCTGGCCTCACCACGGCCGGGCGAGGCCCAAGACACCACCCAAACCGACAGCCTTCCACCGGTGGGCATGGGCAGGCTGCTGCAGGAGGACATCTCCGTCGGTATCGATGACGGGACGGTACAGTTCCGCATCATGCCCCTCGACGAATCCATCATCCGCCTCCTGGCACCGGACTCCTACACGTCGCCTCACTCGCTGCGGGAAATGCGACACGCCGAGATCCAGCAAGCCGCGGAGCGGCGCGGGGTCACGGAGCCCGTGGTATTCTTCGTGACCGTGTTCGGCATGCGTGACCAAGCCCACTTCGACCCGGATCAGGTCGTGGTGGCCAGCCGTAACCGACTCTTCAGACCCATCGCCATCCTTCCCGTCACGCCGCTCTGGAACGAGCACCGCGTCTCCCAGCGGGAGACCGCCGGCGCCATTTACGTGTTCGAGAACGGCCTGGCGATGTGGGAACCGTTCACCGTGGAATACGCCGGCGCGCGCTCCGACGACTGGGGTCGGTCACTGGTGCTCATCGAGCGTGAGCGAGCGCGGATAGGCCAGCAGCGCCGTGCACCGCGGTGACCTCGGCTACCGGCCAATCCTGACACCCACGAGGAGTGTCCGTGGCAATCCGGGCCGCACGCCCGCGGGCCGCCGGGCGACCACGTAGCTCTCACCCGTGAGGTTCTGCCCGGTGACGTACACCGAGCTCCACGGATTGAAGCGATACTCGGCTGAGGCGTGGAGCACGACGAAGGCGTCGGTGCTCTCACGGTCCTCCATCTCACCCTGGCCGGCCTGGGTCGGCATCGCGGCCGAGTAGTCTGCCCCCGCGGTGAGGGACCAGCGGCGGTGCTCCGCCCCGATCCACCCGCTGAGCTGGGCGCCGGGAATGTAGGGGACCCGGTCCCCCCGTTGCACCGACCCCCACGGCTCGAACTCGCTCTCGAACGATGTCTGGAACTCCGCTTTCGTGTAGGTGAACGTCAGCCCCCAGGGTACTGTGATGGCCACCCCACCAAGAGCGACTGGTGTGTTGGTCAGTGAGGCTTCGATGCCCATCGCGTGGACAGCCCCGCCATTGTGTTGATCGCCGACGCCGCTGCCACCGGTGGACAGCGTCGCGGCACCGAGGATGTTGCTGTAGTCACTGAAGAACCCTGCAACCTGAGCGCTCAGATCGCCGGTGCCGAATCGGGCGCCCAGCTCGTAGTTGACACTCGTCTCGACGTCCGTCTCCTGATCCGCGCCAGGACCCGGCGGACTGAATCCGCGGTGGACGCCGCCGAAAAGACGGAGCGCGTCGTTCGGCGCAAAGCTCGCGCCGACACCCGGAATGAACACCTGCACACTGTTCTCTCGCAGCCGGTCGGGGGCGCGGCGGTCGGGGTCGTCCGTGCGGTAATCGGTCCGGCTAAAGTCAATTGTCTCGAAGCGGACACCGGGCGTCACGGTCCACGATCCGAAGCTGATCTGGTCCTGAACGAACAACGCCAGAGCCTGCGCATCGCTCACGCGGTTGGACTGGCTCCCCGGATCGCCTGCGCTGGTGAGCGTCATCCGGTTCGCCGTCATCTGAAACGAGTCTTCGTGCTGGAACCGGTCTTCTTGGTCTTGGTGGTAGCGAGCACCGATCTCGATTTCGTGGTTGACGGACGCTCCGGAGAACTGCAACCCGATGACGGACTGGATCCCGTGGCCAAAGTACGTCCGGTTGTTCGCCCGCACGCGAAGGTCGTCCGGGTTCGAGTTGGCACCCCTGAGGATCGCCATCTCGGCCGCAAAGACCTCGGGCTGCTCCAGCACCGCGGCGATGCCCGTGCCGCCCACACTTCGCAGCTTGTACCAGTTGCGATCGGTCTCGTTACGGTACACGGTCGTCGTCAGGTCGAAGTGTCCTCCCGGCCGCACGAAGTAGCGGACATGAAGTTGCCGATGCTCGACGTTCATCACGTCCTGCTGGGAAGCCGCGTAGCGTCGATTCGGGGTCAACGCAAAGTCGTCGTCGGTGAGGCCCAGGTACGTCTCGTCCGACCGCTGGCGGTAATACCCCAGCTTGACCTCCAGCTCCTGGTACGTGGGGCTCCGTGGATCCGAGTGGACCCGAAACTTGGCGTTGTAATCCCCCAGGTCGAATCCGGTCCCCCCCTCCGCGAGGTCCTTGAAGCCCTCCGTCGCCATCTGGTACCCCTGCACCAGCCAGCCGAACTGCGATTGGGAACCTCCCAACCGCGCATCGAGCCGCCGGGTGGCGTGGGCTCCGCCCGCTAGATCCACGTTGGCCTGGAAACCATCGGGCGTGGACGCCGAGACCAGATTGATCGCTCCCCCCACCGTGCGCGGTCCGTATTTGATCTGGCTGGATCCCTTGCGCACCTCCACACCCCGCATCCGACCCACGGTGGGGAAGTAGTAGGCCGACGGTGCGGCGTACGGTGCCGGCGCGATGAGAACCCCGTCCTCCATCAGCGTGATCTTCGAGGACCGTTCCGACCCCGTTCCCCGAAGCCCGATATTGGGACGCAATCCGTAGCCCTCCTCCTCCTGGACGTTGACGCCGGGAACCCGACGAAGCGTCTTGTGGACATCGTGGAAGGCATTCTGGTAGGTGACCTCTTCCCCGGCGACGAGGTGCACCGATCCGGGAATGTCGTCGAGGTTGCGCGCCAGTTCGGTACGGCTGCGCAACACCTCGATGGCCGGCAAGCGGATGCTCCCAGCTTGCAGTGCCACGTCGAGGACCGTTTCCGACCCGGCCCGGACCTCCACAATCTCCTGTTGGAGGATCCGTCCAATCATCCGGACGACGACCGTGAAGCGCCCGGCGGGTAGCCGGCCCAGGGCATACCGGCCACGCTCGTCGGTCCGGACCCGCGCATCGAGGGTCACAACTTCGACGAACGCGCCGGCCAGGGGTTTTCCGGACTCGGCCTCCACCACTACCCCGACCAGCCTGGCCCGAGGGCCCTCCTGGCACACTGCGGTTGTTGCGGCACCCAGGAACAGGATGCTGCAGAGGATCGCTGTATGACGTAGATGCCGTCCATAGGTTGTCTGGTCCATGAAGCCCAGCCACTTTCTGGTTTGCCTTATAACGGGCCTTGGTTGCAAATGAGAATCATTTTCAACTATGCTGCATTCAAAGCATACCCAGGCCCTACTCGGCCCGTCAATTCCGTATTTCTACCTACTTGGAGAGTGAACCATGGTGCTGCGCCCGTTGCGAACTCTCGCCCCTCCGGACGCCCACGGTGGGATCGTCGACCGGTGGTTGGGGAGCATCGAAGAACAGCTGCAGGACCCCCGCTGCGATCGGCACGACCTCTGCCGTCGTACCCTGTTCGACATCTTCTATCCGGGAGCCGGCAACTACCGGGACCTGGTTGAGGACCCGGCAACGCCGGAGGCATCCCGGGCGGCGCTCCTGGCCCTGGATCCCCACAACGTCACCCTCGAGCCGGAGTACTACCACGAGATCGACCCGGAGCGGTACGCGAGGGTCAAGCCGCTGCTCTGGCTGTGGCAGAGCTTCGACCGGTCACCGCTGGGCGGAGGGAACGTGGATACCGGTGTCCGGCTGCGCCGCATCTTGGCGCCTCACATCTTCAAGCGATGCGGCAAGAACTTCAAATGCTTTCAGTTCGTGGAATTTTCGTTCGGCTACCAGATGGAGGTCGGTGACAACGTGGTGGTCCACCGGCATGTGCTCCTCGACGATCGTGGAGGCATCGTCCTGGGCAACCGCGTGTCCATCGCCGACTACGCGAACATCTACAGCCACACCCACAGCATCACAGATCAGCTGGACGTGACGGATGCGGTGACCACGTTGGAGGACGGCGTGCGCATCACGTATCACGCCACGGTCTTGGCCGGAGTAAGGGTGGGCGAGGAATCAATGGTCGGAGCCGGGGCGGTCGCTACCCGTGACGTGCGGCCCTACCACGTCAATCTCGGAATCCCGGCCAAGTCCGTCCGCGTCAAGCCCAACGCGCCCACGGAGGATCACGTGACGCTGGACAGCGCCCGGAGACGGGAAGTGAAGAACCCGGAGAGCGGCTAGCGGCGGGACCGCGCGAGGACGGCTTGAATCCGGGCGGAGAGTGCCCGGGCCCGGAACGGCTTGCTCAGGAAATCGTCGGCCCCCAGCTCGAAGACGCGGACTTCGTTGTCCTCGTCCCCCTTGGCGGTCAGCACGATGATGGGAATGTGCTCCGTGGTCTGCCGCGACCGGAGCTGCGTGATCACGCCGTACCCGTCGAGGCCGGGTAGGTTGAGATCGAGGACGAGGATGTCCGGGACATGAATGTCCACCTGCTCGATAGCCTGCGCGCCGTCTCCGGCCTCGAACACCGTGTATCCGTCCCGTTCCAGCAAGTCCTTCATCACCCGACGCAGCTGGTCTTCATCGTCCACCAGGAGTACCCGGATGCCCACCGTGCCGTCGCCCGATCCGTCCACGACCGCACCGTCCACGAGCTCGAACTGATCGGTCATGCGCCTCGATTGCACGAGAGGCGGCGGCACGATGTCCACCGGCGGTGCGGTCGTTTGGGGGGGAGCTGCCGACGTCTGTCTCCGATCACCGACGCGCCGTGTCTCGACCTTGCCACCTGGCATCTCGTCGTCCTGCGGCATATCGACGACCCTGAGCAACTCCTCGATCGTGGACTCGCCTCGAATCACGTGGGCGAGGCCACTGTCCCACAAGGACCGCATTCCCTCCGCCATCGCCTGATCGGCAAGCTTGTCGGCCGTCGCTCCGTGGCTGATCAACCGCTCCAGCTCAGTCGAGACCTTGAGGATCTCCAGAATCGAGAATCGGCCCCGATACCCGGTCATGGCGCATTCGGGGCAGCCCACAGCCCGGACCAGGGTCTGCCCTTCCGGGATCCACTTGTCGAGCTTCTTGGCAACGGGCTCGGAGCGTTCCTCACTGCATGCCGGGCAGAGAGTCCGCATGAGTCGCTGCGCCACCACGCCCCGAAGGGCCGAGCCGATCTTGAAGCCCTCGACCCCGATGTCGGCCAATCGCGTGACGGCGTTGGCGGCATCGTTCGTGTGAAGCGTCGACAGCACCAGGTGTCCGGTCAGCGAAGCCTGAATGGCGGTCTGGGCGGTCTCCAGGTCGCGGATCTCACCCACCAGCACCACGTCAGGGTCCTGACGCAGGATGGACCGCAGGGCGGCCGCGAAGGTGAGGCCCGCCTTCTCGTGCACCTGGACCTGGACGATGCCGGCGAGCCGGTACTCCACCGGATCCTCCACCGTGACGATGTTGACGCCCTCCGACTGCACGTGGCGGATTGCCGAGTACAGCGTGGTCGTCTTGCCGGAGCCGGTGGGGCCTGTCACCAGGATGACGCCGTCGCGATAGGCGAGGAGCTCCTGAATAGAGCCGGCTTCCTCATCGTTGAGGCCCAAGCCCTCCAACGTGAGCACCGTTCTGGACGAATCCAGGATTCGAATGACGACCTTCTCGCCCTGGGAGGCGGGCAGTGTCGACACCCGGAGGTCGACGGGCACCGCGTTGATCACGACCCGGGCCCGTCCGTCCTGCGGTCGAAGCCGGTCGGCGATGTCCAGCGACGCGATGATCTTGAGACGGGAGATCAGTGGAAGGCCCGCGGCCCTGGGGATCTTCATGATCTGCCGCAACACCCCGTCGATTCGGTAGCGGACGGCGACGCCTCCTTCCTCCGGCTCGATGTGGATGTCGCTTGCCCGGGACAGGATGCCCTCGGACAGGATGAGATCCACCATGCGAACCACTGGCCGCTGGGACGCCTCCGCCTCCGAGATCACTTCCTCGGGCTCTTCCACCTCGTCCATCATCTGGATGTCGGCCTTGGAATCGCCCATGCCCTCGAGAATCCGCTCCATCACATTCTCGGGGCGATACAGCTCGTCGAGGTGCTCCGCGATCACCATGGGGCTGGCAAGGAGGAGACGGACCTCCCGGCCCGTGGCAAACGCCAGGGTCTTCTCGCAGTCCAGGTCGAAGGGGTTGGCGGTGGCGAGCTCCAGATAGGAGTCCGTGGCGCGAATGGGCAGGATGTGGTATTTGCGGGCCTGGTCCTCCGTGACGAGATCCTTGGCCGCCCGCTCCATCTGCGACAGATCTGCAATCTTCACCCGGAATTTCGTGGCCAGCGTGCCCAGAATCTCCGCGTCCGTGGCGTCCTTGGACTCCACGACCGTTTCCCACAGCGAGGCCGCGGCGTCCTCGCTGGTTCTCGCCGCATCCAGCTTCTCGTCGCCGATGAGTTGCGTCAACGTCGGCGAAAGCCACTCATCCCGGAATTGTGCCACTCGTTACTCGCTCCACATCTCTGCTAAGGGTCTCCACCTCGTACAATTAAGGTACCTCTGCCAAAACACCCGACAACCGCCGTCCCCGACCCCTGCTGCTGGGTTTCCCAGCCGTGTCGAGAGCTTCTCGGGGACCGTGACTGGCAGGCCGGGGGTAAGATTGCTCAAGGATCCGCCGAGCCATGGAAGCCGCCGGGCCGGGGGTTCCCACGACGACGATATTACTCGAAAACCTCGACCAATCCCGTGACACGAGCCCCTCAAAGACGCCCCACCGCATACCGGCCGATCCGAGGCCGTTCCCCTGCTGTGCCGGGCCTGCAAATATTGTGGTGGCGGGCCTTTACGGCAACCGTCGCCGGAATCCTGTTCCTCGGGTGTGGCGACGCCGTAGACCCCGGCTCTCAGGTCCTGTCCACCTCCGAGCTCTTGATCTTGGCCCTGCAGCCGACGGCGCCCCAGCCAGCAGCCGCCACCATCCAGGTGTCCAACGCCCAGGTCACCGCGCACTCCCTTGTCCATGACGACGGGTTCAACACGCCGTTCCTCACCGTCGAGTTTCCGGCCACGTGCCTGGAATCCATCGATGGGCGGTCGGTGGGGGACACCGAAACGGTGCAGGCCACCGTTCGTCCGGTCACGGGGCAGTACGGTTTCTCCCTGGCTCCCTCCGGTCTGACCCTGCGGAGCGGGTGTGGCGCCGCAGCGAGGTTCTCGTTCAGCCGCTATGGGGACCTCAGTGTCGCCGATGGGTCATCCACCTACCTGGACCGCGGCGCCTACGCCGCGGCCCTGGACCTGTGGCGGGAGATCGGCCCCGGTCGGTGGGAAGTCGTTCCCGGATCCCAACCGTCAGGCACCGACGCGGTGGAAGGCGCCATGGAGGCGAGCAGCGCCTACGTTTTGGCAGCGCCGAGATAGCCCACCCCCCATTCCCCTTTCCCTCGGTCGGGTTCCCCGACCATATTGTCGGCCTCAGGAGCAATTCGGTTGGGAATTTTCAAGCTTCAAAGCCCCTCCGGGGAACACTCGGTCGAGATCGCCCCGAGCCAAACGATCGTCGTCGGGCGCGCCGTCACGACGGATTTGCCGGTCTATGATCCGACCGTATCGCGCCGTCACGCCGAGCTCATCCATGCCGGCGACGGGCTGACGGTGCGGGACCTCGGTTCCAGCAACGGAACATTCGTCAACGGGAGTCGCATCTCCGAGTCGCACGCCTCGGACGGGGACGTGGTGACGTTCGGCAAAGTTGCATTCAATCTCACGGAGGTGGCCGACGCCACCCCCCCACCCCACGCCGAAGCCTTTGCAGCACCCCAGAGCGCACCAGAAGCCACCATCATCCGCCAACTCCCCGTCGACGAGGGACCGGACAGTCTCGAGCAACAGGTCGCCCGGCTCAGTGGGGAGATGGAACGAGACGCCTCCCAGCAAAAAGAGACCAGCAAGCTGAGCCTCTTGCTCGACATCTCCAAGGAGCTCGCGAAGCAACAGGACGTCGATCGGCTGCTCGACAAAGTGGTCGACATCACGTTCCAGGTCATGAGCGTGGACCGGGTGTCCATTCTCATGGTCGCGGCAGGTTCCGGCGATCTGGTGCCGAGGACTTCACGCAACCGCTTCGGCGACCAATCGGGGAGCAAGCACGTTCCGCGGTCGATCGCACAGCGATGCGTCGACGAGCGGCTGGCGATCCTCACCGACAACGCCGCAGCCGACGACCGTTTCAAGGGACAGTCGATCCTGATGCAGAGCGTGCGAAGCGCCATGTCGGCGCCGCTCATGGGAAGCGAAGGAACCGTCCTCGGGCTCATCTACGTCGACAACATGACCGCGACGAACTCGTTCGGCGACGAGGACCTGGAATTCCTCATCGCGTTCTCCGGTATTGCCGCCGTGGCCATCGAGAACAGCCAGCTCTCGGATCAACTGGCCCGCGAGGCCGTTGTCCTGTCCAATTTCCAGAGGTACTTCGCGCCCAATCTGGTGGAGCAGATCTCCAGCGAAGAGGGCATGATTCAGCTCGGCGGCGCCAAGCGGCCCGTGGTGGTGTTCTTCTCCGACATCCGGGGGTTCACGCCGATGTCGGAGAACATGAACCCCGACGAGATCGCTTCCCTCCTCACCGAGTACTTCACCGAAATGGTGGGGATCGTATTCGAGCACGGCGGAACGCTCGACAAGTTCATGGGGGACGCCGTCATGGCCTTGTGGGGAGCGCCCGTGTCCGCCGACGACGATGCCGACCGTGCCATGCTGGCCGCCATCGACATGATGCACATCTTGCACGAGCTCAACGAGAAGTGGAGCGGAGAAGGAAAACCCCATGTCGAGATCGGCATCGGGATCAATTTCGGCGAGGTCTTTGCCGGAAACATCGGCGCCGAGCAACGAATGGAGTACACCGTGATCGGCGATGCCGTGAACGTGGCGTCGCGGCTGTGCTCGAAGGCGGCCGGCGGCCAGGTTATCGTCTCCGAGCCGTTTTACAACGCCCTGAAAACACCGCCCGAAGTCGAAGCGTTGGAGCCGCTGGAGTTGAAAGGGAAGACGGATACCGTGCCGGTGTATCAGGTGAAGTTGTAGGGTATCCCGGCAGTCGCCATGAGGTCAGCCACCAAACGCACCGGCAACCCCATCACCGAGAAGTAATCCCCCTCAATTCGTTCCACCAAGACGGCGCCCAGTCCCTGGATCCCGTACGAACCGGCCTTGTCCAGTGGCTCGCCCGTTTCGACGTAGGCCCGCGCCGTGTCGCGCGACATCGATCGAATCCACACCGACGTCTCGTCACACGCATGCAACACCTCGTCACCCCGAGCCAACGCAATGGCGCTGATCACTCGATGCCGCTGGCCGGCCAACCGCAACAACATCTCCTCCGCGTTGGCCGGTGATTCCGGCTTGCCTATTATCGCGCCGTCGAGCACCACCACCGTGTCCGCACCCAACACCCAACGGTCGGGATGTTTGGCACTTCCCGCACGGGCCTTCTCCTGCGCCAGTCGTACGGCGTAGTGGCCCGCGTCCTCCCCGGGTCGAGGTTGCTCGTCGATCTCCACGGGGTCCACGTCGTGGGGGATGCCCAGCATTTCCAGCAGATGGCGCCGCCGCGGGGAGCGGGAGGCCAACAGCAGCTTGGGAGAACTCACCGGTCCATCACCAGCGTCACGGGCCCGTCGTTCACCAGCGCCACGTCCATCATCGCGCCGAACTCGCCCGTGTCCGTCGGGCGCCGCCGCGGCCACGAAGGACGGCCGTCGGCCACGGGAGACGTCGCCATACAGAGTGAATTGTGATACCACGAGCACCGCCCCACCGACATCCACGACGGAGCGATTCATC
>JBDHHA010000082.1:0-40612 GCA_039589615.1 Gemmatimonadota bacterium
GACTCGTGGATTCTCGGTGTTGTACAGGACGAACTTGACGTCGAGCGCTTGCGGCTTTACGAGTTGATAAAGCCGTGATCGCAGCGCCATCGATGTCACATCGCACTGTCGTCGTGCCTATCGATTGACGCCGTTTCTGAATTCTCCTTGCAGTAGCGTGCCGCCGCTCCGGTCGACGCGTGACACCAGGATCGCTGCATGACAGCAACCGTCCTCGTCGTCGATGATGATGAGCAGGTACGCTCCCTCCTCAAGCGTCTCCTCCAGATTGAGGGCCTCGACGTCGTGACGGCTTCCGATGGTGAGATGGCGCTGCGCCTGTTCCGCGATGTCCAGCCCGACCTCGTCCTGCTGGACGTCATGATGCCCGACCTCAACGGATTCGAGGTGTGCAGGCGTCTCAAGGACGATCCCGAAACCATGCTCACACCGATCGTGCTGGTGACGGGTTTGGATTCGGTGGAGGACCGGGTTCGGGGAATCGAGGCCGGTACCGACGATTTTCTTTCAAAGCCCTTCGAGCGCGTCCAGTTGATGGCCCGCGTCCGATCGCTGCTCCGCGTCAAGAGCTACACGGATCAACTGGAACAGGCGGAATCCGTGGTTATGACATTGGCTCGCAGCATCGAAGGACGGGACCCGTACACTGAAGGTCACTGCGATCGTTTGTCCGATTTCGGCAGCCGCCTCGGACTGCACTTGGGGATGGCGGATGAGGAGATCACTGCACTGCGGCGGGCCGGCTTCGTGCACGACATCGGCAAGGTGGTGGTGCCCGACACGATCCTGTTGAAGACGGACCTGCTGACCCCTGAAGAGCAGAGCATCATGCGGAGGCACCCCGTCGCGGGAGAGCACATCTGCAAGGATCTCCGGTCGTTCAAGCTCGTCCTCCCCATCGTCCGTCACCATCACGAGAAACTGAACGGGTCCGGATACCCCGATGGCCTCAGCGGGGACGATATCCCCATGACCGCCCGAGTGCTGCAGATCGTCGACGTGTACGACGCCCTGACGACCAATCGTCCGTACAAACCCGCGTTGTCGCCAGAAGAGGCGTTGAACACGATAGCCAAAGAGGTCGAGCGGCAGTGGTGGGATGCGAAGATCTTTGCCGAGTTCCGGCGCCTGGTGAACAACGGGGAGATGTTTCGAAACAACGCCTAACGGGTGGCTCCTCGCGGCGTGGCCAGGACCTCCGCCAACACCGCGGGATCGACGTTCCCCCCGCTCACCACGAGGGCGACGTCCCCACCGCCACCCGTCACCCTGCCAGTCAGAACGGCGGCTATGGCAACCGCTCCCCCTCCCTCCACGACGATGCGGTATTCCGATGCGGCAAACCGCATGGCGTCCCGAATCTCCAGTTCGGACACGAGGACGTGCTCGTCCACCAACTGGCGCACCAGTCGGAAGGAGTTGTGGTTCTCCACGCCGATGCCTCCGGCGAGGGCGTTGGCAATCGTGTCCTCTTCGGGGACGACCTGCGGGGCCCCGGCCTCGAGGCTCCGATACATGACGCAGGCATTCTCGGCCGAGACTCCGACGATCCGGCAATCCGGGCGTGCACTCTTGACGGCACTCGCCACGCCGGCAATGAGACCGCCGCCGGATAGGGGCACGACGACGGTTCCCACCGTGGGCACTTGCTCCAGCAGCTCGAGACCAATGGTGCCTTGGCCGGAGATAGTGTCGAGATCGTCGAAGGGGTGCACGTACGTGAGCCCCCGTTCCTGTTGGATCTCGAGAGACCGCTCCTCGGCCTCGTCGTAAGTGGCTCCGTGCAGCACCACCTCGGCGCCATGCTGCTGAATGGCCGCGAGCTTGACGGGATCGACCCACTCGGGGACGCACACCGTGGCATCCACGCGCAGAGCCTCGGCGACGTACGCGACGGCCCGGCCGTGGTTGCCGCTTGAACAGGTGACGATGCCCCGGGCATGCTCGGCGGCGCTCAGCGAGGCGATCTTGTTGGCCGCCCCCCTGACCTTGAACGACCCCGTGTTCTGGAGGTTTTCCAGCTTCAGCCACACCTGGGCACCCTCCACCCGGGCCTGCAATGCGGGTGCCTGGATGACCGGTGTCTTCTGCGCGAGCGACGCGATCCTCGTCGCGGCCGCCGTGACGTCAATTGCTTCGGTTGCCATTCGCTCAGAATAACCCGCGGGGCCTGACGGAACCACCACAGTGATCTCCAGACGGCTGCGGCTATTCACGTTGAGATTCTGTTGAGCTGATCCCGCTAGTGTACCGCCGTTCCACAACGGGAACATGGCTGCGCCCATCCGGCGAAACCAGCAGTCTCAATCATTCACAACACTTTCGCTGGAGACAACATGATGAAACGCACGATGACTGTTTTGATAACCTTTGGCCTGCTGACGGCATCTGCGGCACGGATTGGTGCCGTGGAAACCTCTCCCGTAGCCTCCATCGATGCGGCTCCTGCCGTTGCCGAGATGGGGTGGGCGGTGTCGCATTGGAATACGCCCGCCGGTTGGATCTTGGGGGGCGCAACGGGAGGGGCGGCGGCATGGATCGGGGGCAAGATCGGCATGGAAATAGGCGGCTTGTTGGGCGGCTTCGTTGGCGCCGGGCTCGGCGGAGCCCTGGGAGGTTTTTGACCGGGCCCTTGTCGCGAGTGTGGCTCAGGAGCCCTTGCATCACATCGTAATCACTGCTGGGGGATGATGGTTTTCTTCGTCGTGGGCACAGTCATAGCGGCGGTGGCGGGACTCGGTCTCGCCATCGTCCGCTCTCGCCTGTCAGGAGAATGGGCATCGGCCAACCACCCTTCGCGGCGCCAGGACTCCGTTGCGATGGGGTTGGCGCTCCTGGTCTCCACGGGATTGGTCTTGATCCTGGGCGGCCTCATCTTGAGCACCGCGAGCCGGTTTCCCGACCCGCCCCTCCTGGTGTTCGGCACGATCCTCGGGGTGATCATCTTCCTGATGCACGGAATCCTCCGCAGCCAGGTCATTCTGTTTCGCTGGGGAACCCGGCGCCCCCTCCAGCTCAACACTCCGGCCTTCGTGCTCCGGGACGCCGCGTTGGGCCTGCTGGGTTATGTGACGCTGGGGACCATCCTTGTCGCCCTGGCCAACGTCATTCCCAACGAGCTTCCCGCCATTGTGATCATTCCCTTCGTGGTGGCGCTCTTTCCCCTCTACGAGCTCTCCGTCAAGCCGAGGCTCGTGTTCCCCCGCTCGTTCGAGGTGGGAGACGGCGAAGGTCGCTTGTCGGACATCGTGGCGTGGATCCGGCAGACGGCGTTACGCCGAAGTCTGGGCCGCGTTCGGGTTGCCTTGATTCCCGGAGACACCATCAACGCCTACGCCACCGGCATGGGATGGAGCGGCCGGTGGATTCTCCTGGGCGAGGGCCTGGTGAGGCACATGGATCAGGCACAGCTCCGGTGGATCGCTGCCCACGAACTCGCCCACACCATCCGCCGCGACGTCCCCAAGCTGCTCGTCAGCGCAATCGCAACGGGCTCGCTGCACACCCTCATCCTGGTCTACACGGTGTTCCCCCTCTACGACGCGGGCCGGGCCTTTGCGGCGTCGATGCTCGCCGGCATGTCCGGTGCAGTGGTGCTGGGGGTCCTCCCGGGCCTGGTCATGCGGCGCATCGAGTTGGCGACGGACAGGCTCGGCGTGCAGTTGGCCGGAGATCCGGATGCCGCCTGCTCGGCGCTCCATCGCCTGGCCGAGGTCACCAAACACCCGCCCACCCAGGGGAGTCTCACCCATCCCCCCGTCCGCCAGCGAGTGGAGGCAATCCGTGCGGCTACCACCTGAGGTGACCGTCGCCATCTCCGCCTTGATGTTGGGCGGCGTCTCGGGATGGCTGGTCGTCGCGTTGGTGTTGGCGGCGGGCGAAGCCGCCACCGGACCCGTTGGACACGTCGACCTGCCTCCATCGGTGTCCCTCTTTCTGAAAATCGTCGTCAGGAATATGACGGTCTACGCCCTGCTCTTGACCGGTGTCATTACGTGGGGCGTCACCTCCCTGTCGACGCTCGTGTTCAACGGCTTCGTCCTGGGAGGGTTGATGGCAACCAGTCTCCGGGGCGGCATGCCAATGGGAACGCTGGCGGCCCTCCTCCTTCCCCACTCCTCCTTCCCCACGGGATCATCGAGTTGGGAGCATTCGTCACCGCCGGCGCCATCGGTTTGCGCGGGTGGTCCATTGGCCGGCGCGCCATGCGCACGGGCCGGTTCGACGTGGACCTGACCGCACTTCGATACCCGGTCGGGATGGCCTTGGCTGCAATCGTTTTGGCCGCCGCCATCGAGTCGACGGTGACCCGCCAGCTTCTTCTTGCGGCCCTCGACGCTCCATGAAGCACCGTCCGCACCGGGAGCTTCTTATCGCAGGTACCTCGTGGGGGCTGTCGGCCACGGCGTTCGGGATTCTCTTCACGGAATACGCATTGCAGGGTCTCGGCCCCGACGTCCGCGGCGTCGCCCGGATCGTCGCGAACATCACTACCGGCTTCACCTTGATCGGGGTACTCGGCATGGCCCTGGGGTTTGCCGCCCTCGTCTGGATGGCCCTGCGGTGGATCGACGTTGATGCGGGGTTCGATGTCGTCGTAACCGCCTTGTGGCCGGGCTTTGCGGTCCTCGCCGCCTATTCGGCGGCCGGCGCCGTCACGGTGTGGCTCGCGCCATCACCCCACCCGCCGCCCGACGTGCTGGAGAACTGGTCGGGATACCAGGCGAGCCTCATGAGGAGTTATCCCCTGGCAGCCGTCGCGCAGGCGCGCACGCTGGCGATGGTGGCGGCCGGTGCCGCTGTATGGGCCTCGGTGAAGCGGCGCGTGCGGTGTTCCTGGTGGGACGCCGGCATCGGAGTTGGCGCGGGACTCTCGGTGATGGCGGTCCTGGCGACCCTCATCAACGCGGCGGCATGACCGACGCACCGCATACTACCGGCTCACGATCTCCTCGAACCGCCGGTTGAGGATCGGATACTCCGACCAATCGCCATAGTCGAAGTGCCACCACTCCCACTCGTACACAGTGAACCCTTCGGACTCCATTACGCTCCGCAAGAGTCTCTTGGAAACCGACCCCACCCGATAGGTGGTCCGGGCCGTGGCCGGGATGCTGTCCTCCGGGTCGGCATAGCCAAACCCCTGGGCCCACACCGTCTCCTGGTCGTCCACCAACACGATCGACAGCGCCGGAAGGGCCTTGTCGGCCCTTTCGTGCTCGATGAGGATGGTGAGGCGGGCGGCCACCTCTTGGTAATCCTCCCGGGGGGCAATATTCGTGTCGCCGGTGGAGCACCCGACGGCGAACACCAGCGGCAGGAGTAGTCGGCACGGGACGCGCATACGGCTTCCTCTCTAAGGTCTGAATGGAGCTACTAATCGTCGTCTCGCAAAAGCCAAAGACCAAGCGAGATCGGCGTCAACCCATGACATCCGCTCGTTTCTGTGTCAATTTGGTGTCCTCCTTGGCACGAGGGCGCATTGAGCAGCCAATCGGTCTTCAGACGCTACTTGCTTCCGGGATTCGTCTTCCAGTCGGTCGTCATCGCAGGTGGGTATGGCACCGGCCGCGAACTGGCCGAGTTCTTTCTGATGCGGGGTCCCCTCGGGGGACTGCTGGCGATGCTGGTGGCCACGGTCATTTGGAGTGCCGTTAGCGCAGCAAGCTTCGAGCTCGCCCGGATGCACGGCACCTACGATTACCGGAGCTTCTTTCAGCATCTCCTGGGACGGGTCTGGTTCCTGTACGAGATCTGCTATTTCGGATTGTTGTTGATCGTCCTGGCCGTGATCGCCGCCGCGGCCGGCAGCATGCTGCAGGACACCTTCGATCTTCCGTACGCGGTGGGCGTGATCGCCATCATGCTGGCCGTGGGGTTTCTCGCCTTCCGCGGGACCAACGCCATCGAAAGATTCTTTGCCGGTTGGTCGTTCATTCTGTACGCCGTGTACCTGGTGCTCTTCCTGTGGTGCTTCGTCCGGTTTGGGCCCCAGATCGCTTCCGGGTTTCGCGGCGCGAGTCTCGACGCGGACTGGATCGTCGGTGGGGTCGAGTACGCCGCATACAATCTGGCACTCATCCCGGCCATTCTGTTTACCGTACGCCATGCAACGAAGAGACGGGAGGCCGTGGGGGCGGGTCTCCTCGCCGGGCCCATCGCCATGATTCCGGCGCTGCTCTTCTACCTCGCCATGGTGGGGCAATACCCGGACATCCTCGGTGCGGCCATTCCCGCCAATTTTTTGCTCGATATCCTCGGGTCGCGACCGTTCCAGCTGGTGTTCCAGATAATACTCTTCGGCACGCTCATCGAGACGGGCACGGGGATGATCCACGCCGTGAACGAGCGCTTGGCTTCGCGGTTCCTGGAGCGAGGCATGGCGCTCCCACCCTACGCCCGTCCCGCCATCGCCGTGATCCTGCTCATCATCGGGGCACTCGTCGCCAGCTTCGGGCTGATCAATCTGATCGCCAAAGGCTACGGCACCCTGACGTGGTTGTTCCTGATCGTGTTCGTGGTGCCTGTCCTCACACTGGGTGTGTGGAAGATCCGACGGCACACCGGTGCCGCATGACCGACCCCAATGCCTTGGTGCTTCGGGCATTCGAAGCCCGGGGGGATTACGACCAGGCCGTAACGCTCCAGCGGGACACCTGGGGACAGGATTTCACCGAGTGCGTCCCCGCGTCGATCATTCAAATCAGCCACAAGGTTGGAGGGGTCGCCGCCGGGGCATTCGACGCCGACGGGCGTCTCGTCGGCTTCGTGTACGGTCTCAGCGGCCTCCGCGGTGGACAACCGGCCCACTGGTCCCACATGCTGGCCGTGTACCCGCAGTATCGTGGCAGCAGAATCGGAACGCGTCTCAAGGCGCTGCAGCGGGACATGCTGTTGGCTGACGGCATCGAAGTGGCATACTGGACCTACGACCCCCTCATTGCGGGAAACGCGCAACTGAACATCAACCTCTTGGGCGCGCTGCCCATCGAGTACGTCCCCGACATGTACGGCAGCGATACGGGAAGCGACCTGCACAGTGGCCTTGGGACAGATCGATTCGTGGTGGAGTGGAGACTCACTGATCCCCAAGTCGAAAGCATCTTGCAGGGCAAAGCCGTGGAGCAACTGGCGGCCGACAACGACGTACCCGTTATCGACACGGACACGCCAGACCATCCGCACCCCGCAACTCCGTCGGTGCGGGTGGCCATCCCTTTGGACGTACAATCCGTCAAGCAGGCCGATCCCGATCGGGCTCTCACCTGGCGCCAGGTCACGCGGGAGGCATTCCTCTGGCATCTGCGAAAAGGGTACCGTGTCGTGGGCTTCCAGCGAGACCGACCGGCGGACCGGGGTTACTATTACCTCTCCACGGCAAACCCAACCGGCCAACACCCATGACCGTAACCATCGACAAACTCACCCTCCGAGAGATTCACCTGCCGTTGCGTGAGCCCTTCACGATCTCCTCCGGAACGGTGAAGACCCGGCGGATTCTCCTGCTGGAATTGACGAGCGCCGAGGGCGCCACCACGTGGTCCGAATGCGTTGCCGGCGAGTTGCCCAACTACTCTCCGGAGACCATCGACACCAGCGCGCTGGCGATACGGCAGTGGATTGCGCCGCGGGTTCTCGGTCGGCCCTTTGCCCATCCCGGCGACGTGGCCCCGGCGTTGGCCAAGGACTTTCGCGGCCACAACATGGCGAAGGCCGCGGTCGAAATGGGGGCGTGGGCGCTCGCGGCCGTGGAGAGCGGCGTGAGCTTAGCCCAGATCATCGGAGGCACGCGCGACAAGATCGCCACTGGGATCTCGCTCGGCATCCAGTCCACTCCCGACCACCTCATCGAGAGGGTCCAGGCGGCGATCGCCGACGGATATCGAAAGGTGAAGATCAAGATTCAGCCGGGCTCCGATATCGAGTTCCTCACAGCGGCGCGGGAGGCTGCTGGACCCGACGCATCCCTGATGGCCGACGCCAACAATGCGTACACGGTGGCGGACTTCGACCTCCTCGCCCGTCTGGACGACCTGGATCTCATCATGATCGAGCAGCCCCTGGCGTGGGACGACGTCGTGCAGCACGCGCGGCTGCAGCGGCGGCTCCGCACGCCGATATGCCTCGACGAGTCCATTACGGGACACGACCGTGCCATCGACATGATCGCCCTCGGCAGCGGACGGATCATCAACATCAAGCCCGGACGCGTGGGCGGATTCGCCGAATCCCGAGCAATCCACAACGTGTGCGCGCGACACGACATTCCCGTGTGGTGCGGCGGCATGTTGGAGAGCGGAATCGGACGGGCATACAACGTCGCGCTGGCATCACTGCCGAATTTCCGTCTGCCTGGCGACGTCAGTCCAAGCGCACGGTATTGGGAGCAGGATGTGGTGACCCCGGAGTGGACCATGAGCGCCGACGGCATGGTCGACGTCCCCGTGATGGAGCCGGGGCTCGGCGTGACGGTGGACGTGGACCGAATCGAGGACCTCACCGTGCGCAGTGAGACCTTGGACGTGGGTGGCTCGTAACCGGACGACTCGGGATGAATCAACAAACTGCACTAGAGAATCTCTTTTCCCCGGCGACGCGGACGCAGCTCGTGGAGCTCCGTCACGACCTGCACCGCCATCCGGAGCTGGCGTTCGAGGAAGAGCAGACCGCGGCAAAGCTCCATGCATCGCTGGACGCGTTGCAGCCCAAGACGCTGGAGCGGGTCGCCGGTACGGGCGTGGTGGCACGCATCGCGGGAAGTGATCCCGGGGCACCCGTGGTGGCCCTCCGAGGGGACATCGACGCACTCCCCATCCAGGAGGACACCGGCCTCGAGTTCGCCTCAGAGCGCCCCGGTGTCATGCACGCGTGCGGTCACGATGTGCACGCGACGTGGGCCATCGGGGCGGCCCACTTGCTCGGCCACCACCCCGCAAGGGGAGATGTGCTCGTCGTGCTGCAGCCCGCGGAGGAAACCGGGGGTGGCGCTCCCAGAGTACTCGAGAGCGGTATCCTCGATGATGTCCGGGCCATCTTCGGGGCCCACGTCGACCGACGGTTTCAGGTCGGCGAGGTCGTTGCCGACGCCGGCCCCCTCGCCGCGGCGGCAGACATGTTCACCGTGGAGTTGAAAGGAAGCGGCGCCCACGGTGCCAGACCGCACGAGGGCATCGATCCCATCGTGGGTGCCGCCGCCATCATCACCGAACTCCAAGCCGTGGTCTCCCGTCGCATCGATCCCGCCAAGGCGGCGGTCGTTTCCGTCGGCGCCATCCATGCCGGTGCGGCGCCCAACGTCATCCCGGAGACGGCCTCCCTGTGCGGCACGACGCGCGCCATGGACCCGGACACCCGCAAGGTCCTCCACGACGAGGTGCGTCACGTGGTTGAGAGCACGGCGGCGGCCCATCACCTGGAGGTCGCGATCGAGATCGAGCTGGGAACTCCGCCCATCGTAAACCGGGAGGAGCACGTCGCGTGGGCACGCCGAGCGGCAACCGCGCTGCTGGGCGACGGCGCCCTGCGGCCCTTGGGTACACCCAACATGGGCGGGGAGGATTTCGCCTTCTACCTGGAGAAGCTCCCGGGTTGTTTCCTCCGTGTCGGAGCGCGGGAGCCTGGAGGCGAGGTCATTCCAGCTCACAGCCCGCGATTCTACGCGGCGGACGACGCGATATTCGTGGGCGCCGCCGTGCTCGCCGAAACCGCCCGCATTGCCTCCGCCGAGTTACGCTGATGCCACACGAACACTTTACCGGTTTTCCCATCGTCGTGGAGTTGCCCGTACAGTGGGGCGAGATGGACGCCTACGGACACCTCAACAACACGGTCATCTTCCGCTTCTTCGAATCCGCCCGTGTCGCCTTTCTCGAGCGGTGCCGCTTTCTGACCGCGTACGACGAACTACAGGTCGGTGCGATTCTCCACTCGACGAGCTGTCGGTTTCGCCTCCCGCTCTACTACCCCGACACGGTCTTGGTGGGAACCCGGGCCACCGAGATTCTCGAAGATCGTTTCGTCATGGAATACAAAGTGTTCTCCACGTCCCAAAACGCCATCGCCGCCGAAGGATTGGGAACGGTGGTCGCGTTCGATTACACCGCACGCGCGAAGACACCGCTTCCAGAGATGGTGCGAGACGGGTTGGCGGCGTTGGACGGCGAGTCCGCATCCTAGGGAACCAGCACCGCCAGCGCCAGGACCGCCAGGGCCACCGGACCGATGCGGAAAACCTCCGGACGGATGCCCTCCCACACGTCATGCACCGATCGACACGCGGTAAGATCCGCCGCCTCCAAGAGGGGATGCGGCAGCCACCACCGCGTGCGCGAGAGCGGCCAGAACAGGGGAATGCCGTAGCCCCGCGCCGCCAGTTTGGGTCCCGTGGTGATTACGTCGAGGAGTGGATGGGAGACCAGAGCCCCACACCACGCCCAGAACACCCCGGGAGCGACGAGCCCTGGCGCACGGGATAGAGCGAGCCAGGCTCCCACCACCACCACGCCGATAACCGGCAGCGCGTGCGACACGTTACGATGGAAGCGCGGCCCCTTGAGGCCGAACGCGGCAAGGGTCACGTCGAGATCGGGAAGCCCAGACGCGATGAAGGCTCCGATCCACAGCGGTGCTGTGGATGGAGCGTCCAACCCCCGGGCAACGACCGCAGCGGTCGCCATGCCGACCATGGCGTGTCCAACGGGAGAGGCCACCGGTTATCCCCGAGCCGCCGGTTCGAGCAAGGCGAGGAGTCCCTCCAACGTCTCCACCTCGGCGTCCGGCCGTTCGGCTCCGGCCGGTTCGTCCCGTCCCCGGTTCACCCAGACCACCGGCACACCCAGGGACCGCGCCGGCGCCACGTCGTGGAAGTAGCTCTGGGCGGCGTGCACCCAGCGCCGTCCCCGCATTTCGTCACGCGCCGTGAGGAAATGAGCGTGTCCGGGTTTGTACGAGCGAACCCGCTCCGCCGTCACCACCAGATCGAACGACACCGTGAAGTGGCGGCAGGTGCCGGCAAACAGATCCTCGTCGATGTTGGACAGGATGCCCAGCTCGTACCCCGAGGCCTTCAACCGTTCCAGCACCTGGTTGGTGTCGGGAAACGGGATCCAATCCGGTAAACTCTCTGCGAGGAACCCTGCTTGGGCTTCGGCGAGCGGCCACCCGAGTCGCTGGCTGCATCGCATGGCCACCTCCGCCAGGATCTCCCGGTACGGCCGGTACGACTCGGCCTGCACGGTCGGCTCGACGGCATGGTACGCCGTCATGATAGCGTCGGCATCAAGCTCGACGCCGTCGTGTGCAGCCGCCGTCTGGAACGCCGCGGTGATGCCGCCATTCCAGTCGATGAGGGTACCGTAGCAGTCGAACGTGATGATATCGTAGGGTCTCACAGTTCGTCCAACTGGGATACGGTGCGGTCGCTCACGGTGTTTCCCGTGTTCAGGGTCCCGGTAGGCTCCACCAACATCAACCACGCCTCCTCATTGGCCACCGGAAGATGCTCCACGCCGCGAGGGACGATCAAGAATTCTCCCTCGTCCAACGACACGTCTCGATCCCGGAATCGCATGAGCAGGCGCCCCTTCACCACGAAGAACATCTCGTCCTCGTCGGGGTGCTGGTGCCACTCGAACTCACCCAGTACCTTGGCGAGCCTCACGTCGCAGTCCTGCACCCTTCCGACGATCTTGGGACTCCAGTGCTCTTGGAACAAGCCGAACTTCTCGAGGAGATTCACCTTATCCATGTGTCCTCCACACGTGAAGGGGTCTACTCGCCGCTTCCCACAGCCACCGGTGCGTGGTCCCGCGACCGTGCGCGCTTCCGTGCCGGCGCTGCCCGCAACACCAACGCCAGCCCGCCCAGGATGCCCAGACCTCCCACCACAGCACGCCAGCTCAGGACTTCTCCGGCTACGATCCACCCCAACAGCACCGCAACGAGTGGGTTCGCGAACGCCACCGAGAGCACCTTGGTCACCTCCATACGACGGAACAGCCAGTACAGAACGAAGAATGCGGCTGCCGAACCGACGAAGGATAGATAGAGCAGGGACAATATGGCCCGGGTCGTCCAGGCGAACTCGAACGGGTTACCATCGAGCCACAGTCCAAGACCCAACAGCGGCACCGTACCGATGGCCATCTGCCATCCGGCTATCGTCATGGGATCGAGGGTCCCGGCGTGTTTCTTGACGGCGACCTGGGCCCATGCCAGGCTCAGGGCGGCCACGATGAGGGCGACGCTGCCCCACAGCGCCAGCAACCCTTCGCTGCTGAGCTGGTCCGAAAAGATGACGCCCACTCCGGCGAGACCCAGCGCCACTCCCGCGACTTTCCGGAGCGTCATCGGCTCTGCCGGCAACAGCCAATGCGCGAACACCAGCACGAACACCGGCACCATTGCCGTCAACACCGACGCCAATCCGGATGCCACGTACTGCTGGGCCCAGAATTGCAGGCCGTAGGGCAGCGACACGGTGAACAGGGCCGTGCCGGCCACGAGTGCCCACTCGCTTCGGGTTCGGGGCGGCCGGATGCGACGCGCGGCCAATACGGGAACCAGAATCAGCGCCGCCAGCAGAAAACGTATCCCGGCAAAAGAGAGCGGTGGGAGATCGGCGAGACCGATCTTCACCGCGAGCCACGTGGACCCCCATGCGAACGCCAGAAACAACCAAGCGGCAACGTTAGCAGACATCAACAGAAGATATCGGCTTCCCCTCCCTCTTCCATCCCTCCCGTGGTTACGTTGTGAGATCCATTCGGACCGTGGACATGCCGAAACCTCCCCACACCGAAATCGAGCGGAAATTCCTCGTGACCGACCCGTCGTGGCGCGGGCAGGCGACGGGCATCCGTTATCGACAGGGGTATCTCGCGGCGTCTCTTGGAACCACCGTCCGCGTGCGGGTCGGCGGAGGTCGTGGGGTGCTGACCATCAAAGGGCCACCCGGACCTTCGGGCCTGAGCCGCGCCGAATACGAGTTCCCCATTCCCGAGGACCAGGCCAACGCCATCATCGACGATCTCTGTGACGGACGCGTGGTGGACAAGACGCGGTACCGCATCGACCACGCAGGCTTTGTGTGGGAGGTGGACACGTTCCACGAGGCTCACGAGGGACTGGTGTTGTCGGAGATCGAGCTGGAAGCCGAAGATCAGGAGTTCGAGCTGCCCCCATGGGTAGGGCAAGAGGTGACGGGGGACTACCGCTACACCAACGCCTGGTTGGCGTCGAACAAGAGCAGCGGGCAGTGAGCCGCGAGGGAATACCTCGCCAGCCACTGCCCGCTGCGTACTACCTATTCTAGGCTATCCCTACCGCCCGCTCCCTCCACTCGTCGTGGCCTCGGTGATGATCCTCAGCCCGAGGTCCTTGCCCTTCTTGACCGCGGGAATGCCATACTCCATCCAGACGGGAGCCGGCGCACCCGTCAGATAGTGATCGAAGAACTGCTGCATCCGGACCGCGAAGTCTTTTTGATTCTGGTACTTCCGCAGGCCATGCGCCTCGCCGTTGTAGTTGAGCATCCACACGGGCTTGTTGAGCCGCCGTAGCCCGTTGAAGAACTCGATCCCCTGATACCACGGCACGGCCCCGTCTTCATCGTTGTGCAACATGAGCACGGGGGTTTCGACCTTGTCGGCAAAGAAGATGGGGGAGTTTTCGATGTACAGGCGCTGGACCTCCCACAGCGACCCGCCCAGGCGGCTCTGCGTGCGCTCGTACTGCATGGCCCGGCTCAATCCCGACTGCCACCGGATGCCGCCGTACGCGCTGGTCATGTTGGACACCGGCGCACCCGCTTCCACCGCCGCAAAGATGTTGGAGCGGGTGACCAGGTAGGCATTCTGATACCCGCCCCAGCTGTGCCCCTGGGCGCCGACCCGCTCGGGATCGACGTACCCCTGGGCCAGAATACTCAAGACACCGGGAACGAGACAGTTCAGCGCGCTCTCACCGGGGTACCCATCCCGATAATAGATGTCCGGGATGAAGACCACGTACCCTCGGCTCACGTAGAACGAGATGTTGATGCTCGACGATCCCGGTGCCGGAGCCCGGTGCGAGTGGAGGTTGTCGGAGTTCCTCTCGTAATAGTACACCATCATGGGGTACTGCTGGTTGGGATCGAAATTCTCCGGCTTGAACAGGAGCCCCTGCAACTCGATACCGTCCGTCGATGTCCACTCCGTGAGCTCGGCCGTCCCCCAGAGATAGTCGTCCTGCTGCGGGTTGGCCCGGCTCAACCTCTGGGGATTGCTGAAGCTCAAGTCACTGGTCCAGAGATCGGGGAATTCCTGGAACGTCTGGCGGGTGAAGATCACCACGTCGGCATCCTTGGCCTTCTGCGGCGTGCCAAAGCGCCGGGGCTCCATGAGGATGCGCTGGGGTTCGCGGTCGCCCCTGATCCGATCCCGATAGACGCCCGACGACTTCGAGGTCATGTCGAACGCCGACAGCAGGATGTCCTCGCCGTCGTCGATCACGGCTGCTGACCCGCCGCCACCAAAGCGTCCACCACCAAAACCTCCCGCTCGATCGAGGGGCGTGTAGCGGAAGCGGAGATTCTCCCTGCGTCCCACGCCTTCCGTGACGTTGCGGGGTGCATCTCTGCCTGTCGGGTCCACTGCCCAGAGGTCGTAGGTGTCGTACACGAGAAACCGCTCGTCGTCCTCGGTCCAACCGGCCGAGCCGCGGGAGGAGGACGGAAGCATCGGGCGGTCGTGCGTCTCGTCGTAAAACGGCAGTCCGATATCGCCCGTGAGATTGACGGGTTCTCCGCCGTTGACATCCATGGCAAACCACGCCCGCTGGCTTCCATCCCACCAGCTGATGTACTTGCCCCCCGGCGAAAGGCTCGCGGAGTGTTGCACGTCCTGGAGTATCATGCGCGCCCGGCCCGTGTTGACGTCCACGAGGTACACGTCGTTGTAACCGGGGGAATCCCACGATATCCGCTGACGATAGGGCATGTTGGTAACCGCCAGGCCGATGTCGCCGTCGCCGGAATCGGCCACGGTCACGTTGGGCATGTCGATGTTGGCCAACTGCACCACCCGGTTGTCGTCGAGATCCACCATTGCCCGATACGTGCGCCGCAGCTCCTGGGCACGCTGGACCAACTGGTTGGGCTGAAGCAGCGGATCCTTCCAATTCCACACGTCCAGCTCCACCCTCTCCCACTCCGGCGTTTCCTCCTCGGGTTCCGGTTCCGGGCGCGGCGCCGTCCCGAAGAAGAGACGCTCGCCGTTCTCGGAGAAGGACGGGGTGCCGTTCTCGCTCACCCACCACCCAGCCGGGACGCCCCTCGTGGACGCATCGGCCACCGCCCGCGCCTCGTCACTCCCGCTCCAATAGTACAGCGTAAACGCCGGCTGATCCTCCTCGAACTCGTCTCGATTGGAGAGGAACGCGACCTGGTCGCCTTCGTCATCCAGCGCCAGGCCCTTGTAGACGCCCTCGCCCACCATCAAGGGCTGGGCCGCCTCGGTTCCCGGCGTGACGAGGTACACTCCGTCAACGTCGCCGCTATCGTTCGACGCGGCATATGCGAGACGGTCACCGTTCTCTGCGATGGCAAACGCAGTGACGCTCTCGTACTCATATTCCGCACCGCTTTCCAGATTACGAACAACGAGCTTGGTGCCTTCGGCCTTGTCGTCGCCGTTGCCGCCGGCCTGAGGCCGCTGGGGACGCTGGTCGTCCCTGCCGCCTCGCGGACGCTGTGGACCGGCTTCGCTGGAATCACTTGGCTCCGGACGCGGGGCTTCGTGGAGATATGCCACCCAGCCACTGGCCTCTGCGGGAACTCCAAACGATTTGACGCGCTCGACGCGCACGATGTCGCCGGTGGCGAGGTTCAGTATTCCCAGAGAATCCTTCGGGAGGTTGGCCGGCCTCGTGTCGTCGAGGCGCATGGCCTTCACGATGGAATCCCGGGGTTGGATCTGGAACACCACAAACCGGGAATCCTGCGTGAACGCCGGCGAGTTCCCCCGGGCGATCTGGATCTCCCGACCCGATTGAAGGCCCTTGACGTAGAGTTCGGAATCGCCGAGTCGCGGCGAGACACGATAGAGCACCCACTGGCCGTCGTTGGAGATGGCCTGGGCGGTAATCCGGTTCCAGCCGTCATAGACCGAATGGTCCAATGGAACCTTGGCCTGCTGGGCCGACGCGGATGTGATGCACAATGCGGCAGCAAACGCCGCAAATAGGGTTGCACGGAACCGTGGAATCATGGATGGTCCTCCTTGGTAGGTTTCGGATTGTACCGCCTCTGGCCGCCCCCTCGCAACAAAAGGGGGGCGGCACTCCCGCGCCGCCCCCTGATTTACGTTTGCGCCCTGCCCGACGCTGAGATTCGAGAGCTAAGAAGATTCCTTAATGGTCACTGCCCGACGACCACCACCGCCATGCGCTCCGGATGGAGGTAGCGACGTGCGGCGCTACGCACGTCCTCACGGGATACGCGGCGCACCCGCCGCACATAGTCGTACAGGTGCCGAAACCCGCCATACAGCACGAGCTCCATGGCGAAGGTTCGCGCCAGCGCGATACCGTCCTTGAATCGCATCGGAAAGGCACCTTCGGCGAGGGCTCCCTGGGCCACCGCCAACTCCTCGTCCGAGACGAGATCGTTCCGGATCCGCTCGATCTCCGCAAACGTGATGTCGATGAGCTGCTGTGCCACCTCGTGGCGGCCGTACGTTCGGAACGTGTAGCTGCCTGGGCCGCGGACGTTCCATTCCAGAAAGCCGGAGGCGTCGTTGGTGAGTCCCTGCCGATCCCGAGCCTCGCGAAACAGCCTCGTATCGAAGTGGCCACCACCAAGGATGTAATTCATCACCTCGACCGCCGGGAGATCCTCGGGAGCAACCCGGGGAAACTCGTGCCCGATCACGATCCACGTTTGCAGTTTGTCCGCGTGATAGCGGTAGGTGGCCCGCGGCGGCGTTTCAATGTCTTGCCCACTGTCCAGTGTCGGCGCACGACGTGGTTCCCAATCCGCAAAGCGCAAGTCGACTTCCCGAAGCATCTCGGTAGCGTCCCAGGCGCCTGCGACGGCGACGACCATGTTGGCCGGATTGAAGAAATCCCGGTGGAAGTCCTCCACATCCTCGAGCGTGATGGCCGCGGCGTCCTCCGCCGTGACCACGTCGCTGTACTCGTGGGAATCAAACAGGCGGCGACGGAAAAGATCGACGGCCAGGTCGAGTGAGCCATCTTCCACCGAGCCGTCCACCGGCGGGGTTGGGTGGGAGACACCACGCCGCCGGAATTCCTCCAACCCGCTCCGCTCGATGCACGGGGCCCGAACGATCCCCGCGAAGATCCGGAGGGCTGCCCGAGCGTCCTCCGCCGGCACGTTGAGCGTGATCTCCGTCGTGTTCGCCGTCATGACGATGGACAATTCTCCCGCGAGGCGGTCCAGCTCGTTCTGGAACCTGTTGGAGTCGGGCCCCATCCAGCAGGGGCCTCCGTGGAAGAACATGGCGAGGGCCTCGGCGACTCCCTGCTCGCCGTCACCCTTCCCGACGCGCGCGAACGCCGAGAACTGCACCAACGGGACCCGCATGTCCTCCACGGCAAATCCGGTCAGGCCGTTGTCCAAGCGAAACTCGAACTGCGCCGTATCAGGAATCTGAAACTGGAGTGGGGTGAATCCCATCTCGCGCGGATGAGGCAACTGTTGCGCGCCGCCCGCGGTCGTCAGGATGGTGGACAGCACCACCGCCGCCATCAACACGGGAGACCACCGCCTCATCGTGAGCCCCCGGAAGTGTTGTCAGTCTCTTCCTCTGGCGGCATGACGACCCCCATCGTTCGGTTCTCCACCACGAAATACTCTCCCGCAATCCGCATCAGGTCCTGGAGCGTGGCGGCCTCACGGGCCTCGAGATAGGGCTGCAACGTTCGCCAGCTATCCATCGTCTGGAAATGTCCAATCTCAAACGCGAGCCGTCCGGCGTCGGAGGACAGACGGTGCCACGCCGCTCTCACGTGCTTCTTCACGAGGTCCAGCAGTTCTTGATCCACCACCTCGGAGCCCAGGCGCCCCAACACTCGCAGAAGGACGGCTTCGGCCTGGGCGAGTTGGTCGCTTCCGTCCAGCACCACCTCGAAGTTGAGCGAGGACGGCACGCCAAACCGCGTCGTGTGCACCACGCGCGTGTTGGCATTGACTGTTGCCGCGATGCCGCTCTGGGCAAACGCCTGCTGGAGCATGCGGTCTGCCACCCCGAGAAGCACGTCGAACAACGGTCGGTCGGGATGTCCAACCCCGGGGATACCGAACCGAGCCTCCACCCGCGGGGCGAGATCCCCACTCCGGAAAACCACCCGCCGCTCAGCCTCGGGGACCGGCTCGACCGCTCTCACCCGCGTGGGCTCCGGGGCACGCGCCATCCCTCCGAAATAATGCCTTGTCAGTTGCACCATCGGGTCAAAGGGCACACCACCCACCAAGACGATGGTCGTGTTGTTGGGCACGAAATAGGTCTCATAGAGCTCCCTCTCGTATGCCCGGGTGTACTGTGCGAAGTCCGTCGCATACCCTTCGGGCCAAAATACCGGATGCACCATACCTACCGCGGCATTCATCTGCTCGTAGTACCGAGTGGTCGGCCGGTTGAGATCCCCCAACCGCTGTTCCACGAGTATCATCCGCTCTTCGTCGAACTCCCGGAAAACTCCATTTCGCATACGATCCGCTTCGATCCGGAAAAACAACTCCACCCGCGGAACCGGGAGGTTGATGTCAAACTTCATGTATTCCTGCTCGGTGGTGGCAGTCAGCCCCGTGCCGCCATACGCCTGATACCACCGCATCATCGCCCCGTTGTCCCGGTATTGGGCTATCGCGCTGTCGAGTGCGGCCAGCTCCGCGCGCAGGCTGTCGGCACGAGGCGTACTCTCCGCGTGCGCATAGTCATGGAATACACCACGCTGTTGTAGCGAGTTACGGGACCGATTCAGTTCCTCGATGAGGGCTGCTTCGGTCGTGGCCAGCACCGCTTGCAGCGGGGCCTCTCCCTCCCAGTTGATGGTCCCCAGCGTCCGGGTCCCCTTGAACATCAGATGCTCTAGGAAATGTGCCGCTCCCAACTCGCCGGGGATTTCGTTGAGGCCACCCATGTCCGTGAAGATCTTTGCAGCCACCCTGGGATCCCCGGGACGTTCCAGGACAAGGAGCCGCACGCCGTTGGGGAAGACGTGCTCGCGGATAGGCAGGTCGTACGACACGCCCTGTTGCGCCGGCAGCGGACCGGCAAGGGTCGCGAACAGGAAAAAACCGACCAAAGGCCGCATACGCGAGTATCTCCGATGGGGTGTCGAATGATAATGGATTCCTGGGGTCATGGGCAGACAGCGTGAGGGCGTTGTACGCTGGCCGATCGCATCTTCGCGTGTAGATTGGCAGGGATCCTCTACCGGAGTTGCCATGAAGAAAGGTCGCGTCGTCGCCTTGCTGGGTGCGATCGTACTCCTCCTGGGCGGTTTGATCTACGGAAGCATGAGCTCGATCCAAGCGGAGTGCGAGCTGTGCGTGGAGTTCAACGGGATGCGGCAGTGTCGCTCAGGCTCTGGGGCGGACGACGCCGCGGCAAAGAGCGCCGCCCAACGAGCGGCGTGCGCCGTCATGGCGGCTGGCATGGCGGCAAGCATCGAATGCCAAAACGTGCTACCGACCAACGTGCAGTGTCGATGAAGGAGGTGTAGGACGGAGGAAGTGGGGAGGATAGACATCCACTTCCCACGGCCTATTGTCTCCCCAGCAACTCTCGCAACCGCTGCAACAGCGTCCCCACCTGTTCGATCTCGTCCCCGTAGGTGGCCCAATCGCCCGTCCGCTGCGCGTCGAGGGCTCGTTGGTAGTGGTCCTGTGCCTGACGAATGAGGTCCGTCACGGCGGGGCTGGTGGCCGCGCCGGCGGCAACGGGAGCCCCCTGGGCGACGGGCGTATCCCCCGGCTGCGCGACCAGGGCGTCACCCTCGACCGCACCACCAAAGAGTCGTGACAACCCGCGCTCCAACGTCTCCTCCATGACCACCTGATTCTGGAACGCCACGATGACCCGCTTCAGCTCGGGGATGCGGCCGCCCTGGGCGCGGAGATAGAGGGCCTGTACGAAGAGCAGGGATTCCTCGATGGGAATCACCAGCAGATTGCCGGGGATCACCTCCGAACCGGCCTGATCCCACAATGTGACCTGCTGGGATACCTCGGTGTCTTGGTTGATCCGGTTGACGATCTGCGTCGGCCCGAACACCAAACTCTGCCGCGGGAACCGGTAGACAACCAACTGGCCGTAACCGTCGCCGTCGTTCCGCACCACCATCCACGCCGTCAGATTTTCCTTTCCTCTCGGCGTGAACGGCGTCATGATGATGAACTCCTCCTGTTCCTCACCGGGTAGCTTCATCACGATGTGGCGAATGTACGGATCGCGGCTTCCCTCCCGGCGCGCCACGGAGGGGATCTGCCACTGGTCCTCCTGCCCGTAGAATACCGCCGGATCCTCCATGTGGTACGTGGCATACAGCGACGTCTGGGCGCGGAACAGGTCATCGGGATAACGGATGTGTGCCCGCAGGTCGTCCGGCATGTCATCCAGCGGCCGGAAGATGTCGGGAAAGATGCCGGCGTAGGTCTGAATCACCGGATCGTCCGGATCGGCGATGTAGGCCTCGACGCTGCCGTCGTACGCGTCGACGACCACCTTGACGCTGTTGCGCAGGTAGTTGATCCCGTTGTTGAGCGGCTGCGAGTAGGGGTAGGTCGAGCCCCTGGTGTACCCGTCGATGATCCACTTCAACCGCCCGTCATCGGTCAATGATCCACTTCAACCGCCCGTCATCGGTCACCACCATGTAGGGATCCCCGTCCCAGCTCATGAACGGCAATGCCTTGCCCACACGCTCTCGAATGTTCCGGTGATACAACACCCGGCTGTCGTTATGAATGTCTCCCGAGAGAATGATCTTGGCCGAGCGAAACCGCGCGCCCAACAGGATCTTCCGGAAAAACGAGTTGACCCGAACACCCCCACTCCCCTCGTAGACCGAATAGACGGAAGAATCACCGGACGGGTAGTCGAACTCCGCCTGCTCCGTGTTCACGAAGACGTAGTCGTTGGACAGCTCGCCGTAGTAGATCTGCGGGCGCGTGACGGTGATGGGCACATTCGACTGGGGGAAGGTCCTGGATAAAGAGGGTCGGGAGGCCCTCCATGGTCACCTGATTCACCGGACTCAGCGTGAGACCCATCCCGTGGGTGTACGTCAGGTGCTCGTTGATCCAGTTGCGGGCAGGCAACGACGCGCTGTTGAGCTCCCGAGGGGAGAGGAGCACCTGGCGCAGGTGGCCGTCGATCATGTAGCGGTCGTCGTCCACCGACACGAAGTCGTAGTAGGTGCGGATCTCCTGAAGCTGCCCGAAGGTCTGGAGCAGAGGTGCGCGGTCCCACAGCCGGATATTGCGCACCGTGCCGGCATTGGCCCGAATGTCCTCCAGCGTGAGCTGTGCCTCTCCCGTGATGCCCCGAATCTCGACATTGTCGAGCCCCCACGCCGCTCGCGTCGCCCCTCGATGTGGCGCACGATGAACGGCGTCTCCTTCACCAACTCATTCGGTCCGACCGAGAACTTCTGGACCGCCGCGGGGTACGCGCCGCCCAGGAGACCTGTCGCCAAATACAGGATCACGGCTACGGCGAGAAACCGGGGAAGCTTGTGGCTCCGCATTCCCCAGAGCGTCAGGCCGGCGCCCACGACCGCCACGAAAGCCGACGCCCGGAGAAACGGCAACCGCGCACCCAAGTCGGCATACCCCGCACCGTAGAACGCGCCTCCGTCGGAGAACAGCAGACTGGGGATCCGCACCAAGAAGATGTTGGCGGCGGTGGCGAGAAACAGCACCGCGATGAGGGCCGCGAGGTGCCGCTCCGCCGAGCGTTCGATGGTCATGCGCCGTCGCCGAAAGACGATGTCTCCCCGCACCAGATAGAGGGGCCCGACCATGAACAGGGTCAACACCGTCAACGACAACACCACCAGCAGCACGGCGGAGATGGCCGGGAGGGTGAAGAAGTAGTAGCCGATGTCCCTACCGAAGGCCGGGTCGTTCACGCCGAACGGCGTCCGATTCAGGTATTGGAGCACCACCATCCATCCGCTGGCCGCGGAGAGGCCCACGAGCAACGCCAGAAACCCCGACACCGGCAGCGCCAGCAGGCGGAGCAACCGTGTAATGTCGACCTTGGGGGCCTTGGCATTGATGTTCACCACCACCGGATCCGGCACCAGGCCCCGTTGGGCGAATCGGAGGTTCGCGTAGAAGAACCCAAACGACAGGAGCGCCACGCCGATTCCCAGGAACAGCTTGGTCCCGATAGTGGTGGAGAACACCGACTGAAAGCCCAGGGCGCTGAACCAGTACCAGTCCGTCAGCAGCCGGACCATCGTCGGAAAACTCGTGAGCGCCACCAGGAGCACCACGAGGAGGAGAGCGGCGGCCAGAGGTCCGCGCTTTATGTCGGGGATGCCTTGTATTGTAGCCATGCCTCAAAGATAGCAGCGGAGCCGCACTACGTCTTCACCGGGGACTGCCGGTCCGTCCTCCCGATGTCGGGGTCACACCTTCCACACCGTCCCGCGGCCTACCGCCTGCTTCTGTTGGACAGCGCCCGATAGTACTCCTCGACGAGTTCTTTGAATCCTGCGGGCACTTCATCGGACCCGGAGAGCAACAAGCGCTCCGCGTCGGTCCCCTCGAGGGCGCGGCGGAGGGCATACTCGAACTCCTTGAGACCCTCTATTGCCGCCCCCTGGAGTCGCGCGATCTCCGCCGGGTCGTCGAATACGTCCCGGCTGTCCAACTCTCTGAGCCGGTCCATCACCTCCGAGAGCGTGGAAGTGTCGATCCCTTCCTGGGCCATGCGCTGCCGCAGCGCCTCCAGCTCATCGGCCCGCTCGCGAAATTCGCCGCGGAACTGCCGGACCTCTTCGGTCCGGAATCCACCCCACCCACCGCCCATCGGACCCCTGGGAACTTCACCGTCGGCACCCCGCATGCGGCCCTGTTGCTCACCACCCTGCTGACCTCCACCCTGCTGGCCCTGCTGGCCCTGCTGCCCCTGTTGACCCTGCTGGCCTTGCTGGCCCTGCTGGCCTTGCTGGCCCTGCTGGCCCTGCTGGCCCTGTTGACCCTGCTGGCCCTGTTGACCCTGTTGACCCTGCTGGCCCTGTTGATCCTGCTGGCCCTGCTGGCCTTGCTGGCCTTGCTGGCCCTGCTGCCCCTCGGCCCGCTCTTGAATCCGCTCGTCGAGGGATTCCAGGTCCCGAACAAGCCCCCGGGTTTCCTCCAGGAGATCGCCCACGCGCTCCCCCTCGTTCTCTCCGATGGCGCCGGCCGCTTCCTGGATGCGCTCCCGCAGCTCCTCGAAGTCGGCGCCGATCTGCTCCTCGAAATTCCGGGCGTATTCCGGTGTCCGTTGCTGCACGACGCCCTTGGAGTACCGGATCTTGTCGGCGAGACGGCTGTCGCGAATGGACGCCGCCGCTTCGCCCAACTCCTGGGCGGCTTCGCGTTGCTCTCGGCGCCAGTCCCGAGCCAGCTCATCGAGATCCGCCTCCAGATCGCTCACCTGCTCCGCCATCTCGTCCTTCTGCTCCATGATCCGCTGAATCGCTTCGTACGACCGCCCAGCCCCACCACCAAGACGCTCCACGTCTTCGGTCATACGCTCCTGCTGCTCCATCAAGCGCTCCGCCCGACGCAGAGCATCCTGCACGTCGCGCTCGAGGCGCTCCGAGCGACCGCGCTCCAGCATCCTCCGGGCCTCCTCGAGACGGTCCAGGGCCGACTGGGCCTCCGAGAGATCTCCTCGCCGGTCGCTGGCGGAGCGTCGCATGGCATCGGCCGCCTCCTGGAGCCGCCGGGCCGTGTCCTGCAAGCCCTCCAGTGACTGTTCCCGGGCCAACCGCTCCAATTGCCGGGCCAACTCCTCCGCCTCCTCTGCCAACTGCCGCTGCCCTTGCCCTCCCCCCCCGGCCTGATTCTCCAGGTTCGCGGCGCGGCGCCGCATCCGCTCGTTCTCCTGCTGCTGGCGTCTGGCCAGCTCCTGGAGCTTCTGCATCGTCGCGTCGAGCTCCTGATCGGTCTGCTCCTGCTCGCCCCGCTGCACCGCCTCGTACTGGTTCTGCATCTTGTCCAGCTCGAGCTCGAAGAGATCGGCCAGGTCCTCGGCGTTGGGCGACTGTTGTCCGCCGCCACCACCACCGCCACCACCCATGCTCACCTGGACCTCACGGAAGGCCGCCTCGGCACGCTGCAGGTGTTGCAGGGCCCGCTGGGCCGGCGGCAGCGCCTCCCGAGCGTCCCGCTCGCCTAGGGCCTCTTCGGAGGCCAGCATCTCCTCGGCCGCGGCCGGAAGCTCCTCCATGATCTTGAGAAAACCGCTGTCGGCCTCCATCACGCCGCGATCCTGGATGCGCCGCACCACGGCCTCCACCCGCTCCCGCAGCCGTCCCTGCGACAGGGCCAGGGTCGCCATGTTCTCCCGGAACTCGGTGTCCGAGTACTCCTCACGATCGCGATCCATCTTGAAGGTGGCTGCGACGATTTGCCGTTGCTGTTGGGAGAATTGGCCGTCCAGCCCGTCTTCGCCGCCCCCCCCACCGCCACCGCCCCCACCCTGCTCTGCCTGGCGGTAGTCGCGACCAAACGGCCGCACGTCCATGAAGTAGATGTCCGTCGTGACCGTCTGACGCCCCCCTACCCGGTTGTTGTCTGCAACCCGGGCGTAATACGAGACGAGATCGCCCGGCTCGAGGCCCAATTCCTCGAGGTAGAAGGTGTGGGTGGCCGACATGTCCTTGGTGCGCTGGGCTCCGTCGTAGAGGTCGAGAGTGTCTTCCGGCCCCCCGTTCACCGAGTAGACCAACTGCAGCGTGCGGAGCCCATAGTCGTCCTGGGCGCTCACCTCCACGAGGGCCTCTTCGATGGGGGTCACCTTGATGTCCCGGCCCGGCTTCTCGATCCGAATCGACGGCGGTTGGTCGTCCAGAGCGTCGATGAGGTAGTCCGGCGAGGCCACCACCATGCGTCCATCGAAGCTCTCGAGCAGGATCCGATAGAGCCCTTCGCGCTCGACCGTCAACCCGCCGGTCAGCTTCCCGTCGTCCTGGACATCCAGGGCGAGAGAATCCCTGCCGTCGATGACGATCATGCCCCTGGTAACGGGCATCGTGGGGCTGATCGTGAGGGCCACCCTGGTGCCGCGAAGCGCAGCGATGTCACCCCGATCCTCCTGGATCTCGGGGCGCAGGCCCGTGTAGGCGGGAAAGCGGTACTCCAGGTCCACCTGGGCCACGTAGGGGAGGTCCGCCACCTCCACGTGGAACACCGGCGACCGGACGCCGCTGGCCTCCACCGAGTAGTCGCTGTTTTCGTCGAGATCGAAAAGGAAGATCTCGTAGGCCCCTGCGTCGGCGCCCACCGTCATCGTCCACCGCTCCCACTCGCCGGCCTCGCCGCGCTTCACGGCGATCGTGACCTCCTCGGCGTCGAAGCCGAAGAGCTGGGCGTCGACCCGCAGGTCCGCGCCGCGGGGAACCAGGGTGTCGCCGGGGAACACCTCGATGGCGTAGGGATTCTCCGCCGCGGTGCCGCTCCACGGGAAGAGCAGGAACGGCGCACCGTTCCGGACGAAGGCCGGGTTGGTGACGACCAACAGCATGCCCAGCGCGGCCACTCCGGCGAGGGCTCCGGAAGAGCGCTGCAGGGCCCGGTGATCGATCTCCCGTCCAAACTCAATATCGCGGCACCGGCTGGCGGCGGATTCGACGAGCTTTTCCGCCAGGGCCGGCGACAGGGGGACCGCGTTGGGATCTTCTTTCGTGTCGATGGCACTGATGAGGGAGGCCTGGAGCGTGGGCTCTCGTTCCTCGATGTACAGGGCCACTCGTCTGTCCGAGACGCCCTTGGCGAGGGGGAGTACGAGGAAGCGGACGATCAGGGCGAGGACCACCACGTACGTTGCGATCCGAAACCACATGACCGCGTCCGGCGTGAAGCGGAGCTTGTCCATGCCGAACGTGGACACGAGGAACACCGCCAGACCCGCAGCCAGAACGATGGCCAGCCCACGCATGACCACCTTCATGCGCCAACGGAGCCGCACGGAGCCGATGGCCCGGTGCAGTTCCTCGTCCGGATCGGGCCGTGCGCCCAGTGTGTCGTACAACCTCAGCATGCGCTGCTCCCCTCGTTGAGGTTACGTCTCTAACTCTTCACCAAACCGGGTCATCGCGCAACGCGCGACAGGCGATTGGAGACGGCGGTCTCCAGCACCAGGACCAGCATCGCGCCTATCAAGAGATACCACCACAGCTGCTGCCGACGTTCCCGTTCCTCGACGGTCAGCGTCCGGGCCCGGGCGGCGGCATCCCCCCGCCCCTCGATGGGGGTCACCGCCCCCAAGAACTCATCCGTATCCAGCTTGGCGAGATCGGACTCCTCCGGGTCGAGATTGACCGCCACATACGTGGGCGGAACATCGCCGGCCTCGAGCTGTCGGATCTCGAAGAACCCCTGCTCACCCAGTTCCACCACCCGCTCGGCGGCTCCGGCTCGAACGATCGTCCGGTCGCCCGACGGCGCCTCCACGACCAGATCCTCGCCGGCCTCCACGAGGTTCTCCAGGGCCTGGTCCGGAGATTCCCGGGTGAGCTCCAGTGCGTCTCCCACCGTGAAGAACGGCTGCACTTCTCGGTACTGGGCGAGGTGCCGCATCATCCGGTGCAGGAACGGTAAGAAAACCGGTTGCAGTGCCAGGTCGTTCCAGTAGGTGTCCGTGGTGGACGTCCACACGAGCACCAGACCATCCCCCACCCGGTTCTCCGCCAAGGCGACGCGTCCGTTACTGTAGCGGGCGAGAACCCGCTGGGGTTCGGCGACCGCGAGGTCCCGGTAGCGGAAGAACTTGGCAACCGAGAAATCTCCGCTTCGCGGGGCGCTGAACACGTCGAACACCGGGCTGCCGTATTCCATCGTGGTCAGCGCGATGGGACCACGTTCGGGGTCGACACGTTCCCCCACCACACCCGGGAGAAGACTCGCGGCGCCGGCGGACCAGGTTTGGGGTCCATTGCGCTCGCCCAACACCACCAGGAGCCCTCCGCCACGCTCGACGAACTCTCGGATGCGTTGGCCGGCTTGGCCGGTGGGAAACGGGGCGTCGTTCAGCACCACGACGGTGCGACCGTCGAAATCGGAAAGCCGGAGCTGCCGGAGCGGCCTCACATCGACGCGGAACGACGGCCTGTCACCGATACCCAACGCCCGGCTGAAAAAGAGGCTCTGGTTCTCCCGGGCTTCCGAGCTTTCCAGCACGAGGGCCGACAGGGAATTGCTGGGGCTGAGCACGAAGGCGACGCTGTTGTCCTCCGACAGGGCATCGTCGGCGGCCGCCGATACGTCGCCCCGGGAGATCCCCTGGGGAAGCAGCACCGGGTTGAACACCACCGCGGTGCTTCCCAATGGATCGACCTCCACCGTCCGCGCCTGCAGCTCCTGCCCGTTGAGTGTCAAAGAGACCCGGAGCCCGCTGACGCGCTGGTCGCCGCCGTTCACGACCCGGGACGTGACCGTCACTCGCTCGCGTCCCTCCGACACCTGTTGCCGCACGGACACGAACGGCAGGGAAAGGTTGCCTGGCTCGTCCTCGGACACGTCAACCGGGACCACCGTGGTGCCGCTGGGAAGACGCACGTCACTCACCCGATCCCATCCCGACCGCTGAAAATCGCTGATGAGCACCACTTCGCGATTCGGTTGGTCCGATTCCGAAATGATCCGTCCGGCCAACTGCAGCGCAGGGCCGTACCGTGTGGCACCCGCGGTGGGCTCCGCCGCATCAATGGCGGATTTCAAGGCGAGGACATCCGTCGTGGACTCCCCCGCCCCCGCCGCGGTCTCCGCAAAGAGAACCAGGGAGGCACGATCCAGAGGACCCAGCACATCCACCCGCGCCTGCGCCTGGTCCACGCCGCGCCGCCACCGGTCGCCAAACCGCATGCTGTGCGATCGATCCAGCACGATCACGACTTCGGTCCCGCCCACCGCGGCGACCGCCGCCTCCGCCGTATTCTCCACGAACGGCCGGGCAAAGGCGAGGGCCAACAAGATCAGCGCGAGACAGCGCAGGGCAAAGAGGATCTTGTGGCGCAACTGCTGCCGTCTCATGTCCTTGAAGGGAATCCGCTGAATGAACATCAGCGACGGGAAGAGGACGGCTTCCTTCTTTTGCTTGTGGATCAGATGGACGATCACCGGCACGAGGAGCGTGCCCAAACCCACCAGGAACAGCGGTGCGAGCAAGAATAGACTCATCAGCGCACCCGACTCATACGTTGGCGATTCAGGAGGTACTTGAACAACGCGAGGTCCAACGGTGTGGATGTGTCGTAGAAGGCGTAGTCCACGCGGTTGTCGCCCATCACCCGGGCTATGGTCTCGCGGTGCTCCAGCACCATCGCCTGGTACCGCTCGCGCAGCGCGGCGGGAACGACCTGGACCTGCTCACCGGTTTCCAAATCCTCGAAGTTCAAGGGTTGCTCGTAGGTGAAGCTGACCTCGGCTGGATCGAGCACGTGAAATACGATGAGATCGTTGCCCTTCTGTCGTAGCTGGTTCACGGCCGACATCACGGCATTCGGCTCTTCGTAGAAATCGGAGATCAACACGATCACGCTGCGCCGCCTGAAGCTCTCCGCAATCTTCTTCAGCGTTCCATGGAAGTCGCCCTCCCGGGTCGCTTCCGCGCGATCCAGCGTGTGGAGCACGATCTCGAGATGTTTAGCCGACGGCGGCACGATATCCACGATGTCCGTGTCGAACGTCACGAGACCGACCCGGTCGCGTTGACGGCTCGAGAGGTAGGTCAAGCTGGCGGCCAGGAATTTTGCGTAGTCCAGCTTGGTGATCCCGGCGCTGCCGAAGTCCATCGAGCGAGAGACATCGAGGATCACGCTGAAGTTGGCATTCGTGTCGGCCTCGAACTCCTTGACATAGAACCGGTCCGTCCGGCCAAACACCCGCCAATCGATGCGTCGAATGTCATCGCCCGGCATGTACGCCCGGTGCTCCGCAAAGTCGATGGAAAGGCCGAGGTACGGCGACCGGTGCAGTCCACTGATGAAGCCGTCGACCACCGACCGGGCGACGATTTCGAGGTTGTCGATCCGCGCGAGAATCTGGGGATCGATGAACCGAGCGCCGGGAGCCTGCTTGCGGGCCTTGGTACCTAGCATCCTGGTCTGTCGCCCCTACATCCCCGACGACGGCATGGGCGCCGCCGCGAGGAGCTGATCGATGAGATGATCCGTCGTGATGCGCTCGGACTCCGCGTGGAAGTTCGTGAGGATCCGGTGCCGCAAGACCGGATGCGCCAGCGCCCGAATGTCCTCGAAGCTCACGTTGTAGCGGCCGTCCATGAGCGCCCGGGCCTTCCCGCCCAGCACGAGATACTGCGCGGCACGCACACTCGCGCCGTATGCCACCCACTCCTTGATGAAGTCCGGCGAGGATCCGTTGGGACTGGGGCGGCTCATCCGCACGAGGTTCAGGGCGTATTCGAGCACGGCCTTGGAGACGGGCACCTTCCGCACCAGTTCCTGGAACGCCACGATGTCCGCCCCCGTCACGGCATGCTGGAACGTGTAGTCCTGAATCCCCGTGGTAGACCGCACCACCTCCAGCTCTTGGTCCGGGGGGAGGTGGTCCATGATGATGTTGAACATGAAGCGGTCGAGCTGCGCCTCGGGCAACGGGTAGGTCCCCTCGAGCTCGATGGGGTTCTGCGTGGCAAACACGAAAAACGGCTCCTCCAAGGTGTACGTCTCTCCCTGGACGGTCACGCGGTGCTCCTGCATCGCCTCGAGCAGGGCGGCCTGGGTCTTGGGCGGCGTCCGGTTGATCTCGTCCGCCAACACGATGTTGGCAAAGATCGGCCCCGGCATGAACACCATCTTGCGGCGACCGGTGTCGGGATCCTCCTGCACGAGATCGGTCCCCGTGATGTCCGAGGGCATCAGGTCGGGCGTGAACTGGATTCGGGAGAACTCGAGATCCATCACCTGGGCGATGGTGTGAATCAACATGGTCTTCGCCAAGCCGGGGACGCCGACGATCAGGCTGTTGCCTCCCACGAACACCGAGAGCAGCACCAGGTCGATGACCTCTTCCTGCCCGACGATGAGCTTGTGGATCTCCGTCTTCACCTGCTCGTGGCCCGCCTTGAGTGCTTCAGCCAACTCGATGTCGCCTGGGGACTCTAACGCCGTTGCTTCGCTGGTCTTCGTTTCCACCCGTTGCTCCTCGGAATCCGGTTTGCTGTTTGCCAATGCGCCCGATGCGCGCTGCCATTTGGACCTTGCCTACCACTCCCTGCTTACCGCTCACTCAGTGCATGATTGCATACATCAAATAGTTCACACCCAGCTTGTACGCCTCGTTGGAGAGGTCGATGGGAATGAACCCCGTGTCAGAATACTCCCAGAACTCTCCGATGTCCGTGTTGTAGTTGGCCACGACCAGCATACGCTTCTCGGGATCGTTGTCCTCGAAGTAGGCCCAGAACTGGGCCGTCCCCCGATACGAGTACGGAAACACGATGTCGCGAATGTCAAAGAAGGAGTTGAAGATCGGATGCTGCATGTCGAGCCGCATCGGTTGGAGGCCGGGAAGCACCCGACGCATCTGAAGCTCGAAGTTCTGCCAATCCCACCCCCCGAAATCGTCAACGATGAGGAATCCCCCCTTGAGGAGGTAGTTCCGCAAACCGTCGACCTCCGCCTCACTCATGTTCCAGTACCCCGGCTCCGACAGGTATGCCAGGGGATATTTGAACAGCTCGGGATCGTCCAACCGCAGGATGTTGCTGCCGCCCATGTACGGCTCGAGCAGCGTCACCGTTTCGAGAATTTTGGCGAAGTTCCGTTCGGCCCGGGGATAATCGTGGACCCACCCGGGATTGTATCCGCCGGCACTATACTGCAGCCGCACGAACGTGAACTCGTGAATATTCTCGGTATTGGGTACGACGGACCCCGCGCTCTCGCGTCCCCGTCTCCCCCACCGTCCCCTCTGGGCGTCCAGCGGCCCGGTGACCGTCACCAGCAACAAAAGTCCGACAAGCAGCCGATTCACGATCACTCTCCTCCGGTTCCCAGGGACCGAATGTCGAGCAGCAACTCCAACGCCTTCTCGAAGTTGGGAGCCCGCTCCAACGCCCTCAACACCGCCCGCCGGGCCTCACCGAGATCGCCGGCCTCGAAATACGCCAGGGCCAGCTGGTACTCCGCCTCCGCCCGGTCGACCGGATCGAGGGCCAGCACCGCTTTGCGCTCGCGGATCGCGCGGGGCCACGCCTCGAGACCCCGGTACAGCTCCGCCAACCGCCCGTGGACGGCCATGTCGAATGGATAGATGTATTGGGCTCGGTCGAGCGCCGCTGCAGCCGCCCCGAGCTGCCCCATCCCCTCCAGCAACTCGGCCTGCCGTAAATGCGCGCCATAGTGACCGGCGTTGATCGCCGTCAACGCGGTGAGTTCGTCCACCGCCCGTTGCGCGTGTCCCTGACCCTCGTACAGCAGCGCCAGATACCAGTACGGACTGTCGGCCCCCGCGTATTCGGGAAACAGCTCCTTGGCGCGCTCCAGGTACGGGATCGCCTCCGCGTATCGCTCGGCCTGCGCCAACGCCCGACCGGCCGCCAGCTGCAGGGAAAAATCATAGTCGCGTCGGGAGGCCGCTCGAAGCAACGCCGGAAGGTCCATGCCCCCTTCCCGGATCTCGTCCATATGTGGCGATTGGAGGGCACTGAGCGGCCCGGCGAACCTTTCCTTCATATAGGTGTCGAACGCCACGTCGAAATCCTGGGGCTCTTGATCCAGCACCGACCCAAAGACCTCGGCGTTGCTCTCACCGCGTCCATAGGCTCGCAGCATGTTCACCAGTGCCGCATCGCCCCAGTTCCGTTGGATGAACTCGCACACCAGCGACGCCTGGTAGTAGGAGAAGATCACCTGCTGCGGGTACGCCGGGCGCACGAAGCCGTTGTTCAGCTGGCTCACGGGGTGGAGGCGATCCTCCATGTACGCCATCAGGAAACCCACCGAGACGTCGTCTCCCCACCCGGGACGCGAACGGCGCTCCTCGAACACCGCCAGGCCCTCGGTGAACCAACGCGGGACTCGATGCTCGGAGATCGTCATGTGGAACGTGTGGGCCACCTCGTGCCACAACGTCGAAGCCCAATGGAACTGTCCGACATCCCGGGCCGAGGGAGAGTCCATGGCCAGCACGTTCCCAAACGACACGCCTAACGCTCCCAGGCCCGCGATGCCCACGGTTCTCACGGAGAAATCCGCGTGGCGCGGATAGACCTCCAAGCGAATCGGGGTTTCCGGTCTGTAGCCGTACAGATCGACGAGCCGCTCGTACGCTTCGTCGGCAATGTCGGCGAGGTAGAGTTGCAGGAGCGGGGATTCGTCCCGATCCATGACCAGCGAGAAGTACCGGCTCTCGGTGGTCACGTAGTTGGTGAACGTGTCGAGAAGATCGAGGGTGTTCTTTGTCCACGGATCGAAGGGGGCGAGGGCAAAGGACCGCTCGAGATTGGCCCTCCCCTCTTCGACGGCTCCCACGCGAAGCTGGTTCATGCCCAACAGGCCATAACCACGCCACGACAACGAGTCCAACGAGAGCGCTTGCCCTGCAAACTCCACGGCTTGTTGGTACAACCGGTTGCGGGCCGCCAACTCCGCCAGGGTGTTGTACAACTCCGCGTATCTGGGGTTGCGGGCGAGTGTGCGGCGGCTTGCGATTTCGAATCCGGTCGTATCGTTCTGGAAGTACCGGATGGCCGCCATGACCGACCAAGCTTGGGGAGACAAGGCATTGACCTCGACGGCCCGGTTCACCTCTTCGGCCGCCCGCTGGTACTCCTCCAGCTCGATGTAGAGGCGGGCCAGGAAGAGCCGCGCCGGCACGAGATTCGGATTGACTTCCAAGCTCCGCCGAACCGTCTCCAACGCCGCGGATTCCCCATCGAAGTGTTGGCTCCGCGCCAGTCCCAGCAGCGCCCTGGGGTGCGAGGGATTGATCTCCAAGATCTCGTTGAATGCCGCTGGCGCATCGGCGTTTTGGTACTTCTCGAAGAAGAGCTCCCCAACGCGAACCTTGGGCTCCAAGTCACTGGGATCGGCTGCGGCCGCCTCGTCGTACACGCGCAGCGCATCCCGAGCGAGTTGGAAATTGCGCACCCCGAGATATCGCGCGGCGGTAGCGGTGACCGTGAGCTCCGCCGCCGAGAGGTCGGCGCGGGAGTTGTAGACGTCGATGAAGTAGTCGAACCCGCGCATCGCCGTTTCGAGCTCACCACGGTCCTGGTGGAGAACGGCGAGATTCAGCCGAGCGGCCAGGCTGTCGGATGCGCCCTCTATCGCCGCACGAAACGCCGCTTCGGCTTGCGCGACGTTGCCCCTGGCGTACAGCGCCTCGCCAAGCACGTTTGCGAGCTGTGGCTCATGAGCCGCATTGAGGCGGCGCGCCTCACGGATCGCATCGTCGTAGCGGCCAACCTCCATGAGAGAGGAAATCAACCCGCGACCAGCAATGACGTCTCCCTGACCGGCGAGCCGCGTGTACGCGCTGATGGCCTCGTCGTATTCGCCGACACGGGCCAACTCGTCCGCCTCCTGGAGCGACTGGGCGGTCACGACACCTGGCGCCAGGCTGTACAACAACACCAGCGCGAGCCGGATGGAGCGGCGCATCATCGCAGCGCCTCTTCCCGTGCACGGATTGCCCGGTTCTTCAGCGCCAGCTCCACGAGCAGGGTCTCCAGTTCCGCCTCGTAGACCTCCACTTCCATCTGGTCCTTGAGATTCCGCAACTCGGCTATGCGCGTCTCCAGTTCTCGCTTCTCATTAAAGAGGGCTACCAGCAGAGAATCCCCACTCGCCGGCCCCGAGGCGACGACGCCGAGCCGGTCCAGAAAGAGGGTCCGGGCCACGGCACCGTCGGTCTCCGAACTGTCCGGATTCGTGGTTCCCTCGCCATCTCCGTTGTCGTCGAGCAACGCATGCTCGGTCATGAGCCGGCCGCTGTCTTCGTAACGCCGCGTCACTTCATGACGGGCGTAGTTGAACGCTTCGAGAATGGAGACGCGTTCGTCGTGATCCGTGTCGGCCCCCTCGGACGCGAATGCTTCGACAAAGAACTCCCCGAAGATCGACTCGTTTTGCTCGAAACCCGTCTTGGTCGCCGTGACCAGCACACGGTTTGGACCGGATAAGGCCGCAACGAAATCTCCGCTCGCACTGGATGCATTGATGAACGCCACCATTTGCGTCGGAAACTTGCCGAGTTGTGCGGCGAAATCCGCCGCGGACATGTCGGGTCCGGGAAGATTGAAGCGCGATTCGGCACCGTTGCTGCTGCCGTGTCCGATGAGAAGGATGAAGATCCGGTCGGGGGGTGCCGCCCGCTGCGCGAGGTCTTCGAGCACCCGTTCGACGTTCTCCTTGGTCGAGCGCGCGGAGATGCGGTCGGGATCACGCTCCGGGCGCTCCGCCAGGAGCACGATGTTCTCAGCCGGGAGCCCAAGGCGCTCGGCCGCCGCATCGAACATGGCGACGCCCCACCGGTGAAACGCATCGCTGTACTGGGACTGGCCGCCGATTCCGCTCACGATGACCACGTGGCTGTCCCCAACCGGTGATTGCGTCAGCAGGATGCCTCCCAGCATCAAGAGGGCTCGCATCATCTACACCAACCCCCGCAGTCTCCGATATCCCCACTCCGTGGATATCAAGATCATCAGAAGCATGAAGATGATCGGCATGTCCCACAGATCCCGCTGCTCCACCACCGTCGTCCCACTCTCCGTGAAGCTGATATCTTCCGCCAATGTCGACACGGTGGACGGTGTGTAGAACCGCCCGCCGGTTTCGTCGGCGATACGGCGCAGCGTCGCTTCCTGCATCTCGGATCCGAAGTATTCCCGGGCCGGATCCTTCACTCGGACGTAGGAGGCATCGCTGGCCAAGAACTCACCGTCTTCGAGGGCGCTCACCTCGACCTTGTGCAAGCCGTCCTCCCGAGGCAGGAAGGCCGCCCGGTATTCACCGTCGCGGTCCACCGTCCAGTCCATGGCGACGGAGTCGACCATCCCCGACGGCGACGTCACCCTGGCAACCACGCTGGTGTTGTTGACCTTGAGATAGGTGTCGTCCTCCACCTCGCCCACCAGCTCGATGGCTTCCTCCGGCGCCACCCGGTCGGCCACCGAAGCCACCCGCACGCGATCGGGAACACCGGAGATGGCCCACCGCAACAACTGGCGCCAGAACGTTTCGTGGGTCATGTCTTCCAGCGGTGTGCGCATCTGCCACGCCCACAGGTCACGGACGGGAAGGACCAACGATTTGCCCCGCCCGTACCGTTGATACGCCAGGACGATCTGGTCCGACACGCCCGGCCCCTCGCCCTCCAGCAAGGTCGTCGCGCCGGGTTTGACCTCGGTGATGCGATTGACCGTCATGAGTGGCGGAAGATCTTCCCATCGCGCCGCCGACTCGTCTATCGTTTCCGCAAGCTGCGTGATCGGATGGGTTCTACCCGAGAGTGTGACGCTCACCTGGACTTCCGCGAGGAAATCCTCCTCCGCATCGGTCCCTTCCAGGACTACGGGCAACACGTCGGCAATGGGGGTTTCGGCGTAGCCACCTTCCACGAACGCGCGGCGGCCACCCAACATCAGGAGTCCCCCACCCCGTTGACTCACGAAGTCCGCGATCATCCGCAACTGGTCGAGCGTGAAGAAGCTCGCCTCCGCACTCCCGAGGACGAGTCCTTGGTACTCGAACAGCTCCTCGCGGGTGGTGGGGAAGCCGCCCACGAGCTTTTCGTCTGGATTATCGAACAGGATTCGATAGAACTTGTTGTCGGCCGTACGGGTCAACAGTGTCACTTCCAGATTCTCGTCTTCGGCGACGGCACGGCGGAGAAAGCCAATTTCCCACCGCGGTTCCCCTTCGAAGTAGAGGATCTTCTTCCGGTGGTCCTCGACGACAATGAGCGCCTCTTGCTCGTTGTTCTCCACCACCAGCTCGCCGTCGAGGGGCGCAATGCGGAAACCGAACACCCGGGGACCCGGCTCCGTCGCCTTGAACGGAATGCGAACGGTTGCGACCTCGCCCTCGCGGGGCAGCTCCACCTGCTGCGTGTTGACGATCCGCCCGTCGTCTTCCACGATCAGGTCGACGGTGGATCCGGTGTACCCCGATTGCGTCACGGTGACGTCGACCACGAGGGAGGCGCCCAGCAACACTGACCGTGGCGTCTCCACCCGGCTGACCTCGACGTCCCGCGGGAATTCTTCCTGACCCAACCCAACGGTGTACACCGGGACCGACCGCGCACGGAGACCCAGCAGGGGCTCTTCCAGGGATTCGTGGGTGTTGTCGGCACCGTCCGTCATCAAGACGAGCCCCGCCAGCGGAACCGAGGCCAATTCTTGTCGGGCCCGGCTGAGCGCCCGGCCGAGATCCGTCTTGTTGCCGGTGAATCCCATGGTGGAGACGTCGTGGATCCGTTCGGCCTCGGCGGAGAAGCGGAAGAACCGCAGGATGAACTTCTCGGCCAATTCGGACAACAACTCGCTGTCCTCGGCGCCGAAGTATTGCCGGACCAGGCTCGACCGCGACGCGCCATCCGCATCGGCCAGCCGCATGCTCCGGGAATCGTCCACCAGAATCCCCAGGAAGTTCTTCTGCGGCACGACCGTGGACAGCACGAGCACCGGGCGGAACAGCGAAAACAGCAGCAGCGCGAGGGCAAGAATCCGCAGGCCCGACAAGACGGTGCGGTCGATGGGGCGACTCTTGCCTCGTGCCCGACTGTAGAGCAGGACGGTAGGCACCAGCAGCCCGACGCCGACGACGGCGGCGACGTAGATCGTCCACGGCGCACTGAACATGAAGTCGCCGCGCTCGAAGATCAGCGGCCGATACTTGAACAGGAATTCGAACAAGGATTCCATGGCACTCAGTGTGTCATCGCGTACACGATGAAGTTGATCGCGACCTGCCAGGCATAGTTGGAGTATTTGAGCGGATAGTACGGATCATCCGCCCACTCCCATGCGTCGCCGAGATCCGTATTCCAATGGACCGCTACCATGAGTCGATCGTTGTCATCGAAGATGCCCCGCACGTGGGGGACGTACCCGTCGCTTTCGTGGGTCCGCCAGCCACTCCTCCCGTTCCCCAGATTGGGCACCTGGACGATGGAATCGACGTCGTACACGGTGCGGAACACCGGGTGGTCCAGCGGAATCTCCCGCACGGCATATTCCGGAAGCACCCGGCTGATCTCACGCTCGAAGTTCAACCACTCGTACGTGCCCCAAAAATCGTCTACAAATAGAAAACCCCCGGCAAGGAGGTAGTTGCGCAACCCCTCCTCCTCTGAGGGTGTGAGCCCCATCGCCCCGACCTCGAGGGCGTAGATGAACGGGAACCTCAGCAATTCGGGATCATCGAGACGCACCGGATTCTCCATGTCGTACGCGTCGATCACGGTCATGCGCCGGAGCCCGTGGAGGAAGATTCGATCGGCCCTGGGATAATCGACCGACCAAGAACATCCACGCCGATAGCCGCTGTATATGGTCCGCGTGAAGTAGAACTCGTACTTCCCCAGGGAATCCTCCGCCACCCCGTGATGGGGTCCACGGCAGCCCCATTGCCTCCTTACAGTAGGAAACGCCGGATCGGACGGACCACCGTTCCGGGCCTCCGCGAAGGACAGAGCGAAATCGGCGCTGGGGTCTGGGGTCTGGAGGGCCGTTCCGGGATCACCGAATTGAGAGACCGCAAGGCACGAGACGAGAAATACGGGAAAGGTCGGTCGAATCAGCCGCACTCCGGTGCTCCCAGTATGTGTCCCCCGGGCACCCGGCGCTTCCGAGATGCCTCTCCAACAATATTGAGTTACTTAGAGCGACTTTCGCTACCCATATACGCCCAACTAGTGCTGCGGGTTGGACCGTCCTCCGGACAGCGGCCTGTATGACATCGGGAGAAACGGAGCCCTCGCCACCCTGCGGTACACCGAACTCGAGAAAAAAGGTTCGCTCGACGGCGGTTGATGTTTAACATTGTTGACGATGACCTACACGGTGAAACTGCACGGCATCGCGGTGGGGCGATCCGACCTGGAGCATCTGGATTCTCAGGCCGGGTTTGCCCGCGGCGCATTCCATCCGGCGACGGGCTACCAGCTTGTTCAGGACGTCTTTCGCCTCTATGGCGAGGCCGTGCCGGATACCCCGGGGGGAGTGGCCGATCCGGACAAGCTCCAACGCTACTACAAGGCCAGGGACGCCCTGCAACTGGTGCTCGTCGATTCCGACGGGCAGCGCGTGGAGGGAGTCACTGTACACGTGTACGAGCGCCGTGCCCAGGATGGGGCCCTGGAGCTGGAGGTCCACATCGCCGATCCCGCCTTCTGGAAGGCCGCCGGGTCGTGAGCCTGCGCCGCTTCATCGCCGCATCGGTGACCGTGCTCGTGTCGTGTCGTGGTCCTACGCCGCCGCTCGAACCGCCGGCTCCCGAAGAGACCGCCGCCTCGGACAGCGTGACCGCGCCGCTGATGGTTCCAGACCCCGTGGCGGTCACTCCGGAAGTCACTGTGACCGGCGTTCGGTTCCCCGACCGGGAACGGGCGAGGCGGCTGGTGACGGAGGGGCGCGCGTTGGTGGAGAATCCTGGCGGGATCGACGCGGCCGTCGGGAAGTTCCTCGACGCCATCGCGGCAGACTCGTTGCACGGCGACGCATACTGGGAATTGGGCTGGGCGCACCAGCAGCGGGACGAGTGGGATGAGGGCCTCCAGGCGTGGCAATCTCTGCGACGCATCGATTCGGCGTACCCCGGGCTGGCCAGGCATCTGCCGATCCTCGAGATGCGGAGGGACCGGGCCGCCGCCCGGGACACGTTGGCCTCGGGAACGCCGTTGGCGCCCGAAGAGGAACCTCGCCACGGGACCTCCATCCGGATCGCCGCGGTGGGCGACATCCAGCTGGGACGCTCCTGGCCCGAAGACAATCCCATCCTACCCCCCGACAACGCCGCTCCGATGTTCAGTCGTGTGGATCATTGGCTGCGCGCGGCGGACATCACGTTCGGGAACCTGGAAACGGTTCTCGCCGACTCGGGCCAGAGTACCAAATGCCGCCGCGGCTCGCGCAACTGTTACGCGTTCCGGGCACCCACCGGATATGCCAGGACACTCCGCCGTGTGGGGTTCGACGTGCTCTCCGTCAACAACAACCACGCCGGAGACTTCGGTGGCTACGGCCGCCGGGCGACGGAGCGCAGCCTCGATCGCACCCAGATCCGACACGCCGGACCCACCAGCGGGGTGGCATCGTGGGAAACCCACGGGCTGCGCATCGCCCTCCTCGCTTTCTCCACCGGCTCGGGGCCGTATCGTGTACAGGACATCGACACAGCCCGCGCCCAGGTGATGGCGGCCGACCGGGAGCACGACCTCGTCATCGTGTCGTTTCACGGCGGCGCCGAGGGCTCGGGGGCGACCCGGATTCCCAAGACCACCGAAACCGCGTACGGAGAAGACCGGGGCGATGTCTACGCCTTTTCCCGCGCGATGGTGGACGCGGGAGCGGATCTCGTCCTCGGCCATGGGCCTCACGTCCTTCGAGGGATGGAGATCTACCGCGGCCGTCTCATCGCCTACTCCCTCGGCAACTTCTCGGCGTGGCACGGTTTCAATCTCACGGGCCCGCTGGGGTTGAGCGCCGTCCTCAACGTCACCCTGGCCATCAACGGCGTGGTCACCGCGGCGGAGATCAATCCCGTGTTTCTCGAGGATCCGGGCGTGCCGACCCCCGACCCCGAACGTCGGGCGGTGGACATCGTGCGGCGGCTCTCCCGGGACGATCTCGGCGATCCGCTGTTCGATCGGGCGGGGCGGTACCGGAGACGCCGGTAATCGCTGCACCACTCCCGAACCACCACTAGATTTCCCCATCACCCGTGTGGAGCGCTCCCATGATGACCCATGACCGCCGCGAGTTCCTCGGCCTGATCGCCGGAGGCGCCGCCGTCGCCGCCGCCCCCCTGACGAGCCCAACCTCCACCCCACCGGCCGCAGCCCGACTCGCACGCCTCGCCCACGCTTCGTCCCAGGACGACGAAGCGTTCTGGCAACTCGTGAAACACGAGTTTCCCGTGCGGCCCGGTCTGGCGATGATGAACGCCGCCAACCTCTGCCCGTCCCCCTTCGTCGTCATCGACGCGGTAGCCCGCCTCACCCGGGACGTCGATGCGGACGCGTCGTTTCAGAACCGCGGCAAGTTCGGCGGGTTGCGCCAGGTGGCGCGGGAGCGGCTGGCCGACCATCTGGGCGCCGACGCCGGGGAGATCGCCATCACGCGCAACACCAGCGAGGGGAACAACACGGTAGTCCACGGCGTCACCCTGGACCGCGGCGACGAGGTGGTGATCTGGG
>JBDHHA010000083.1:0-29375 GCA_039589615.1 Gemmatimonadota bacterium
CCAAAACCAGGATGCGCTGCGGTTGGGACGTGAGGCGTTGGAGGTGGCCCTCAACGTAGGGAGCCAGTGGATGACCGCCAAGGCGCGCGAGGAGCTGGGCGAGTCACTCGCCACCGCCGGCCAGCCGGGCGAGGCCCGGGTCGAGTGGGCAGCGGCGATGGAGGCCTACGCGGATATGGGTGCGCGGCGGCGCGCCGAGGATTTGCAGCAGCGCATCGGCGAACTCGCGCCGTCGGGCTGACAGGTTTCTACGAGAAGAGTTTCAGTTGGGACACCGGCGTGAAGGTTCGTCGGTGATGTGGTGTCAAGCCGTTCGAGTCGATAGCGGCGATGTGTTCGGCCGTTCCGTACCCCATGTTGTGCTCCCATCCAAAGACCGGAAACCGGCTCCCCAGCATGACCATCAACCGATCCCGGGCCTGCTTGGCCAGGACCGAGGCGGCGGCAATCGACAGGCACGTGGCGTCCCCTTTCACAATCGCCTCGTGCTCGCGCCGCAACTCGGGAAAGGGGTTGCCGTCGACCAACACGTGGTCAGGCGGCGGGGACAGCAACGACAGCGCCCGGCGCATGGCGAGCGCCGTCGCCTTGAGGATGTTGAGGCGGTCGATCTCCCGCGGCGAGGCGGCACCCACGGCCCAGGCCAGTGCGATATCACGAACAACGCCCGCCACGCGATTGCGTTGACGGGCGGTCATCTGCTTGGAGTCCCGCAGGCCTTCGATGGCGGACACGTCCTGCGGTAGTATCACTGCCGCGGCCACGACCGGTCCGGCGAGGGGACCCCGCCCGACCTCGTCCAGCCCCGCGACACGTTGGAACCCCTTCGCCCACAGCGCGCTCTCGCGCGCCAGCGTCGGGGTGGTCACCTACGAGTCTCGGCGCTCCCGAATCCGGGCGGCCTTCCCGGACAGCTTGCGCAGGTAGTAGAGCTTGGCGCGCCGCACCCTGCCCCGACGCACGACGTCGATGCGCGACAAGCTGGGCGAGTGAAGCGGAAAGATCCGTTCCACCCCAACTCCCGACGACACCTTACGCAGCGTAAAGGTCTCGCTCATGCCGCCCCCGCGGCGCCCGATGCACACACCCTCGAACGCCTGCAGTCGTTCTTTTTCACCCTCGCGAACCCGAACCTGAACGCGGACCGTATCCCCCGGCCCGAAATCGGGAATCTTCTCGCGCAGGCCTTCGCGTTCGATCGTCGCTAACGTCTTCATGGTTCTACCCTCTGGACTCGGCCTCATCCGGCCGGTGTTCAGCCACGTAGCGGGCCCACATCTCGGGGCGTCGCTCCTCTGTCATACGCTCGGCCTCGGCTCGGCGCCAGGCCTCGATCTTTGCGTGGTCGCCCCCCTGCAACACGTCGGGCACCCGCTGTCCTCTGTATTCCGCCGGCCGTGTGTAGCTGGGCGGACTCACCAATCCCTCATAATACGAATCCGTCGCCGCAGAATCGTGGTCTCCGAGCGCTCCGGGCAACAACCGCACCACCGCGTCGATTACGCACAGGGCGGCCATCTCCCCGCCGGAGAGGACGAACTCCCCAATGGCCACTTCCTCGTCGGCCCGGCCGGCAACCCGCTCATCCACGTCCTTGTAGTGTCCGCAGAGCAAGGTCAGGTCGTCGCCCACACTGTACCGCACCGCGTCGTCGTGCGTGAAGAGCTTGCCCCGCGCCGACAACAACACCACCGGTGGTTTCGGCGCCAGGTCGTCCAACGCTTCGTAAAAGGGCTCGGGCTTGAGCACCATACCCGCTCCCCCGCCGTACGGCGCGTCGTCCACCGTCCGATGCCGATCGTGGGTGTAGTCCCGCAGATCGACCAACCGCGCCTCGTACAACCCCGCTGAAGCCGCCCGCCCCAGGATGCTGGTCTGCAGCGGCTCCCGAAACAGGTCCGGAAACAGCGTGACCACATTCACCCGCAACATCTACACCTCCAACAGCCCCGCCGGCAACACGACCTCGATGACGCGAGTTGCGCGGTCGAGCCGCTGGACGATGGGTTCGCGGAACGGGATCAGGTGCTCTTTGCCGTTCTGCTCCACCACCAACACCCTTCCACCAGGTACTCCGACGACCTCCTTGACGACACCGATCTCGACACCGGCTTCCACGACCGTCGACCCGGGAATCTCGTGGAAGTACATCTCTCCTTCTTCGGGAGCGCGAAGCTCGCTCTGCACTGCGCCCAGCGTCAACGCTCCCCACGATTCCAACGGCGACCGGTCGTTGATCCCCTCGAACGCCAGGAGCCAATGACGCTGGTAGGGCCGCGCATGGGTGATCACCACCTCGACGCCCTTCGGCCTGCCGTCATCGTCCACCGGCACCAGCACTCTACCAGGAACAAACACTGCCTCGGGCTCGTCCGTCATCGGGAAGACGAGGGCCTCCCCCTTGAGCCCGTGCGGCTTCCGGAAGCGCGCCACCGCCAGGTAGGCCGCCTCCATCATCCGACTTACTCCTCCGTCGCCTTCACCTCGGCAGGGGCTTCGGCGGCGGCCGAAGCGGGGGCCTCGGCCTCTGGTGCCGGAGCAGTGGCCTCGGCTGGTGCCGAACCCGGAGCGGTGAAGACACCTGCCTTCTTGAGCAGCGATCGCACGGTTTCCGACGGCGTCGCACCGCGCGAGAGCCAATCCCGTGCCTTCTCCGCATTCACCTCGAGCGTTACCGGCTCGGTACGGGGATTGTAGTGGCCGAGCGTCTCGATGAACCGCCCGTCGCGCGGTGCAGCCTTGTCGGTGACCACGATCCGGTAGGTGGCTTGATGCTTGCGGCCTGTGCGGCGTAAACGAATTCGTGTTGCCATGTCGTATTCCTTGCGATTCCTGCTTAGCTGAGCTTGCCCATTGCTTTCATCATTTTCTTCATCTGCCCAAACTGCTTCACGAGCTGGTTCACCTCTTGCACCGAGCGCCCACAGCCCCGGGCAATGCGGCCGCGCCGCGATCCATTCAAGATCTCCGGTCGTTGCCGCTCGGCCGGGGTCATCGAGAGCACGATCGCCTCGAAGTGCTTCATACGCTTGTCGTCCACATTGGCCGACTTGAGCATCTTCGCGTTCACGCCCGGCAGCATTCCCAGCACACCCTTCAGAGGTCCCATCTTCTGGATCTGCTGCATCGCAGTCAAGAAGTCCTCAAGATCGAGACCCCGCTTGGAGAACGCCTTCTTGGCGAGGCGCTCCGAGTCTTCCGGGTCCACCGCATCCTGGACCCGCTCCACCAGCCCGACGACATCCCCCTTCTGGAGAATGCGACCCGCCATGCGAATCGGGTCGAACAGCTCCAGAGCGTCGAGCCGCTCGCCCACTCCCACGAACTTGATCGGGGCGCCGGTGACGCCGTGGATCGACAACGCCGCTCCACCTCGCGCGTCCCCGTCGAGCTTGGTGAGGATCACCCCGGTGACCCCCAGCGCGTCGTTGAACCCCTTCGCGATCTTGACGGCGTCCTGCCCGGTCATGCCGTCGGCCACGAGGAGAATCTCGAGCGGCTCTACCGCGGTCTTCAGCCGCTCCAACTCACCCATCATCTCGTCGTCGATCTGCAGCCGCCCGGCCGTATCGACGATGACGGTGCGGGCCCGATCCTTCTCGGCCGCGGTGACGCCCGCCTGCACCAGCCCGGCGACGTCTTTGCCACCGCCATATTCCTGAGGCCCGAACACTCCGACGCCGGCGCGGTCGCCGAGTTGCCGGAGCTGGTCCTCGGCAGCGGGCCTGTACACGTCCGCCGCCACCAAGAACGGAGCCTTCTGTTCCTTCTTCAATCGCGCCGCGAGCTTGGCGGCGGTGGTCGTCTTCCCCGATCCCTGGAGACCCACCATCAGTATCACGGTCGGCCCGACGGAGGAGTACGTCAGAGGAGCCGCATCGCTCCCCAGCAACGTGACCAGCTCGTCGTGCACGAACTTCACGAGCTGCTGGCCGGGGCTCACTGCCTTCCCGACCTCGATTCCCACCGCCTTCTCTCGGAGCCGCTGCACGAAATCCCGGGTCAGCTCGTAGCTGACATCGGCCTCCAAGAGCACCCTCCGGATCTCCCGGAGGCCCTCTTTGACCTGGTCCTCGGTCAGGACGCCTCGGCTCGAGAGGTTCTTGAGAACCCCGGTGAGCCTCTCCGAAAGGGCCGAAAACATATAGCCTGTAAGTGTACTCAGCGAGTGGGGTTAGCGCCACCAGCGAGGACATGCCCCCACGGGGGAGTGGCGGGCGCCCGGGAAACTTCGGGTGGAAGGCAACCGTAACGACACCGGAAGCCCAAAGACCCGGCCAGGCTTGATTACATTCGAAGGCCGGAGACCGAAATTCCATGGAGAGTGCCGACCTGTCCCTGCTCAACGCCGCCGTCACCATCATCTTCGGGGCCCTGGCCGGCGGCCTGACGAACGCCGTCGCGATCTGGATGCTCTTCCACCCCTACGTGCCCCGGGGACCCGGACGCCTGAAGCTCCACGGAGCCATTCCCAAGAACAAGCTCCGCTTGGCCAAGACCATCGGCCGCACGGTGGGCCAGCGCCTCCTCACCGCCAACGATCTCGCGGAACAGCTGGCGGCCCCGGAGCTCAAAGCCGCCTTCGACAAGGCGATCCGGGGTTTTGTGGAGAAGCTCCTCGAGACCGAGCGGGGATCCCTCAAGAACGAGCTGCCCCCGGCCATCCTCACCGAGGTCGAGGCAGCCATGGAACAGGTGGCCCCGGCCGTCGCCGACCGGCTGGCCGACTTCGCCAAGACCGAGGACTTCAACACCGCCGTGGCGGGCTTCCTGACCCGCATCGGCGAGGACCTGGGCGACCGTCCCCTCAGCGAGTTCCTCACCGACGAGCGCCGGGCCTCGATCCGCAAGCGCATCGAGGAGTGGGTGGGGGAGGCGGTGATGAATCCGGAGTTGGAGAACACCATCAACCACTGGCTGGATCGCCAGCTCGTCAGGCTCTCCGGCGACCAGACTCCCCTCCTCGAGCGGCTGCCCACGCCGCTGGTTTCCGTCGTCGAGCAGGAGATCGCCGGCTATATCCCGCTGGCGCTGGATCGCATCAGCGCTGCGCTCAGGGATCCCACCACCCGCGTCAACATCCAGAACTCTCTCCACAACCTGTTCGAGCGCTTCGTCAAGAACCTGCTGCTCCACGAGCGCATCGTGGCCCGGATCGTGGTCACCGAGAAGACCATCGCCCGCCTGCTGGACAACTTCGAGCGGGATGGCGCCGACCAGGTCGGTCGCCTGCTGGACGAGCCCGAGATGCGGTCGCAGGTGGCCAAGAGCGTGAACGACGCCGTGGTGAAATTCCTCCGGAAGCCTCTTGCCGAGCACTTCGCCTCCCTGGGGCCCGAGCGCCTGGAGGGCATCAAGCAGACCGCCGCCGAGCAGATCACCGCCGCGCTGCGGGATTCGGCCACCAGGGCGTACGCGATCGAGAAGGTGGACGATGCGCTGCAGCGGGCCGAAAAACACACCGTGGGGGAAGTGTTGAAGAAGATCCCCCCGGATGACGCCGCCGAGTGGACGTCGGCCACGGTGGCGTCCGACCGGGTGCGGGAGTGGATCGAGCAGGGAGCCAACGCCGCACTGCACGCGCTCCTGGAAAAGCCCATCGGGCGTCCGTCCGCGGCACTGCCCGAGGGGAGCATCGACCGCATCATCGCGGCAATTTCCCCCATCCTCTGGGAGTGGATTCAGGAGCAAGTGCCGGAAGTGGTCGGCCAGGTCGACATTCAGGCCGTCGTCGAGGAAAAGGTGGCGGGGTTTTCCGTGGAACGCATCGAGCAGATCGTGCGGGCGACCACCCAACGCGAATTGAACCTCATCGTGCGGCTGGGATACGTGCTGGGGGCAATCGTGGGGGCGACGGCGTATTTCGTGGGGGTGCTACTGCCGTAGCTCGTGCGCGGTGCCTTTCACCGCATCCTGCCTACCGCCCGCTCCCCTCCACCACCGTGGGAGGATACTCCCACCGGTCCCACCCCTCTGGAGCATCCAGGATCACGATCGCCGGCCGAGCGCCCAACTCGGTCTTCCGCACCTCGCGGCGGCGCCCGGGCCGGACCAGGCCGGTCCATTCCCGTTCGAACACCGTCGTGAACCGTCGCGCCGCCTGGGGGGAATCCCACACCGACCACCACACCAGCGCATGGTCGCCGTCGGCCTCGAACACCCCGTAGCGATCGCCTCCCCATCCACGGGCGGCCGCCGCCGCGGTAGACTCGCTTCCGGTCACCTCCGTGATGAGGACCTGGGTCTCGAACTGTCCCATACCGTCGTCGTGAACCAAACCCTCGGTGGCGGTGAAGCGCAGCCGCACCGGTTCGTCACCGGCCTCGTAGCGCTTCGGGTCGAGAATGTGCTCGGTGGAGCGCGGGAGCCGATCCCCGAAGGGCATGATGCCGGGATACTCGCTCTGGAACCAGCGCACGAAATCCGCGCCGCCCAGGTACGGAAAAATGAGGGTCTCTCGCAGGATCAGCGGCGCCGTGTTGAAGATGGGCATGCGTTCCTGTTGTTCCCGCACCGACATGCGATACTGCTGCCAGAAGTCCGGCAGGGCGTTGAAGTCCTGGCCCGGCATCAGGGCAATGAGCGACGCGAGAATGCCCTGCCCCTCCATCACCGCCTGGGCCGCCACCTGCCGGTCGTTGTCTCCCCGGGTCGATAGAATCGAGTCGAGGGGCACGTACTGGGCCTGGAGGGCGTGCACCAGCTCGTGTGCTACGATCAGGCGGACCTCCAGCTCGTCCGCTCCGGCCACCACGTACAGCGAATCCGTGAGGGGGTCGTAGAAGCCCACGATCTGCTCGGTGTAGAGATCCAGAAACAGCTTCTCGAGGTCGAGAGTGTCGTGAATCAGCCCGAACAGCCGATAGGCCAGCGACACACGCTCCAGCTCCTCCGGGGGCAGCTCTGTTTCGATCTTCTTGGTGAGATATTCGAACACCTGTTCACGGGTGCGGACGGTCACGTTCGGGGGGTACTTGAACTCCAACCCCACGGCCTTCTCCACTCCCGGCGCCAGCTCCACGGCCAGGGTCTGTACTCGATCCTGCCACTGCTCTCCCCGTGCCCCACACGCCAGGGTGGACGCGGCCACGAGCGTCATCGCGAAAGCTCTCATGGGGGGAAGATACACCGGACCGCCGGGAAGTTCCCGTTTCCGGCGTTGGCGTGTGCAGCGGGGTTGGTCGGGTTTGACTGCGAGTCCAGGACGGCGCCCTGGGGGCTCGCTATTGTCGCAGGAGGAGCACGTCGCCGCTGAAGGCCTCCAACACCAGGGCCGCGCTACCGTCACCGAGGGTGAAATCGAACTTGTACCCGGCGCCACCCCGGAGCATGATGGGGAACCGCGTCTCGAAGTCTCCGTTGAAGTTGGCCACGGACACCGTGGCATTCGTTCCCTCCGGGATCGAGGCGGTCACGTCGCCGTCGTGGGTCGAGAGTTGGTAGCGGCCTCCGTCGTGCACCACACCGCCGAACGTCACACCGCCGTTGACCGTGCGGGCCGTGACGTGTCGGCTATCGATGTTCCGGAGCTCGATGTCCCCGTTCACGGACTGGGCTGCCACGTCACCACTCACGTCGCGGATCCAAATAGTGCCGGAGCTGGCATTGACCTCGATTTCGCCGCTGGCGCCTTCCACGCGCAGGTCCCCGTCATGCGATCGTGCGTGGATGAATCCCCTCCCCCCTCGCACGACAACCAGGCCATCCACAGTCTCCACCGACACGTCACCGGCCGTCCCCACCACACTCATGTCGGTTTCGATGCCCGATAGCTCGACATCGAGGTACGCTGGCACGGTGATCGCGAAATCCACCGCACCGTCGTCGCCCCAGTCACTTCGCCGCCGCCCCCGGCGTTCCCCGACATCGTCCCACTCGACGCGGATCGACGTTCGCACGCGTAGCACCGAGCCCGAGCGCTCGGCGTCGATGCGAATGGCTTCACCGTTGCTGGCGACGATGCGGACCGCGTCGCGCTGCCAGGTGGTGACGCGAATCTCGCCCTCTCGGTTGCGCACGCTGAGGCGCATTCCCTCCTCAACGGCAATCGTGGTGTCGGCGGCTTGCACCAGGGCGGTCATCATCATGACCCCAGCTAGGATCGTGCTCATCATTCGTCTACCTATCTTCGCGCTTCGAGCCGCTACAACGAGCGCGGGAGCGCGGTCGCGTGCTGCAAGAGCGTAAGTTTTTGTCTCATCGTCTGCTCCAGATGACTCCGGAGATATTCACTCTGCGGAGCGTCCCGCAGGGCCTCGAGGGACCGGGCGATGGCTTGATCGATGATGGCCAAATTCTGCTCGATCGTTTCCACCGTCTCGGGATCCAGCAGGTCCCGTTGCGCTTCCAGCACCTGCACGAGGTCGAAGACCGCCTGGTCGTACCTCGTTGCTCCAACGGAAGCAAAGGCCGCGATTCCCCGCGCGTCGCTGCTCGCCAGTGGAGTGTCTCCCACTTCGTCCGAACCTTGGACCAGCAATACCCCGCCACCCGAAAGCACCATCAGCGCCACTCCTGCAGCAATGAGCTGTGGAATGGAGAGCGGGACTCTGCGGGACCGCCACGGTCTTATGGCACCGGCCACCGACGGGGCCTCACGCCTCGCCGGAACAGTGGCGCCGATCCGTGCCGCAATGCCCTCCCAGAGCTGCTGGGCGTGGGGTGGAGCCGCATCGTCCACGGCCCGGGCTCGCGCCTTCACGCGGCGGAGACCCTCGAGCGTGTTCGCCAATGCCTCGTCCTCGGCGAGCCGCTCCTCCAGTTGCGCCCTTTCCGCCGGGCTCATCTCGTCATCGAGATAATCGGACAGTCGATCCATCCAGTTGTCGCTCATGCGGTCACCCTAGCGTTCGAGATGCTTGCGGAGCGTCATGCGCGCTCGGTGCAGCTGCGCCTTGGACGTTCCGGCAGTCACACTCAGCATCTCGGCAATCTCATGGTGCTTGTAGCCCTCCACATCGTGTAACACGAACACTTGACGCGCCCCTCTGGGCAGGTACTCCAACGCCGCCTCGAAGTCCATCTGCAAGCCCTCATGTCCTCCTTTGGCAGGCGTCCGCTCCAGGAATTCGTCGGATTCTGCAAAGCGATCACGTTGCACCCCGATCTTCTGTCGTTTCCCGAGGATCACGTTGATGGCAACGCGGTGGAGCCAGGTGCCGAACGCCGATTCGCCACGAAAGGTGTCGAGCTTCTCCCAGGCCCGGACGAAGACGTCCTGTGTCGCCTCATCGACGTCGTCGGTTCCCAGCATCCGCCGTGCCAAGCCGTGAACCCGCGGGAGGTGGCCTCGGTACAGTCGCTCGAACGCCCGGGCATCCCCGCTGGCCGCCAACGTGGCGTCAACCGCATCCGTGTCCGGCGCCGTGGTCTCGGTGTCTCTACGCAGCGCAGTCACTCCCGGGCCCGTAACGTCCATGCACCCAATTGGATAGCCTCGTGAGGGGAAAGGTTGAGCCGAGGCACCGCCCAGCGCCACTCGATCCGGAGGGACACCTTCAGGATGATACCCCGTAAATCATTTAATAACAACCAGTTAGATACTAGCGAAGAGCTCCACTAGAGACCGTTCAGGTAGCCCACATACCACGCGACGATGGCCTCGCCGAACACAAACGTGATCCCCGCAGCCGCCGCCAGAAACACGCCGAAGGGCACGAGGCGATCTTTCTTCCCGAGATTCAACGGCACGAAGATCAGCGTGCCCAGGAGGGCGCCGCCGAAAATGGTGAGCAGGACACCCTGCCACCCCACGAACGCCCCCACCATGGCCATCATCTTGATGTCCCCTCCACCCATCGCCTCCTTCTGGAACACCTTCTTCCCCGCCCACGCCACGAACAACAGGATCCCGAATCCGGTGGCGGCACCCACCAGCGCAGTCAACAACCCCGACCACCCGCCCGTGAGACTCACGAGCAACCCAATCACCAGACCGCCCCACGTGTACTCGTCGGGTATGATGTAGTGCCGCGCATCGGTAATCCCGATGCCCAGGAGCATCGTGCCCAGGAGGGCCCCACTCAACGCCGTCACCGTCAAGCCGTAATACCAGCCCGCGGCGGCCCAGATCACCCCGACCAGAATTTCCACCAGCGGGTACTGCCAGGAGATGGCCTCTCCGCAGTGGCGACACTTGCCGTGGAGGAGGATCCAGGAGAGCACGGGGATGTTGTCGCGCCAACCCACCATGTGGCCGCACTTGGGACACTTCGACCGAGGCCGCAGCAACGACTCGTCGGCGGGTAGGCGCATGATACAGACGTTGAGGAAGCTGCCGAACATGAGCCCGAACACTCCGGCGACGATTCCCGCAAACGCATTAGCCATGACGAGCGACCTCGTGAAGGATGATGCCGGCTGCGACGGCAACGTTCAATGAATCCACACCCTGCGCAATGGGAACACCGACGGTGACAGCGGCGAGCGCCTCGAGGTCGATGCCGATTCCCGCACCTTCGTTTCCCACCAAAACCGCCAACCGCTCCGGCCGGGAAAGTCCCGCCACCGGTTTCCCCTTCGTCGACGTGGCCCACAGCGTGACGTCTTCGTCCGCCAGCCACTCCCGGAACTCCTCCGTCCCGAGCTGAACCGTCGGCAGCCGAAAGCTGGTGCCCATGGCGGCGCGCAGCACCTTGGGGTGGGTCAATCGTGCGTTTCCCGGCAGGAGAATGACCCCACCTCCCCCCAATGCGGACGCCGTGCGAATCAAGGCTCCCACGTTTCCCGGATCCTGGACGCCGTCCAGCACAAGGATCGGCGCGCCGGACTTCGTCGCAAGGTCCTGCACCGTCCAGACCGGCGGTTCCACGACCGCCACGATGCCCTGCGGCGTGTCCGTGTCGGCAAGCCCTTCGAGTTCGCGATCGGCCACCGTGTCCACGGGAACGCCCGCACCCCGCAAGTTCACCAGCAACTGCGTGCCGCGCTCCTTCGACGAGTCGCACGCCCTCCACCACCGCTGCGGTCAGGCGGCGGCGCGCGTTGCGACGCTGTAGATTCCGTATCACCGTCACCAGATTCTGTGCCATGACGACCCGGATGTTCGACAACACTCAATCTCGCAATCGCTCGCCCAAGCGACAATGACGAATACGCATCCGATTGCGTTGACCATCGCCGGTTCGGATTCCGGTGGGGGCGCCGGCATCCAAGCCGACCTCAAGACATTTCATCAGTACGGCGTGTTCGGCACCAGCGTCGTGGTCGCGGTGACGGCACAGAACACCCGGGGCGTGTCGGCGGTGCACGACGTGCCCGCCGACATCGTCATGAGCCAGATGGCGGCGTTGGCCGAGGATCTTCCCCCCCAAGCGTCAAAGACCGGCATGCTGTCTCGACCCGAGCTCGTCGAGACGGTGGCCGAGGGCATCGCGCAGTTCGGATTCGCCAACCTCGTGGTGGACCCGGTGATCGTCGCCACCTCGGGAGACCGGCTGTTGTCGGAGGAGGCCGAGCGCTCGGTATTGGAACGGCTCATCCCGTTGGCCACCGTGGTGACCCCCAACCTCCACGAAGCGCGATCTTTGGTGGGTGAACCGGTGGAGACCGTCGACGACATGGAGCGCGCCGCGCGACGATTGATCGACGCCGGCGCCGGCGCTGCGCTCATCAAGGGCGGTCACCTCGAAGACGCACAAGAACTCATCGACGTATTGGTCACTCCCGGCACGACGAGACACTTCCCTCATCCGAAACTCGCCACCGGGTCCACCCACGGAACCGGATGCACCTTGAGCGCCGCCATCACCGCCGGGCTCGCTCGCGGCGAGGACCTCGAGACGGCCGTGGAAGGCGGTATCGACTTCGTGCATCGCGCCATCGCCCAAGCGCCGGGACTCGGCAGCGGCCACGGCCCGCTCAATCATTTCGTGAGCGTGTCATGACCGAAGGCCGCCAGTCGCACCGTGGCATTTACTGCAATCGCACGCTCAACCTGCGATCGACGGCCGCCATCGGCTACGACATGGACTACACCCTGGTGCACTACAACGTGCACGAATGGGAGCGTCGCGCGTACGAACACATCCAGCAGAAGCTCGTCGATCAGGGGTGGCCCCTGGCGGAGCTCGTCTTTGACCCGACCTCCGTGATGCGCGGCCTGATCATCGACACCGAAACGGGTAACATCGTCAAGGCCGATCGCTTCGGCTATGTGAAGCAGGCACGCCACGGCACCGTGCCGATGGACTTCGCCGTGCAACGAAAGCTGTACGGGAGAACCATCATCGACCTCACCGAGCCTCGCTGGGTGTTTCTCAACACCCTCTTCTCCCTGTCCGAGGCGTGTATGTACAGCCAGTTGGTCGATCTCCTCGACCAGGGCGTGCTCGCCAAGGTGTTGAGTTACGAAGATCTGTACGACGTCATCCGCACGTCGCTCGACGAAACACACGTGGAGGGCGCGCTCAAGACGGAGATCATCGCCGACCCGGAGCGATTCGTCGAGCTCGATCCCGATGTACCGCTCACCTTGCTCGACCAACGGCACGCCGGCAAGAAACTCCTCCTCATCACCAACTCGGAGTGGGCGTACACCCGGGCCATGATGGAGTACACGTTCGACCGGTACCTGCCCGGCGACATGGGTTGGCGCGACCTGTTCGACCTGGTCATCGTATCGGCCCGCAAGCCATCGTTCTTCTCGACGACGCAGCCGTTCTTCGAGGTCGTCAACGAGGAGGGACTACTCCGGCCCGTGGTGGGAAGCCCCCGTGACGGCGGGATGTACCTCGGTGGCAACGCCGCCGCGGTGGAGAAGCACTTGGGGGTTTCGGGAGACCGCCTTCTCTATGTGGGCGATCACATGTTCAGCGACGTGCACGTCACCAAGACCTTGCTCCGGTGGCGCACGGCGTTGGTCGTGCGCGAGCTGGAGGAGGAGATCTCGGCGTCCGACGCCTTTGCCGATCAACAGGATCGCCTGACGCGGCTCATGGAAGACAAAGAGCGACTCGAGCGAGAGCACCGCGAGATCCGGCTCATGGTGCAGCGCAAGCGTCGCAAGTACGGCCCGCGGCCGAAGGAGGCCTTCAAGGCGTTGGAGGCCAGGCTCGGGAATCTCCGGTCGCAGCTGGCCGCGCTGGACGAGGAAATCTCACCGTTGGCCGAAGCGGCCGGCGAGGTCGGCAATGCCCCGTGGGGTCCGTTGATGCGGGCCGGTAACGACAAAAGTCACATGGCGCGACAGGTGGAACGCCACGCGGATATTTACATGTCCCGCGTGTCCAACCTGATACACGCTACGCCGTTTGCGTACTTCCGATCGCCCAGGGGAAGTCTGCCACACGACAGTTGAGGCCTACCGCGTCAGCAGCAGATTGTTGCAGGGCCGATCCGCCCCCCACCTACCCAATCCGTTTCAGTTGCGCGTCCAAAAGAGGATCGCGCCGCACGGACTCACGTTCCCAGCCACCTGAGCGGGCAGGCCGGCCCCGCCGGCGTAGACTTCCACCGCTTCGACGTCGTCAGGACGGAGTAGCTCTCCCCAGGTACCGACCTGCCTGGGGCTTTTCTGGACGTCGCTCCAGTTAGCCGGTTGCTGTCCCCCGGCACGCACGAGCTGACCGTCGATGGTGATGCTGGGATAGCAGACTTGAGGGGTCTCTCCGATTCTCGTAAACGTGCTCCGCCCGCCGCGCATGATCACATCTCCCGTACCCTGCGCCACATCGACGACCACCTGGACTCCAGGTATCTGCCGGAACAGATCCGTCACGCGGTTGGCGTCGAGGACCTCAATATCTTCCCTTACCAGGAAGTGGCCGATGCCTCGTTCCATGCGGCGATAGAACCCAGCGAGACTGAGCTTTCGCACCGTCCCATCGGTCACCACGTCGAGCGGTTTCAACTCGATGGGTCGGACCTTCAGGAATAGGTCCGCGCTGACGTTCTGCCCGGCGTCGACGAAGAAGGGGTCGCTTTCAAACGGTTCGTACCCGAGTCGGGCGGCGCCAACGCGGTACAACCCCGCCTCCGGGATGTCCAGGGAGAAACGCCCGGTCTCATCGCTGACGGCGCGAACAACCGTCCCGTTGGCCTGGTTCGTGAGGGTGACGTCGGCCCCAGTGATAACGACGAAAGAGACCTTTTCTCGAACGAAGCCCTCTACCGTCTGCGCGGCCGCAACGGGCCCGCACACAGCCATCAGGAGGATTCCTCCGACACCCTCTACCCAAGGTCCTCGAAGGTGGGCAGTTCCCCATTCGAGTATGCGCAACGTGACCTCCGCCGGGGTCTGCTTCCCACCAGCCAGCCCTGTCGCGGTCCGCTCCACACAAGCCGCGGCATCCGCGGCTCGAGACGGTCGCAGGCATCAGGCACGGGGCTGCGTTCCGGCTGGTAGCATCTATAAGATGGGGCGGGCGAGTTCGGGTGGCTAGCGGGTTCGGCTCGAACCTGAAAGGGCCTCGCCGCGCGCCGCGAGCATGCGCGTCAGGTCCTCCCGAGCCTGGCGCACGGGGGCGGGCACCGTCAGGTCCTGGTAGAACTCGCACCGGTCCACGACCTCCCCCAGGACCAGCAGCGCGAGGCCCGTTGCCACCCACGAAGGGGACGCCGCCATAAGGAAGAGCGCCGGCCCCGCAAGCAGTCCACCCGCCAGCCGAACCACCGCCCACGACGGCCTCCACGGCACCCCGCCCCGCCACTTACGCTGGAGATAGAGCGCGGCCTTCAAGCCCGCGATGCCCATCCAGGCCGCCGTGGCGCCCGCGGCGACGGTTGCTGCAAGCATCCCCGTGAGAAGCACCCGGCCGCTGTGCACGGCGATCCCCGGCGTCCGGGTGACGTCGTATACGCGGTCCATGGCATAGAGCAGGGCGAAGCCGAGAACACCCGATGCCGTCCCCATCCAGTCCGGAGCCCCGATGCCGGACAGGTGCCACGCCGACCCCGCCACGAAGACCAGAAAGAGCGCAGCCTCACGGCTCAGCCACGAGCGCCGCAGGTTCAGCAGTGCCCGCCACGCCCGGAGCTTCCTGCCCAGGTGGAGCGTGCTCGCACCTCCGGCGAGGCCCGCGGCGGCGAGAAAGACCGGCAGTGACAACGACGCCCTCCCAGCTGCGGAGGCAATGGCCCCCACCAGGCCGGCGGAGAGGAGCGTGAAGACCACCAACGGCCACTCGGAGGCCAGCGAGATCTTGGAAGCCGCCGGTCGGGGCGGCACCTGAGCCGGCTGGTCCCACGGATTGGGCTCGGGTGCCGCGTCACCCCGGAGCGGAACGAACCGGATGGACGGTGCCGCTTCCGTCGAGGGGAAGCCCGCCACGCCCGCCGATCCGGCCAGCGCCTCCACATCACCAAGCCGGAGCGCTCCCGTGGGACACTGGCTCACGCACGCGGGGCTGTGCCCCTCCAACTGCCGCTCATGGCAGAAGGTGCACTTGGACACCACGCCCCGTTGAGGTTCGTAGCGTGGGGCGTCGTAGGGGCAAGCCCAGGTGCAGTATTTGCACCCGATGCAGTGCCCCTGGTCCAGGAGCACTGCTCCGGTGACCGGATCCTTCGTGTAGGCCAGCGCGGGGCAGTGCTCCATGCACGGGGCGTCGGCGCAGTGGTTGCACGCCAAGGACAGATGGTGCAGCGGCAGCCCTGGAAGACGGTCCGGATTGAACGTCTCGATCCAGCGCCAGGATGTGCCCCAGGGCAACTCGTTCTCGATGGCGCACGCGACGGCGCACGCACCGCACCCGGTACAGAGGTTCAGGTCGAGCTGGAAGCCCTTCTGGACCCGGACGCCGCTCACCGGACGGGCTCGACCCGGACGAGATTGTCGTGGAACGCGGCACCGTGCCCCATGTCGGTCTCCCGCCCCGCAGAGCAGACGTTCACGGTGCCGCCTTCGCTGATCCACCACCCGTTGCTCATGGAGACGCACCCCGGCTTGATGCCGTGTACCGGGCGGACCGGCACCTCGAGGGAGCCGCGGTCGTTGAAGACCCTCACGGAATCTCCCTCACGCACGCCCCGTGCCTCTGCGTCCCGCGGATGCATGTGCAGCACCGGAGTCGGGCTGAAGGCCCGGATGCTCTCCAGGTTGTTGAACTGGGAGTGGATCCGGTTCTTGGTGTTGGGCGTCATGAAATAGAGCGGGTAGGAGGCGTCGTCCTCCGCCGCCGTTGACCGCACACTTTCGGCGGATTCGGAGAACGAGGGCAGGACGTCCACGCTCCAGCGGTTGGCCGCCTCCTCCGACCGCAACTCGATGCGCCCGGAGGGCGTGGCGAACACGCCATCCGCGAAGGCGATCTCCTGGTGGCCCGGTGCCATCACGGGGCCCTCGCGGAGTTGCTCCAGCGTGACACCGTCCAATTGCTCCAGGTGCCTGCGCAGATAGGCCTCCACCGCGTCGTCGGAAGGGGCCGGGATCAGCCCTGCCCGGGCTTCCGTGGAGATCCCCAGACGGTCGGCGAGGTGCCAGTAGATCTCCGACTCGGGCCGTACCTCGCCCGGTGGATCGAGCACCTTCTGCTTCAACTGCAGGTAGGGATGCCAATACGCGTTGATGACGTCGCTCTGCTCGAACATGGTCTTGGCAGGGAGCACGATATCCGCTTCCCTGGCCGTGTCGGTGAGGAACTGCTCTACCACCACGCGGAAGTCCAGGCTCCGGAACGCCCTCAATACAGTGTTCGTGTCGGGGTTCTGCGTCACCGGATTGCCCCGCTCCACCCATGCGAACTTGAGCACCGGGTCTCTCGTCGTCAGCATCTCGGCGCCGAGGCGCGCCGTGGAGATCGAGACACGGGCGGCACCTCCGGACTCGGCGGGCGGAAACGACGCCACCGGGTCCTTCACGGCGTCGAACACGTGGCTTTGCAGGTCTGCGAAGATCCACCCTGCCCCCGGTTTGCCGATGTTCCCGGTGACCGCGAGGAGCGCGGCCATCGCCCGGATCGTCTGGCCGCTGTTCGCGTACCGCTGCATGCCGAAGCCGGCGTTGATGGTAGCCGGCCGGGTCGTCCGGAAGAGCTCGGCCAGCCGCTCGATCTGGTCCACCGGGACCTCGGCGATCTCGGCGGCCCATTCCGGCGAGCACGTGCGCACGCTATCCGCGAATTCGTCGAAGCCCAGGACGTGGTTCCGAATGAAGTGCTCGTCGACGGCCCCGTCCCGGATCAACAAGTGGGCTACCGCCAGCGCGATGGCTCCGTCGGTGCCAGGCCGGGGCTGGATGAGGAGATGGGCCCGCTCGGCAGTCTCCGTCCGGCGGGGGTCGATGACCACCAGACGGCCACCCCGTTCCAACGCCCGCTCCACGAACACGCCCTGGTGGATGTTGGTCTCCGCAGGATTCTTGCCCCACATGACGATGAGCCGGGCATTCTCCATATCCCACGGCGCGTTGTGCTTGTTCTCACCCAACGTGAGGCGAGACGCCTCCAGCCCAGCCGGCCAGCACAGGTCACCGTAGGTGGTGGTGTACCCTCCGAAGAGGCTCCAGAAGGCCGGGCCTACCTGGTTCAGGAGCCCTTTGGTGCCGCTGGCCTTGTAGAAGAGCACGCTCTGCGGTCCGTGGGCCTCACGGATGCGGACGAGCTGATCGGTGATCTCGTCCAGGGCATCGTTCCAGGAGACGGGTGCAAAGTCCCCACCGGGGGTGCGGCGCAACGGATGGAGGATCCGGTGGGGCGACGAGACCCGCTCCACGTAGGCGAGGCCCTTGAGGCATGGCCCCTCAGGAGCCGCCCGATTCCCGGGGTGTGCCTCGATGCGTCGGAGACGGCCGTCTTCCACGTGCACCCGGAACGAGCAGGTGCTGTAGCAGTTTCGGGGACAGGCGGTGGTGAAGACGGGCACGGGGGTCAGGGGGTGAGGGCGGCGGGCACCGCCTCGCCCTTCATTCCCCGATCGTCTATCCATTCCATGCACTCGTGCCGGTATTCGCCACGCGCCCCGCGCGTAAACAGCACGAACGTGTACTTCACGTGGCCCGCAAGATCCGGGCGGTCCTTCACCCACACCGGCGCCCACGAGCCCGAGTTCACGTAGAACACCTCCGACTCGTCGGTTTTGCCAAGGGCCTGGACGTCCATCCGATGCGTGTGCCCGGCCACGCCGTATACCCGCTCGGACGCGCGATTCCACTTGCGCATCGTGTGATAGAGCCCCTCCGCGTAGTGATCCTCGCCCACCGTGGGCTTGCGCTTGGGCAGCAGTTCTCGGCCGAAGGCCAGGATCCACGGGGCCAGCGTGCCGGCCACGCTGAGGCCCCGGCGGAGCCAGGTGCTTTGGATGACTCCCGTCACGAAATCGCGAACCGGCGGCACGAACAGAACGAGTGCGACCAGGATGAGAGTGAGCGCGGGAATCAGGAGCGTGAACAGGAACACCTGGAACCCCAGCGCGTCCTTGAAGAAGTAGGGACGCAACGCGCGGCGCACGAAGGGGATTCCGTGCCAGGCGACGCGCAGCACCGAAAGGGGGTGGCGCCGGATCACCGTCCACAGGAGGTCCTGCACCGGCTTGATGTTGTCCAAAAACGGCTCGATGTATTCGAGCTTGTTGACGATGTAGCGATTCACGAACGAGCCCAGCGGCAGGCGGATCTCCCTTCCGTTCGGCAGCACCGGTCCGCCGGCGGGCACCCGGGTGACCGATTCGAAGCGGTGGCCGTGCTCGATGTGCACGTTGCCGATGCGTTCGTACTCCTCCACGAACCGGACGCGCTGTTCCGGATCCGTCCCCGCCGGTGGGCCGATCTCGTTCCGTATCGCCTGTTGCACGAGGGGCCAGTGCAGCTCGACGTCGTGGTTGCCCTTCACGAACACCACCTCGCCTCGCTCGCGCACCCACCAACCCAGGGCCGCGAAGAATCCCCCGTGGCCTCGCGCGATCCGGTGCAGCTTCCAGACCGTCTTGTAGTCGTCGGTGCGCAGGCCGAACCTGCGCTCTTTGATCGCGATGCTGGCGGCCAACGTGTCGGGCGTCATCGGCCGCCCGAGGGCGGCGAGCGCTTCGCTCCACGCTTTGCATTCGGCGTCGGTCGACGGGACGTGCACGACGCGGAGAAAATCGAAGATGTCCCCGTTCAGCACGAGCACGGGGGCCGGGCGACCCTCGGCGGCCGGGGGATGCGACTCGAGAAAACGCCGGAAGGCGTCGTCGGCGAAAAAGTTCTCGCGCCGGTCGAACCGGCCGGTGACGGGATCGCGCCCGGTCGCGAGATGGAGGTCGCTCACCACCACGACGTAGGGCGGCGGCCCGGTGCGCGCGGCGGGCCGGGGAAGCGGCTCCGTGCCGGGTCGCGTGATCGGACCTTCGGTTTGAGTGGAGGCGCGCATCGTCATGCGATCGTCTCCGCCGCATACCGGGCGAGTCCCATTTCCGTGACCTGCGGATTGATGCCCACCGGCTCGGAAACACGCTCGCGACCATCCTGGCCTAAACTGTCTGCCGCCACCTAGAATCCCCGCCAGATCAAGAAATCCAGGAAGACGTTCAGCAGATAATGCACGATCACGATGTGCCAGATGGTACCGCTCACCAGCGCCACCGTACCCGCCGCGATACCCCAGATGAGCGTCCCCCACAACTCGGGGATGGGTTTCCCGAGATGCCAGGCTGTGTACGACAGCATGGAGATGAAGATGGCGTAGTACCCGAACACCAGCGGCCCCTTCACCCCGCTGACCCCCGGCGGAGCGTCTCGATCTCGCAGATTGTAGAGCCCGAACAAGAGATACCCGCGGAAGGTGAACTCGATGGCCAGGAAGAAGAGGAAGTACCCGGCTTGGTACACCAGGAACTGGCCCAGCCCACTGAACGCGCCCCGATAGAGGGGATAGGTGGCCTGCATCGAGGCATCCTTCGCGCCGACGAGAAACGCCGGCAGGCTGATAGCGAGGAGGAGCGCCCCTGAGAGCAGCGTGATCCCCCAACGTCCCTTGGGTGGAAGACCGAGGCCGTAGTCGCCGAGGCGCTGCTTGTACACCAGCTTGATCAGCACCACGGGAATCGCCACCAGGAGCACCGCCCCGATGGCGTAGCTGATCCACTCCTGATCCCAGGGGATGCCCGGGATGATGGATGGCCTGTCGGCCGGTGGACTGCCGGGTCCCCACCAATCCTTCCAGACCAACCCGAGGAGCTCCACCTCGCCGTGGTAGCCCCACAGCATGATGAGCAGGAAGGCACTGCCCAGCACCATGCCAATGGGATCGTGAAACAACCTCGCGATGGTGTTCCAGATCAACTTGACGATGGTCCAGACCTTGGGGCGCTCGATCTCCTCGTCCGGCACCGGGACGGTCCGGGGAAGCTTCTCTTCCGGTCTGGCGCCGGGGGATGTGGCGTTCATGGTCGGCTTCATCCCAGACGCAGGCGCTTGTGGTAGAGCGCCTGAACGATCCCGTTCGTGATCACCGGCCCGAAGCCCGCTCCGATGCCGAGGCCGAAGCTGACGGCCCAGGGCGCCGAGAGCGCGCCGAAGGTGTTCGGGTCCCACTGCCAGAGGTTCAACCAGAGTTGGTTCACCAGCTCGAGACCGATCCCCACGATGGCGCCCGCCACGAACCGCAGGAGGAAGCCCCTCCTAATGGTGACGAAGGAGGCTCCGCCAATGAACACGGAGGCGATGGCGATGATGAGCAGAGCGACGCCCCACCAGGGAATCTCCGTCACACCTAGGATCAGGGCGAGACCGTCCCACCGCATCCCTCCGACGCACAGATCCAGCACCGACTCGATCACACCCAGGCAGGCCGCGATGCTCAGGGTCTTCACCAGGCGATCGCCGAAGGGCTCGTGCACGGCGTTCCGGCGCTCCCGGCGATCCAGCCAATCCCGGGCGGCCCGTTTCATCCCATCCGACAGCGTCACCTCGGCGGCCCAGCCGAAGTCCCGCCGGGCCGCCTCGGGTGAGCAGGCCCAGTGACGGTGGCGGACCTCCCGCACTTTGTCGCGAGTCGGTAGGGGCAGTCCTCTGGTGAACTTGTGGAGGAACTCCGCTCCGATGGCCGCAAGGGACAGGGCGCTATGGGGTGTGATGATCGGGATGCGGATCTTCGTGCCCAGGCCGTCGGCGATAGCGGTCATCACTTCGCCCTCACCGTATGGCTCGGGGTTGGAGAAGAAATAGGTCTTCCCGACGGCGTTGGGGCTCTCGGCGGCGGCCGCAAGCCCCGGAACCAGGTCCCCCACGCAGATAAGGGAGACCGTCTTGGAGGAAAACCCCACCTTGGGCTTGAGACCCGCCCGAACCAGTGGGAAGGTCCCATCTGCCAGAAGCTGCTCCCGCTCGCCAAAGACGCCGGACGGGCGGGCGATGGTGACCGGGAGGCCGTCCTGCCCGGCCCTGTTCACGATGTCCTCCGCGTCGCGCTTTGACTTCCCATACCAGGAGACCGGATTCCGCTGGGCGGTTTCGTCCAGCGGCGTCCCGTCCGGTGACGGGCCGGCCGCGGCGAGGCTCGAGGTGAACAGGAAGCGCTTGAAGGCGTCCGTCCGGTGCCGCTTGACCAAGTCCACGATATTCCGGGTGCCACCGACGTTGGTTTCGAAGAAGTCGGCCTCACTCGTACCTGAAAGCACCGCAGCCAGGTGAAAGAAGTATTCCACACCGTCGAGCGCAGAACCGAGGCTGTCCGGCTCCCTGATGTCGCCGATCACCAAGTGGAGCCGCGAGCCGTACTGGGGGAACAGCGGCGCCAGCGAGCGGATGTCACTGGTGGTCCGTATCTGCCCGGTGACCTGGTCCCCCCGCCGGAGGAGAAACTCGATCAAGTGCGCGCCGATGAACCCGTTGGCACCGGTAACGAAGACCTTGGCCATCAGACTTTACCTCACCGTAATGGAAAACCCTTGGGGCCGACCGGGCGAGCGACTACCGGGGTGGCGTGTAGAAGAATCCGGCATCGTCCACCAGGACCGAGTCGGCTTGACGCGCCAGCTTGTCGAGGCGGGGCGCGACCTCCGCGAGGCCCTCGCTGCTGGTGATCAGATTCCCCGCCGGGCTGTCACCCACGATACCCGCAAGGAAGGTTCGCGTCGAGTCCCCGAGCTTGGCGGTGGCCCGAGCCATGTTCACCATCGTACTCTCCGAAGACGCCGGCCCCTGACTGGTCAGGTGGTGTCACATAGCCTGACTCGGCCGGGACCGCTCGAGAGGTTCGGGTCGATAGCGAAGGCATCCCAGGCCGCCTGGACGCCTCCGGTACCAGGGGCGACACTTGGATGCCGGAACGCGCACTCCACGGATCGCCCAGTGTAAGGAGGCTGGACATGTCACGGTCACTCTTACTTCTAGTCGGACTGTTCGCGGCGCTCAGTACGCTCGCCTGCCGACGGGCGGCACCCGCGTTCGCCACGGACGCGCAAGCCCTACGTCACTACCACAACGTGCAGCGGTTCTTCCCCGACGTTGAGCCGCCGGCGTGGTTCCTGGCCATGGCGCCGGGGGAGGAGGAAGCCGCGGGACAGGAGGGTGGGCCGGCGGAAGAGGAGGGCGAGCCGGGTGAAGGTGAGGCAGAGGAGGAGAAGGACGATCCAGGACCGCCCGAGATCCCGCGGCCGCAGGGAATCGATTTCCGCCGGTTCCGTTTCGTGGGCACGTCGGGCAACTGGGCGGGCGCGCCGAAGGGCGCCGAGGGGGAGTGTCCCTGCGAGACCGCTATGGACCCCGAATTCCACGTCATGTACTTCAACGCCGATCCCCGGCGGCCGAACCCGCCCGACCCGGATCCGGGAAACGGGCTCTTTCCGGCCACCTGGCAAAACTGCCTTGCGCAGGTACGCGAGCCACGTAACCCACCCAGCCACGCCTGCACGCAGCCGTGTGGCTGGGAGTCGACGCGCGTGGAAGACTGGACCCTCGACACGCATCCCAACGGCGTTTGGCTGCTCACGTGTTACAAGATGGACGTGTATCACTGCACCCTCGGGGTGGAAACGTAGCGGCTCGACCGCGCGTTATGCCGTCCACACGCCCGGCCGCAGGCGAAACAGCAACACCGCGGCAGCAGCCCACACGACCACCAGGGCCACGTCACCCGTTAGGAACCAAAGCACAGCACCCACCGTGGCCGTGCCCTCGGCGATCACCCACTGCGGCAGGACCAGTTGTCCGTGCGCCGCCCACCATGCGTCACGTTCTTGTTCGGGTTGATACGTGGGGACACGCGCCCGGAGCTTGAAGATCACGATGCCGGCGACGAGCAGAAGTCCCAGGCCGGCATAGCGGATGGCCGTGAGGGCGCTGCCCTCCAGCTCCACGTCGACTAGCGATCGCACGACGGCGAACACCGCCGCAATGACGAACACGCCACCCAAGAGGGCGGCGTGCAGCACCTTGGCAAACTGCTGGGACATGGCGAATTGGTTGGGTTGACTCACGCTGGCACCCCGAAGATGAGACGCCCAAAAAAGTATGTGCCTCGCCGCGGTGCGCCAGCGTGCAGCGCGGATTTCCCTCTCTCCCTCTACGCCGTATCATTTCAGATTGGGCTCCGGATCCTCTCCCCCGAAGGAGGACACGATGCCACCATTGCTCATCCGTTTTGTTGAGGTATGAAATCATGAAGGCTCCCGTCTCCGCCACCCCGCTGCCCCGTCTCTTCGTGGCCGTTCCGTTCGCGGCTTTTCTTCTCGCGGCTGTCGCATATGCACCGGCCACGGCCCAGGACGCGTCCACCGTACAGATCGTGTCCATCGACTCTATCTTCCAGCGCTTCGATGGAACCCGGACGCCGGGCTGCGCCGTGGGGGTGAGCGACGCCCATTCCATCATCCTGGAACGGGCCTACGGTATGGCGGATCTGGAGCACGACGTGGCGAACGGCCCTGAGACCGTGTTCGAGCCCGGCTCCGTTTCCAAGCAGTTCACTGCCGCGGCCACCATCCTACTGGCCCTCGACGGGGAGATCTCGCTCACCGACGACATCCGGGAGTACATCCCGGAACTCCCGGTCTACGATGAGACCGTAACGATCCGGCACCTCCTCAACCACACCAGCGGCCTCAGGGACTGGGGATCGGTGGCGGGAATCGAGGGCTGGCCCCGGACAACCCGGGTACACACGCATATCCACATGCTGGACATCGCCAGTCGCCAGATGGCCCTCAACTACCCGCCGGGAGAGTACTACTCCTACACGAACACCGGCTACAACCTCCAGGCCGTCCTGGTGGAGCGGGTGAGCGGCATGTCCTTCGCGGAGTTCTCGAAGAAGCGAATCTTCGAGCCCCTGGGGATGACGAAGACCGAGTGGCGGGACGACTTCACGCGGATCGTGAAGGACCGGTCCATTGCCTACCGCGCGAACCGAGATGGCGGTTGGTCGATGCGCATGCCCTTCGAGAACGTGCACGGCAACGGCGGGCTCCTGACCACGGTGGGCGACCTGCTGCGCTTCACACACAACCTGGAGACGGGCGAGCTCGGTGGACCTCGCTTCATCGAAGAGATGCATCGCCAGGGCGTCCTCAACTCGGGCACGACGATCTCCTACGCCAGCGGGCTCTTCGTCGGGGAGTACAAAGGGGTCAGAGAGGTCCAGCACAGTGGGTCAACGGCGGCCTACCGGGGATTCCTGACGCGCTTTCCGGATCAAGGGATCGCGGTGGCGGTGATGTGCAATGCCTCCAACGGCAATGCGGGGGGCCTGGCCCACCGGGTGGCGGACCTCTACCTGGGGGACGCCATCACGGAGCCGGAGGCCCCCGGCCCGGTGCCAGCCATCGAGATGTCCCCGGAGAGGCTGGCGGCCCTTGCCGGAGGATACCGCATCACCGGCGGGGCCCGGCTGGGCACCTTCTTTTCCGTGGCGGCCGGGGACGACCGATTGCAGGCGGCAGGCACGGAGCTTTTCCCCGTGAGCGATACCCGGTTCAGATCGGCCAGGGGCACGGTCCTCCAATTCGATGACACTCCCATGGAGGAGGGTCGTCCAGGGGCGGTCCTGAACCCGGACTCCGACAACATCCGCCTCGAGCCGGTGGCGCCCTTCGATCCTGGCGAGGCCGAGTTGGCCCAGTACACCGGGTCATACCGGAGCGATGAAGCCGAGGCCACCTACGCGGTGGAGATCGAGGACGGCGAGCTGGTGATGAAAGATCGCTGGGGCGACGGGGGGAGGCTTGCTCCGCTCTACCCGGACGCGTTCAGGTCCGGAGGCAGCACCCTCATCTTCCGTCGCAACGCCTCAGGACAGATCACGGAGATGACCCTCAGCCAGGGTAGGGTGTGGGACCTGAGGTTCCGGAGGAGGTAACGACACCGGAAAGGCTGACGACAACATGCGTACCCTCTGGAACAACCTCTACGACATCTGGGAGATCTTCATCGAGGATCCCCAGGACCCTGCACTCCTGGAGTTCGGCTTCCCGGATGCGGTCCACGGGTGGCTGCGGAGGCCGGAGAGCTACGTCGGGCAGTTCTCAGCCGTGGAGCAGATCTCGCCCCAATACTTCGACCGTATCCGGACCTTTCTCGAGCGAGGACAGATTCTCGCGGCGTGCTGGGTGCCGGAAGGGGAGACTCCGGAGGAGATCGTCCGGCCCAGCGAGCATCACTTTGTCCTGATCGGCAAGGATGGAACCGATATCCACGCCGATGGCCAGGATACCATCGGCGTGCCGCTCCTACCAGCTGCGCCCGTCCCATCCTGGGACCCATTTCCCGATGTCTCGGCAGGCTTCAGGATGACGTGTGAGCAGCTGGCTGGCGTCTTCCCGAACGGTGTGGACGCGTGGAGTCTCCCGTTCGTTTTGCGGCCCGATCAATGGGTCGACTGGCGCGATGGGTTCCCGACCGATGCGCAGGGTGGGCCAGACGTCCCGCAACTGTTGGCAGAGTCGAAGCGGGAGACCTGGATCCTCCAACGCAACTACTACGGTGTGTGCACGCTGCTCCAGGCACCTGGTCGTATCGTGCGTGGGGACTATGAGGGCCGCGCGCAGGTGCTGGAACACACGTCGCCGGAGGAGTGGCTCGCCGGGGAGCTCGAAGGTGGGACGAGACAGCAGCCGGCCACGGCGGAATGAGCGTTACCCGAGCGCTCCACCGAGCCTCTCAGGACATCGACACCCAGCATCCCGTGCAGCCCGTTACCGCCGGAGAACCTCCTCGAACAGATCGAGGGCCCGACGATCACCGGTCTCGCCCAACCAGAAGAGGGCCCGCTTCCGGACCTGCGGGTCCCGATGCGTGCGGGCAACTTCGAGGAGCTCCGGAATGGCCTGGTCGCGGGGCAGGCGCGACAGCGCGAACACCGCCTGCTCCCGAGCCTCACGCTCCGGATCGTCGACCGCCGTCTCACCGGCACCTGCCACCATCACCTCGCCGGCGGCGATGCCCACCCACCGGGCGGCCGTACGTCTGGTATCCCTCCCCCGACCTTCGTCGCGGGCTATGCGGAGTAATGTGGGCCACACCACGGCACTGTCGGCCATCGTGGCGGGTCTGATGGCGTCACGGGACATGCGGCCGCTGCTGTGCTCCGCCAACGTCACGAAGTACTCGGCCGCCTCAACCGCGGAAACGGTGCCCAGGTCCAATGCCGTGGAGCCCTCGCGCCACCGGCCTCCCACGAACGTGCGCACCCTCGTGACGTCCCCATCTTCCTTCGTCACCACCACGCGCACGGGCGCGGGGTCACACTCCCACTCCCAGTCTTCGTCGTCGTGTCGATGTGTCGTGAAGGTCTCGCCGATACCGCATACGCCGGGTCGCGCGGCAAAGGTCATCCGCACCTTGCCGTCGGGAGCGGTCTCGATGCGGTTCACCAGCGTCTGGGCTCGGATCGGCACGATACCCAGCAGTGTCGCGCACAGCACCAGGCCGCCGAGCCGTCTAGTTTCGATAGTCATCCAGAAAACTCCTCGGTTGCCCGTCGGCGGGCCTCCTCCAGTACCTCGGCGGCGTCTGTGAATACGGAGTGGGGGAGATCCACGCGGTACGCCCTGAGGGTGATCAGGTCGGTGGTGGGATCCCGCGTCAACGCATAGACCACCCCATCATCCAGGGTGAAGTCTCTCCAGGGGCCCGGGAAGCTCACCTTGGCCAAATAGACTCCGTCCTGGGAGAGAAAATGCAGCGTGGCGTTTCCGGAACCGAAATCATCCGGGTTTTGCTCCAGAATCGCTGCAAGTCGGCCGGAAGGGTCGAACTCCAGTGACCCAAACCGGCACTTCACGCGCCATCTCTCCTCCATGACCAGCAAAGATTGCTGCTGGAATGCGGGAGGAACCCCGCGGTCCGCGAGCCTGCGGGCCAGTTCAGCAAGGGCAAGGTCGCGCTCGGTTTCCGACACTGCCTCGACGGGGAGATCAATCCTGCTTTCCCTCAAGACCCCACCGGCCCGGTTGAACACCTGAATCTGAGGAGTGGTGAACCGTAGACGAGCGGCACCCCCCGCCCATGAGAAGAGATCGGAGCACTGTACGCCCTGTTCTTCCGGCAGCAGGTCCAGGGGTTGGGGATTGAAGGGGCTCGGCTCACTTCCTTCCGAGACTCTCACCCACGCTCCAGTGGACTCCTCCGCAGGGTCAGCGACAAACTCGCCTTTGACGAGTAACTCTCCGTCTTCCAGTGGGAATCCGCCGGATATCCATCTCCCGAGGTGCATTGAGGACAGGTAGTCTCCATCGAGGTCCAAGTACTCAACGCCTTGCTTTCCTCCGTCGAGAACTACGAATCTGTCGCCTTCGGGGAACGCATTCTGTATTCGGAGGAACTCCCCCGGGCCGCCTCCCGAACGTCCGAGCGATTCTCGGGTCTCGCCCGAGATCGTAACCACATGAACTCGGTTTGCTTGCGGATCGACCACAGTGATGAGTCCCGATCCAGCGTGGACGAGTGAGGGGTTTTCCCAGGTGGGGCCTTGGACCGCCCAGAGGTCGGTTACGAACTCTTGGGCTTCGTCAAGAAGGGGATCGCCTGGATTTGCGATGACCTCGATGCCGTCACGCGTCTCGACCAACCCGGTCCATTGGGGGGCGTCGGAGCAAGCGAGCGGCAGCAGCGTGATAACCAGGAGATTGAGCATCGAGCTTCCCGCTCGTCGTTCGATTCTCATCGGTTGATCAATTCCGCCAAGAGCTGAACCGCGCGGGGATCCCGCACCTGGCCCAGCCAGAAAATCGCCTTCCCTCGCAGCCTCCCGTCCGGCTCGGAACGGGCAATGGCCATGAGCTCGTCCAGCGCGTCATCGTCGCCCTGCTTCTGGGCGTACGCGAAGATCACGTGCTCGCGCAGCTCGATGCTTTCGAGGTGGTCGTACAGCCTGGCGAGCGCCGGCGTGCTGTCGTCCACTTGGCTCATCCAGAAGATTGCCTGTCGCCGCATTTCCTCCGGGCGGGACCGGTCCCGCGCCAGGCGCTCCAACCCGGGCCACACAGTGGCGCTGTCGGCCAGGGCCGCAGCGACGATCGCCTCTTTCCCCGGATCGCTGTCCACCGACGCTGCCAACGTCATCAGGTACTCGGCCGCCTCTGGAGCGGAGACTCTTCCCAGGTCGACACCGTCCCGAATCGGTCGCCAGCGACCGCCGACATTGGTCTCGAGATCCACCACCGTGCCGTCCGCCAGGCGCAGCGTGACGCGCACCAACCCATCATCACAGCCACGCCGCCGATCACCCGACCGCGTGATGTGTGACATCCTGCGTATAGAGTCACCCCTACCGCACACATCGTCCCGAGCCGCGAAGCTCATGCTCACCGTCCCATCACGGAACTCGCCCATCCGATCGGCGACGGTCTGTGCTTGTAGTGGGAAAACGAGAACGGCGGCGGCTACCGCCGCCGCCGTCCCCCGCGCGATTGCCTCAATCACGGTTGATGATCTCCCGGAGTATCTCGGCCGCCCGGGCATCGCCCGTCTGTCCCAGCCAGAAGATGGCCCGGCTCTGCAGGGTTTGATCCGTCTCGCTGCGAACGATCTCAATGAGCTTGTCCACCGCCAAACTGTCTCTTCGACCCCGTTGGCCATACACGCTGATGAGTTGGTTCTTGAGCTCGGCCTCCGTCACCTGGTCGAACAGCGCATAGATGTCCTGCTCGATGTCCGCCATGTGTCCCAGCCAGAAGAGTGCGCGACTCCGCAACTTGATGTCCTCACTCTGATCGCCCGCGATCCCGAGGAGGAAGTCCGCATTCTCCTGGTCGTGACTCTGGGACAGCCCCATCAGGATCTGCTCCTTCAACTCCACGTCATCCAATCCCTGGTAGTAATCCCGCAGGAACGGGGCGGCGTCACGACGGTGCCCCAACCACTGGATGGCCGACTTGCGCAGCTCCACCGAGATATCGCTCCGCTGGGCAAAGCGAATCAGGATGTCTCCCGCATTGTCGCTGCGGTGTTGCGACAGCGCCATGAGGGCTCGTCGCTGGAGTGACTCTTCGGTGGCCGATTGCAGAATCGAGTCCAGAGCTGCCAC
>JBDHHA010000084.1:0-24190 GCA_039589615.1 Gemmatimonadota bacterium
CTGGCCACGTAACATCCGGAGACGATGGCCGCCATCTGGATGGCGGTTTGCCACCGGTGGAGCGTGGCGACCGGAGTCGCCCGAGGCACCACGATGAGGTCGGCCCCCGACCGCCCGTAGTGACGGGCCCACTCGTTGAACATGATGTCGGTGCAGATGAGGAACGCCACGTTGAGGCCACCGACCTCGACGATCTCGAACGCCTGGTCTCCCCGCTCGAACCAGAGCGTTTCGTACCATCCCTCTTCGTTGGGGAAGTACTGCTTGGTGTGGGCGGGGGTCACCCCGGACTCATGCTCCCACACGAACCCCTCGATGACGCTGCTACCCTCGTCGAACACGGGATGACTGCCGAGGACCACCGGCGCACCCAGCTCCCCGAATTGCAGGAGACCTTGCTCGTGCAGTCGCTGCACGGCAACGAGATCGTCGAACTGCGGTTCGTTCCTCGCGGCAACCCATGGGCCGAACGGCATTTCGTTCAGCAAGAGCATGTCGGGCTTCTTGTGTGCCGCGTCGTCGGTCAACGCGCGCCAGTTGTTGTCACCGGGGGTCATGCCCACGGCACCCTCGCAGACCGCGAGCCGAACAGGTCCTTCTGAGTTCACAGTTGTAATACCTCTCGGACAGCGTTGAGATCGGCGGAGGTCACGGCCGGTTCCGGACACGACTCCGTGGCGACTGAGGGGTCCTTGAGACCGTGTCCCGTCAGTGTACAAACAATAATAGAAGAGGCGGGCAAACGTTGAGCGACGTCGCTTTTCCCGAGGCCGGCCACGGAGGCGGCCGACGCCGGCTCGGCGAAGACGCCCTCGGTCGCCGACAGCATCGTGTATGCCTCGAGAATCTCCGCGTCCGTCACGGCGTCGATGGCCCCCTTGGACTCGTCACGCGCTGCCACGGCCGCCTTCCAACTGGCCGGGTTGCCGATGCGGATGGCCGTGGCGACCGTCTGGGGCGACGACACGGGATGTCCCAACACGATGGGCGCGGCTCCCGCGGCTTGCACGCCCATCATCTGCGGTTTTGCGTCGATGACTCCGGCGTCGGCGTATTCCTTGTATCCCATCCAATAGGCGGTGATGTTGCCCGCGTTGCCGACGGGCAGGAAGTGGAGGTCGGGGGCGCGGCCGAGGGCGTCGCAGATCTCGAATGCCGCCGTCTTCTGACCGTGGAGGCGATAGGGATTGATCGAGTTGACGATGGTCACCGGCGACGCTTGGGCTATCTGCGACACCAGGGTGAGGGCCTGGTCGAAGTTGCCGTCGATGGCGGCGATCCTGGCGCCGTGAACCAGCGCTTGCGAGAGCTTTCCCAGGGCGATCTTCCCTTGAGGGATGACCACGTACGCGTCCAACCCCGCCCGCGCGGCGTACGCCGCGGCCGAGGCGGACGTATTGCCGGTGGAAGCACAAATGAGGGCCGTGGATCCTTCGGCCGCCGCCTTGGAAACCGCGACGGTCATCCCCCGGTCTTTGAACGAGCCGGTGGGGTTGGACCCCTCGAACTTGAGGTACAGTCGGGCCGTTACGCCGAGGGCGTCGGCAAGTCGAGGTGCGGCCAACAGGGGTGTGTCGCCCTCGTGCAGGGTCACAGCCCGAACGCCCGCTTCGAGAGGCAGGTGTTCGCGATACCGCTCGATGACGCCGGACCAGGTCATGGGTGCCGGGTGAGGCTCCCGACCCCTTCTGGCACCAGCTCCTCGAGGAGCCCGCTCGCGGCGCGACCGAGGTTCGTGTTTCCCCGCCCGTAATTGCGGAGCATGACGACACCGATCGTGGATACGGCGTCGAACACCAGGTACGCATTGTACCCGGCCACGGACCCGCCGTGGCCCACCATCCGCACGCCGCCGTCCACTTGGCGAAGGCTGAATCCGAGCCCATACCCCCTGTCGGGGTCCTCCGGTGTCTGGACGCGCGTGATTTCCTGGCGCCACTCCGGCGTGAGGATCTCGACCGCCGACGTTCCCATGACCCCGCCCGCAAAGCGAGCCAGGTCCCGGACGGTGGAGTAGATCCCCCCATTCGGCACCTTGTAGCCCCGGCCCCAGTGTTCTCGTGCCGGCATGCTCGTGGTGATCTCGCCGTCCCGATTCATCGCGTACCCTATCGCGAGATGGGGATAGAGCTCTGGGGTCATCACGAACACCGTCTGATCCATTTCCAGGGGCTCGATGATGAGCGTAGTGACCAGCTCCATGAACGGCGTGCCGGCGGCGTGGGAAATGGTCAAGCCCAGAATGCCGAAGCCGATATTGGAGTAGGAGTAACGCTCTCCCGGGGCGGCGAGAAACGAGGTGGTCGGAATGGACGCCAGCACCTTCTCCTCCCAGACGGCAATGGGGCCGGCTGCCGCCCGGGGAAGCTCAGGCTCTCGGATGAGCCCCGCCGTGTGACTTGCCAGCCGCCTGAGCGTTACCCCGGCGACGGTGTCCGCCCCGCCGGCGAGTCCGGCGAGCGCCGGTAGGTGTGCCGCGGCGAGGTCGTCGATGTTCAGGACGCCGCGGCCGGCCAACTGGGCCATCGCGACCGCCGTGAACGATTTGGAGATCGACCCGACCCGATAGATCGTCTCCGCGTCGGCCGGGATGCGGCGGTCACGATCCGCCCACCCGAAGCCCTGCGCCCAGACGATTTCGCTGCCGACAAACACGCCTGCCGTGATTCCACCGACGTCGTCGTCGGCAACGTCGGTTGCCATCTGCCGGGCGAACCGTTCGATGGCCGCCGACTGAACGGGCGGGGCTTCGGCTCGCTGCTGTGCGACGGCCGCAATGGTGGCCGGCACGGCGGTCGCCAGCATGAAGAGCGCAGCGAAAGGTCGGGCGGCTTTCCGCATGGGGGTGCTCCTGGTTGGGTGGCAGGAAGTTACGCTCGCAGTGGCTGTCGGGCGAGCGAACCGCCCCCCTTCTGCGTAAGATGGAAAGCACACTTCTTGCCACGTCTTCGTCATCATTGGGGTGCGTGATGGTTCGATTGTCGATAGCCGTCTTATCGGTGGTGCTGGGCACCACTTCGCTCGTCGCTCAGCAGGATCCCCGCGCCAGGCTCTTCGAGCGGGGCCGGCGGCTCTGGGATAGCGGAGCGTACACCGAGGCGTTGGAGGCCTATCTCCGGCTCGTGAGAGGAGCCGAAGAGGACGAGTTCCTGCGCCAGGTCGCACTCGCCACGGGTGAGGTACACGAGGTCGATTCGGTGGCCGCCGACGGCCACTCCGTGCAGTTCAGCGCCGACGGACGGTGGGCGGCGTACGAAACCGGGTCCAGTGCCTCCACGGTCACGCACATCATCTCCGCCGTAGACGGCGGGGAGGTCACGCGATTCCCGGGTCGAAATTTCATCTTTTCTCCGGCCGGCGGGCGCGGAGCATACCTCACCATCGAGGAAGACGAGGAGTTGCGGCGGGTGCGAGCCGAGATCGACGAGCTCATGGCGCAACGGAATCGCCGGGCGGCGTTCCAGCTCCGCGGCAGGGCGGCGATGATCGAGGCCAGGCTGGCTCGCGTCATGGTGCGGGACCTGCGGACCCAGGCCGACAACCCGCTGGATCTGGAAGGCATGGTGAAGACCGAGCTGGCCTTCAGCGGGGACGGGAACACCATCTATTTCATCGGTGGAAGGCCGGAGGATCCGAACGAGCCTCCACCCCTCGACGTGTACGCCTTCAGCGCATTCGCTGCCACGTCCCTTCCCCTGACGTCGGACGGCCTGCCGAAGTCCGGGCTGATCGCGCTCGCGGGGGATGCGTTCCTGGCGTTTGCCCTGGGAGCGGGTCGCGTGATGGTGCACGACCTGAACACCGGCGACATGCGTTCGTATGACGGCACCGCGCTCACCAGCGCAGCCAACGGGTCGGCCATCGCCTTCCTCACGCGAGACGGGAACGTGACGACGGTGAACGTGGTGACGCCGGCCAGGAGCCTGGAGCCGGTGGTGGTGATGCGGCGTGATCATCCGGTCAGATCTCCGGCCCTCTCACCGGATGGCCGATCGGTTGCCGTACAGGTCATGCCCGCGCACGACTGGGAGATTGCCGTCGTCCGCTCGGACGGCACGGAAGAGCGACTGCTGACCTCGGAGATCCAGCATGATCGTTACGCCCGCTTCTTGACCAACGACGTGGTTATGGCGGCCAAGGGTGAGGGGCGCCACCTGCGCTCCTACCTGTATGACATCCGCACGGGGGAAGCCGTCAAGTTGTTCCACAACAACACCGTTCGGACCATTGCGCCGGAATACGAGTGGGCGGCAAACGCCGATGCGACGAAGATGCTGATCGTGGCCGAACGCGATGGGGACACGGTCTCCCCCGAGCGCGGGGTGTATCTGGTCCATTTGGATCGAGTCGTCGGCCGGCAAGATCTCGTGGTCCGCCTCGAGGCCAATCTCGGGGCCGAGCGGGATTTGCGGGCGCGGGGTGCCGCCATGTTTGCGCCGGTGCGGGACGCCGTGGCGGCGTTGACCGAATCAGTCTCGGATGCGCGGCTCTCGGAGTACCAGTCGGTGTTGTTCGGTTTTGATTCCAAGCACGTCACACAGCCGGGCAACCTCCTCGCCGTGGAATACCTCGCCGAGACGCTGCGGGGGTTCGGGTATGAGCCGGAGTATCAGTGGTTCGAGCCTCGCGGCGCGCGCAGCGCCAACGTGGTCGCCACGCTGCGGGGAACCGAGCATCCCGCGCTCGTCTATGTCGTGAGCAGTCATTTCGACAGCAACCAGCGGGGCCCGGGCGCCGACGACAACACGTCGGGGACGGCGATCTTGTTGGAGGCGGCCCGCCTCTTCGCCGATCATCCCCTGCCGGCCACGGTGAAATTCGCGTTCTTCACCGGTGAGGAAGCGGGGCTCTTGGGCAGCAGGGAGTTCGTGCGCCGGGCTGTCCGCGACGGCGATCTGCTCGTCGGGGCTCTGAACAACGACATGCTGGGGTGGGCTAATAATCACCAGCTCGACAACACGATTCGATATTCCAACGCGGGGATTCGCGACCTGCAACACGCCGCGGCATTTCTGTTTTCCGACTTGATCACCTACGACGCCAAGTACTACAAGTCCACCGACGCCGCCGCCTATTATGAGGAATACGGAGATATCGTCGGAGGGATCGGGTCGTACCCGGTGCTGGGGAACCCCCACTATCACCAGGCCACCGACGAGCTGTCGACGATCAATCAAGATCTCATGCGGGAGACGGCAAAGGCCAACATCGCGTCGATCGCGCTGCTGGCGTCGAGCCCGTCACGGCTGAACGGGTTGACGGCCCGCCGCGAGACTGGTGGACGCGTTGCGGTGCAATGGTCCCCCAGCCCGGAGGTGGGGGTGAACACCTACGTGGTGGTGTACGGCCCTCCCCATGATCCCATGCGCTACACGATGCGCGTCGCGGAACCCAACGTGACGATTCGTGCCGCTGCGGGGATTACGGACGTGGCGGTCAGGGCGGTGAATGGGTTGGGTCTCACCGGATGGGATTGGGCGCGTACGGCGGTTGCCGACGGGCGGTGAGGTTTGCGCCGACTACTGGCGTGTGAGGTAGGCCAATCGGGACGCCAAGTCGAACTGCGTGATGTCCTTCAACTCGGGCGACAGGGACTCGAGGAGTTGTGACAGCGCCGCTGTGGCAAACGAATAGCCCTTGCGCTCTGCCGACACCGCCGTCCGTCTGCCCACCATCGCCCTGGAGCGGGGTTGCATGTCCACGAGGCGTCGGTCGAGGTGCGCCGCCGAAAACTTGTCCTCCACCTCGGCGACCAACATGACCATGTTGTCGCTCGCGCGGGGGAGCTGAAGTTCGCCCAATCCCGAGAAGTCGACTTGGTCTTGCACCACGGCCGCGCGTAGCACGCCCCCGTCGGTGGACCCGCCCGGTACGTAGATGTCGAGGAATGGACTGTCGGCTTCCTCTTCCTCACCGCCCGCCGAGCTTCCCCTCGAGCTGCCTCCAAACCCCATGAGACTGTCGCGGGCCATGAACACCCCGCTGCGGCGCTGGCGGAGGCCTTCCGTCAGTGGGTTGGCGCCGGTGCCGCCGGACTCCCCGGTCCCTGCCCGCGGTTGACAGAATACGCCGACGAACGGCCCATCGTAGGAGAGTTCCACCTGCGAGTCCCCGAGCCCCAACGTCATCCCGGTCGTCGTGAAGCCAAACGTCTTGATGATCGTCTGTGGGGGGATGGCGGCGAAATCGCTTCCGGAAACCGCGACCACGCTCAGCCCGGCGGTGCGCAGGATCTCCACGGTGGGATCGACTTTGCCCTGGCCGCTGTCGGCGAGCCAGATCTCGGGCACGGGATAGTTGGCCTTCATCCGCACTTCGGCAGGCGAAAGGCCGAAGCAGGGAGCTGCAAGGGCCGGGTCGAGATCCTCGTGCGGTGGATTCGAGATAATGAGTGTTGGGTTATCCATCTGCCGCCAAGCTACGGTGCTCTGCGAGATCTGTCCATGTTTTTTTGCCGGTTTGTGACGTGCATCACAGTGGGTGTGACGTGCGACACAATGGGATTGGAGTCAAAGTCACAGTGCGGAGAGGTCGTCACCTCTAGTTTGCCGTTGTAGATTACAGCGCGCCAAGTCAGCCCGGACCTGGCGCGCAAGCTTTTTGGCGGGAGGACGCTTGAAACGCGGATTCACCCTCCTCGAGATCCTCGCCGCGCTGGTCATCATGGGCATCGTCATGGCTCTCGGAGCCCCCAGGTTCCGCGAGTGGATGACCCGTGAGAACGTTCGCCAGGCGCGCGTGAACATCACTACGCAGTTGGCCGGTGCTCGGTCCATTGCGGTGCAGCGCGGATGCCAAGCCGTGTTGCATGTCGATCCCTCTTCGTCCCGTGTGTGGACGACCTCGTGCCGATTGCAGGGTGGGGGCACGGACACCGTGGGTATGATCCAGAACATGTCGAGTAGGTATGGCGTGGTCTTCGCTTCAACCGGAGATTCGGTGGTCTTCACTCCGCAGGGAATCGCGTTCGGCGCAGCGTGGATCACGATGACGCTCTCGAAGGCCGGGTTCAATGCCGTGCTCGAGATATCCCCACTAGGGAGGCCGCAGTGGTGAGAAGCGAACGTGGCTTCACCCTCGTCGAGCTGACCGTCGCCGTCACTGTCTTCACGATCGCCATTCTCGGCATGCTGGGTGCCACGGCGGGCATCACGCGGCTGTTGGGGCAGGGTGACCGCATTGCCACGGCGAGCTTCTACGCGCAAGAGCGTTTCGAAACGCTGCGCAACAGCAGCTGCGCCACCTTGGCCTCCGGGTCCAACACTCGCGCCGACATCTACGATCTGACCTGGGTGGTGCAGCCGATGTTCGGCGGCGCCGCGCGGCGTGTCAGCATCTATGTCGCGTACCCATCCCGTCGGGGTGTGACCCGGGTCGACACCCTGGGCATGTCCATCTCATGCGTGCTGTAGACCGTCACGGCTTCACCCTCGTCGAAATGGTCGTGGTCCTCGGCCTGATGGGGATCGTCTTGGGGGCGTTGTACCAGTCCATCGTCGCCACCCAGCGCACCACCAGCGCCCAGTTCCAGCGCATCGACGTGCAGCAAAGCACGCGGGCGGCGGCGATGTACGTGAGCAATCTCCTGCGGGAGCTCGATGCGGCCGACGGCGACATTCTCGTTTCGCAAGCCAGTTCCCTGCAATTCCGGGCCATGCGGTGGACGGGCGTGTTGTGCACCATCCCGTTCGAAGCCGCCGGGCAAGTGCAATTCACGATACGGGGGCAGCTCCTCTTCGGCGTGCGGACGCCGGACGCCGGGCAGGACTCCATCCTGCTGTGGCAGGAAGGCGACCCCTCCATCCGCGTCGATGACACGTGGCTGTTCGGTGGGCTCCAGTCGTCGGCAGCCGGGGTATGTCCCGACGATGGACTCGCCGGCACCACGCTCCGCGTAGTGATCAGTGCCGGCTCCGGCGGCAACGCGGCGGCCGCAGCCGGCATCACCGTGGGGTCTCCCGTGAGAGGATTCCAGGTCGAGGAGGTCTCGCTGTCCTTGCAGGGCGCCGATTACTGGTTGGGACGCCGCACCGCCGACCGAGGGGGCGCGTGGACCCCCGTGCGGCCCCTCGTCGGGCCTCTTACGGCCAACGGCCTGGCGTTCTCCTACTTCGACGTCAACGGCGGGTTGCCCGCATTGACCACCCAGATCGCCTCCATCGGCGTGACCATTCGGGGCCGATCGGTGGGCCAGGTGAGTGGCACCGGGTACCTGCGGGATTCCGTCATCACCCGGGTGACGCTTCGCAACAACGCACGTTTCTAACCGTGGAGGTATAGCGACCATGACCAGACACAGGCGGAACGAAAGAGGGATCGCCCTTATGATGTCGATCCTGGCCATCGTGGTAGTGGGTGGCCTCGTGGTGGGTGTCGCGACCGCCGCGCGGTTGGAGAGCCGACAGGCGCAGAACACGGAGGAGATGGCCCAGGCGTTTGCCGTCACCGAGCTGGGCCTGAACGAGACGATCGCGGATTGGTACGCTGGTGATTGGAACAGCCTGGGCGTCATGCAGACCGGCGCGGTGACCGGGACGGCCCCCCAGGGAGCCGGCGCCTACGCGGGGAGCATTCAACGCCTGAGCCCCGAGCTTTTCTTCCTCGACGTGACCGGCACCAGCGCCCGCGGTAGTGCCCGCCAGCGGCTGGGGACGTTCGTCAAGCTGCGCCCGTTGACGGTGGACATCGAGGCCTCCTTGACTACGCGGGGCGGCGTCCGGCGCAATGGTAACGGCCAGATCAGCGGCTTCGACCAGGCCCCGTCGGGATGGGCGTGCAGCGGGACCAATCACAAGGCCGGTATCCGCGTTCCGGATGCGGATCTGGTGGATGACGGGAATTGTCCCTCGTGCATCGACGGAACCCCGTCGATCGAGGAAGATCCCTCCCTCAACAGCGACACGTTCTTCGACTTTGGGGACCTCGACTGGAATGCCCTCACCGCCATGGCCACGAAGACGGGTTTCGTCCTCCAAAACCCACAAGTCGCGCCCTCGTTCAACGGAGACGGCTCGTGCAACACGGGGGACGTTCGGAACTGGGGCGACCCCCTGACTAACGGAGCGTGCTCCGGCTATGCCCCCATCATCTACGCCCCAGGCAACCTCAACCTGAACATAGGGTACGGGCAGGGGGTTCTCCTGGTGGACGGGGATCTGAACGTACAGGGACGCTTCGAGTTCTACGGCATAGTGATTGTGCGCGGGTCCATGAGCACGCAGGGTGGAGGCGCCGGCGCCATCCACTTCCGGGGCGCGGTCATGGCGGCCAACGTGGACCTGGAGGACAACCAGATCGCCGGAAACGCCCAGATCCAATACTCGAGTTGTGCGGTGCAGCGTGCCCAGACGGCGGCCGGCATCGGGTCGCAACTCCGGTCCCGCGGTTGGCTGCAGCTGTTCTCGACTACCTAACACACTCTTCATGGTGTGCCGGTCGCCAGGCGTGATCGGCACACCCGCTCTCTCCCCCACTCCCCACACGAAACGCCCCCGCTCCAGTGGCGGCCGGGGGAGCTTGAGGCTATGGTACGTCGTTCGGGCAGCTGCCCCTTCGCCGCCCGGGTCCCATCCATCCAGCGGTGTTTCCCAGAGGTGTTTCAATGAAGAGTTTTTCTCGAATTGCACTCGGCCTGTTGGGTGCCCTCACCCTGATCACGGTCGCGGTGGCGCCGATTCACGCCCAGCGCATCACGACCCCCCAGGAGCAGTTGGGCTTCAACATCGGCGACGATTATCACTTGGCGACGTACACCCAGTTGGAAGCGTATTGGCGCAAACTGGCGGCGGAGTCGCCCCGCATGATCCTCAAAGAGATCGGTCAAACCGCCGAGGGCCGCACGCAGCTCATGGCGATCATCACGTCGCCCGAGAACCACGCTAATCTCGACCGCTACCAGGAGATCGCCCGCCGCATGGCCCTCGCCGAGGGTGTTTCCGAGGAAGAGGCCCGGGCCATGGCCCGGGAAGGCAGGGCGATCATCTGGATCGACGGTGGGTTGCACGCCACCGAAGTACTCGGCGCGCACCAGCTCATGGAGTGGGTGTACCAGATGGTGAGCGGCACCGACGAGGAGACGATGCGCTTCCTCGACGACGTCGTGCTCCTGGCGCCGCACGCCAATCCGGACGGCATGGAGCTGGTGTCCAACTGGTACATGCGCAATCCGGTTCCGGAAGAGCGGTCCAGCTCGGGGATCCCGCGGCTCTACCACAAGTACGTGGGGCACGACAACAACCGTGACTTCTACATGTCGGCGCAGCCCGAGACCGAGAACATGAACCGCATCGCGTACCGGGAGTGGTTCCCCCAGATCATGTACAACCATCACCAGACGGGACCGGCGGGCACGGTGATGTTCGCCCCGCCGTTCCGGGATCCGTTCAACTACAACTTCGACCCGCTCATTCCTTTGGGGATCGAAATGGTGGGTGCGGCGATGCACAGCCGCTTCGTGGCGGAGGGCAAGCCGGGGACGACCAAGCGCTCGGGCGCCGGCTACTCCACATGGTGGAACGGCGGACTCCGGACGACGCCGTACTTCCACAACATGATTGGGCTGCTGACCGAGACCATCGGCAATCCAACCCCAATGGAGATCCCGTTCATTGTTAGGCAGCAGCTTCCGCGAAACGACCTCGCTGCACCCATCGCCCCGCAGGAGTGGCACTTCCGCCAGTCCATCGATTACTCGATCACCGCCAATCGCGCGGTGATGGATTATGCGTCGCGCTACCGCGAGACGCTGCTGTACAACATCTATTTGATGGGGCGGAACTCCATCGAGCGCGGCAGCCGGGATCACTGGACCGTGCATCCCAAGATGCTCGACGCCATCGAGGCGAAGGCACGGGCCGATGGAAATGTCCAGCAAGGTGGTCGGGGTGGTGCGCGGCTTCCGGCGCAGTACGCCGAGATGCTCCGCGATCCGGCACTCCGAGACCCCCGGGGGTACATCATTACCTCGGATCAGGAGGACTTTCCCACCGCCACGAAGTTCGTGAACACGTTGATCAAGAACGGCATCACGGTGCACGAGGCCAACCGGCCCTTCGAAGTCAACGGGAAGTCGTACCCGCCGGCGTCGTACGTGGTCATGGCGGCACAGGCGTTCCGTCCGTTCTTGCGGGACATGTTCGAGCCACAGGATCACCCGAACGATTTTGCGTATCCCGGAGGTCCCCCCATCGCGCCGTACGACAATACCGGTTGGACGCTGGCGTATCAGATGGGTGTGGAGTTTGACAGGATCCTCGACGCCTTTGACGGGCCGTTCGTCGAGATCGAGGACATGGCTGGTGTGAAGCCCGGCGAGGTCACCGCCTCCGACGGAGCGGCAGGATTCCTGTTGAGTCACGTTCCCAACGACGGGTTTGTCGCGACGAACCGGTTGATGGCAGCCGGCCGGGAGGTGTACTGGCTGACGAGCCCCTTCACGGCGGACGGCGTGACATATGAAGCGGGTACGGTCTACATACCGAATGCGCGGGGCCTGGTGGACGAGCTGAGCACCATGGCGCTGGAATTGGGCCTGGACTTCAGGGCCGTGGACGCCGCGCCCGGGCGGGACATGATGCAGATGCGACGCGTGCGTGTGGGGCTGTGGGATCAGTACGGTGGGTCGATGGCGTCGGGATGGACGCGATGGGTCCTCGAGCAATTCGAGTTTCCCTTCGACGTGGTCTACCCGCCGATGCTGGACGAGGGGAATCTGCGGGACCGCTTCGACGTGCTGGTGTTCCCGTCCGGGGGGATCCCGGGCGTTGGGGGACAAGGCGGCGGCCGCGGAGGTTTCCGTGGCAGTCGGGACCCGGCCTCAATCCCGGCTGAGTATCGCGATCGACTGGGTAGTGTGACGGCGGAGAACACGGTGCCCCAGCTGCGGGAGTTCCTGGAGCAGGGCGGCACGATCGTGACCATCGGATCGGCGACGGCCCTGGGGTACCACCTCGGATTGCCCGTGCGCAACTATAAGGTCGACGACAACGGTGAGCCACTGTCCCGCCAAGTGCATTTCATTCCGGGATCCGTCCTCCGGGTCCGGATCGACAACACCCGCCCGGTGGCATGGGGGCTTGGTGAAGAAGTGGACGTGAGTTTCAACAACAGTCCGGTCTTCGGCTTGGACGCCGGCGCGGCGAGCGCCGGCGTCGAACGTCTTGGATGGATCGACACGGCCACCCCGCTTCGCAGCGGGTGGGCCTGGGGGCAGGAAGCGCTCGAGAACGGCGTTGCGATGATCGAGGCCGGTGTGGGGAGCGGACGACTGTACATGTTCGGCCCGGAGGTCGTTCGTCGAGGCCAGCCCCACGGGACGTTCAAGTTCTTGTTCAATGCGATCTATCTTGCCGGAGCGGAACGGCCCATGTCGTGACGTCGCTCGGCGGATAAGCCGTCAAGGTTGGGGGGCCAGGGATCCCTCTCGCAGCTTGGCCATGTGAGAGACCGGATCTCTGGCCCCCGCGGCCACAACCCCGAAACCGAAATCGACCCGCCGTGTCCTCTCTAGCACGAATCTTCCGCCTCACGGAAAACCAGACATCGGTTCGCACCGAAGTCGTCGCGGGCGCGACGACGTTCCTCACCATGGCGTACATCATCTTCGTGCAGCCCGCGGTGCTGTCGGGGTCGATGTTCGACCTGTCGACGGGAATGGACTTCGGGGCCGTGACCACGGCCACCTGCCTCGCGGCGGCGTTGGCCACCGCCATCATGGGTCTGGCAGCCCGCTATCCCATAGCCCTCGCGCCGGGGATGGGACAGAACTTCTTCTTCGTGCTCACGGCGATTCCCGTGGCGGCGGCCGCAGGTGCGGCGGACCCGTGGGCTGCGGCGCTTGGCGCGGTGTTCGTGGCCGGCATCGCGTTCGCAATTGTCTCGCTGGTCGGGATCCGGGAGAAGCTGATGGACGCGGTGAGTCCGAACCTCAAGCACGGCATTGCGGTGGGGATCGGGTTATTCATCGCATTCATCGGATTGCGGAATGCCCAGCTCGTCTTGGCCAATCCCGGCACCGCCGTCGTGATGAACCCCCACATCGCATCGCCGGATGTGGTGGTGTTCCTGGTGGGCTTCCTCGTGGCCGCGGTGCTCCACGCCCGGCGGGTCACGGGATCGATCATGGGTGGGATTGGCGCCGCGCTGGCGCTGGCGGTAATCCTGAAGACAGTGTTACCGCTCCTGCCCGAGGGTGTGTCCGGCTCCGCAGTCGTCACGGAATCTCTGTTGATGTCGCAGTTCAGTCCGGCGCAGGGGGTGGTGGCCATGCCCCCGTCGCTCGGCCCAACGCTGTTCCGCATGGACCTTGTGACGGCCCTCTCGGCGGCGATGATCCCCATCGTGATCATCTTCTTGTTCATGGATGTGTTCGACACCATGGGAACGCTCATCGGTGTTGGCGAGCAGGCGGGCCTGATGCGGGACGGCAAGCTGCCCAGGGTGGAGCGGGCGATGCTCGCCGATGCGTGCGGGACGGTGGCGGGGGCCGCGCTGGGGACCAGTACGGTGACCAGCTACATCGAGAGTGCGGCGGGAGTCGAGCACGGTGGCCGCACGGGCCTCACGGCGGTGACGGTGGCGGTTCTGTTTGTGGCAGCGCTCTTCTTCTATCCCGTCGTGGCCATGGTCGGGAGCTACCCGCCGATCACGGCGCCGGCGTTGGTGCTCGTGGGTGGGATGATGGTGCGCAACATCACGAAGGTCGAGTGGCACGATTATTCCGAGGGAGTGCCGGCATTCCTCACGATGATCGGCATTCCCTTCTTCTATTCGATTGCAGACGGCATCGCGCTGGGGTTGATCACCTACCCGGTGATCAAGTCGTTGGGTGGCAAGGCGGGGGACGTGCGATGGGGTATGTGGCTGCTGGCGGGGGTGCTGCTGTTGTACTTCGTCTTCGTTCGGTCTAGGATCTGATCTGCCGGTTCGCCTTTCGCCCGGTGGCGATCTCGAGGAGGGTCTCCCGGTCCAACCGGTGGCCGCCTTCGAAGGTCATCTCCCGAGCGTCGATCCCGTGGGTGTCGAGATGCGCGCGCTGGTCGGTGAAGTGCTCGGCAGACACCGAACTGTCGCGCGTTCCGCGAACCAGAGTCAACCGTAACGCCCGCAGGCGCCGAAACCCTTCCCGCGACTGGAACTCCGGCGGCACGAGCTGGGCCCAGAGCACCAGGTGGTCGGCGTGCACGGTTCCGTGGGCGATCCAACGTGCGGCAGTGGCCACGCCCTGGGAAAATCCCAGCACAAAGACGTCCACGGCGTCACGATCGACACGCTCGAAGATCCGCGTGTACAGCATGTCGAGGTAGTTGACGTAATTCTCGATCTCCGTGACGCGGTCCTCACGCGTCATCCACGACGCGCCGATCTCGCTCTGCATCCCGTCGCGGTAAAAGCGGGAAAGGCCCTCGGGCGCGACGACGAGTCTGGATCCGTCGTCCAGAATCTCAAAGTGGCGGGCGAACTCCCGGGCGAGCTGTCCGTAACCGTGGCAGACGAACCACACTTGCTCGAGCTTGTTGTGGTCGTCTCCGAGGGTGGCGTATCGAGCAGTCCGCTCGATCCTGAGCTGGTGCTCCTCCAAGGCCATGGTGGGAATCGTAACCCGGGGTCACGGCGTAGCCAAGATGTTGAGCGTTCCGCCGTCCAGCATCTCGACGGTTCGGCTGCCGTACTTAGCATTTTCTTCAGAGTGCGTCACCTGCATGATCGTCGTCCCACCGCGATGGAGCTCCTGGAAGAGTTCCATGATCTCGCGCGCCTGTTCCGAGTGCAGGTTACCCGTCGGCTCGTCGGCCAGAATGACGCGCGGCTGCGCCACGACGGCCCGGGCTACGCCCACGAGTTGCTGGACGCCCCCGGAGAGGCTGCTGGGGTACAGCCGCTGCTTGTCGCCGATGTCAAAGCGGTCGAGAATCTCGCCCACCATTCGAGCGCGCTCTCGCGGGGGGATCTTTCTGTAGGAGAGTGGAATCTCGAGGTTTTCGTATACCGTCACCGAGTCGATCAAGTGGTATTGTTGGAAGACGAAGCCCATGTACTTGCGGTTGAGATCGATGCGGCGCTTGAGCTTCAACTTGTGAACTGCCTGGTCCAAGAAGTGGTACTCTCCGGTCCATGCGCCGTCCAACATCCCTACCACGCTGAGCAATGTGGACTTGCCGCAGCCGGACGGCCCCATCACCGTCAGGAATTCGCCTTCCGAGACGTCCAAGTCGACCGTCCGAAGCGCCTCGGTCCGCTCTTCGCCGCGTCCGAACGTGCGGCTGATGCCACGCAGTGCGATCATATTTGCCGTCCTCAGTGAGAGCTGCTGCGGGGTACTACGACGAAATGCCGCCGGGAGTTTTAGATGACTTGGCGGGTGAATTTGTTCCAGGTCGGGGACACCGGCCCTGCCCCAGTCCGGCCCGGGCTCGGTCAAGTGTGAGTATTGGGCACCCGGATGTGTGACATAGGTCGCCGCGGGGAGGGTGCCGGAGGGGGAACAATCATAAGATCGGAACCTGTAATCTCACGACAACGAGGCCTCGAGGGCATCCGTTGGCGTAAGTTGTTGTGATACAATAGATTAGGTAGAGATATGGGTATGCTGAAATCGGGCAAGACCCTTGGTCTCGGATTGGCCCTCGCCCTGGGGGCCCTTGCTGCATGCGTGTACCCCACCGAGCGCAGCGAGCAGGTCCAGGTCCTCATCGACCCGATCCCGGACTTGCTGCGGGGGGAGCCCTTCCAACTCACCGCCAGGGTGGTGCACGGCGACGGGTCTCCGTTGGAGAGTGCCGAAGTGGTATTCTCCTCGGCGGACGCCCTCATCGCGGCGGTGACATCGGACGGGGGAATGCTGGGCGTGAGTGTGGGTACCACGGAGATCACCGCCACCGCCATCGAATTCGCCGGGGCGGCGGTGGCGACCCAGGTGGTGCGCATCCACGATCTCATCGAGGTGGACAGCGTCCGGCCGCGGTTGGTTCGGTTCGGCGATACCGTGTCCATCTTCGGCGCGGGGTTGAACCCCGATCCCTTCCTGCTGGTGACCCTCAGCAACGTCGAGGTGCCGGTCAAGACCTACGTGCCGGTGGACCCCCAACAGCCCAATCGGTTCGGCAGGCTTTCGGTGTGGGTACGCCCTCCGACACCGTTCGTGGCACAGGCCGCCATCTTGGGGATCAATGGTTTGGCCATCGGTCCCGACACGGTGCTGGTGGGCCAGCGCGATATCTACGAGCCCAACGACACCATCCCGTGGGACTTCGGCGCCCTCGACCGGCCCATTCGGAACCCGGCCCTGGCGTTCGAACACATCGCCAGGGACGACAGCGTGCGTTACGACTGGTATCGCTTCACCCAGATCGCACCTGGGGACCGGACCATCATCCTCCGATCCGATCAGGTGGGTGGAGAGACCTACTCGGTGTTCTTCACCGACGCGCTGTCCTGGAACGGCGCGGCGGGCAACTTCGGCCTCGGCCCCCAGTCGTTCACCATCGGTCCGAGCCTCTACGCGTGCCAGGGGTTTCCCTTCGGCCCGCCCCAGCTCCAGACGGATTCGGTGGTCATCGCCCTGAGAGATCTTCCTGCCGGTCAGTACGATGCCTTGGCGGCGTACACGCGGCGAGGCGCGTACGACCTCCGCATCATCCCACAGTACCGATCCGCGCTGCCGCCGGATGACGCCGAGGAGAACGATTTTTGCGATGTGGCGCCCCAGCTCACCCTCGACGCGACGCGGACCCTGACCATCGACAACCCGCGTGACATCGACTGGTTCCGGTTCACCCTCGGCCTGGACGGTCGGAACGTGTCCTTCGACGTCGACGCAGTGGAAGAGGGCGCAGATCTGGACATCTACGTGCTGCGGGACGAGTTGCCCACGGCGATCACGCTCGTGGGCTTGAGCGCCATTGGCGGCGAGTCCGACGCGGTGAATGTTGCTCTGGATGCCGGAGATTATTTCTTGGTGGTCGTCGATTTTGCCGGTGTGCCCACCGAGTATACGCTGACCTCGGAGGTGCGGGGTGCGGCGCCGGAACTGGCGCAAGTGGCATTGCCGCAGATGCCGACGAGCAAGTCACGAAAACCGAGTCCTATCGTGTTCGAGACCCATCGATGATCGGTTCATGAACTGCGTCCACTGCAACAGCCCGGTTCCGGAGAACAGCAAGTTCTGCCTGGAGTGCGGTGCCGACATGTCGGATCCCGGTGGCGGTCCTCAAACGATCGAGAAGCCCGAGGAACTGACGACGCGGCTCACCCAGACCCTCGACGGGCGGTACCGGATCGGCAAGATGGTGGGTCGTGGCGGTATGGGTGCGGTGTTCTTTGCGGAAGACCTCACCCTCGAGCGTCCCGTCGCCATCAAGGTGCTGCCGCCCGAGGTGTCACACGACGAGAACCTGGTGGGGCGGTTCGAGCGGGAAGCCCGAACCGCCGCCAAGCTCGACCACCCCAATATCATTCCGATCTTCGCCGTCGAGAGCGCCGGGGGCCTGCACTTTTTCGTCATGAAGTTCGTCTCGGGCGAGTCCCTGGAGCAGATGCTGACCAGGGGCGCCCTGCCCGTCGAGCAGGCGCAGGAATGGCTCTGGGAGGCCGCCCGGGGCTTGGGCCACGCGCATCAGCGCAACGTGGTGCACCGGGACATCAAGCCGGGCAACATCATGCTCGATCACGACGGGCGCGCCATGCTGGCGGACTTCGGCATCTCCAAGGCGATGCAGTCGGCGACCCAATACACCGGAACCGGGCAGGTCATCGGCACGCCGTTCTACATGAGTCCGGAACAGGCCAAGGGGCTGGAGGTCGACGGTCGCTCGGATCAGTACTCCCTGGCGGTCGTGGCGTTTCAGATGATCACGGGACGCATGCCGTTTCCCGACGATTCGATTCACACCGTCATCTACAAGCACATCTTCGAGGAGCCACCCTCGATCCGAGAGCTGCGGCCCGACTGCCCCGCGTATCTGGCGACGGCCATCCACAAGGCACTGGCAAAGGAACCCGAGGACCGCTTTGCGTCGATGGAGGATTTCGCCGGGGCCCTCATACCCCATCGGCGCGTGTCGTCGACGGCCGGTGTCGGCACCAGTTCCGAGCACGTATCGCCGGATGCTGCGACCACGATCACGCCGAGGACGGGACCAACGTTCATCACGCCTCGGAAGGAACCGAGGAAGCGGCGTGTGGGCGTGGCGGCAACACTGGTGTCGGCCCTGATCGTGGTGGGAGGCGGGACGGGGTATTGGGCGTGGCAGGAAGGGTATCTGGAGCGGTTCGAGTTCTTGCCGAGTCCGGGGACTTCCACCGTGGCGGCAGCGCCGGAGCAGCAAGACAGCATCGCTGCGGTGGAGGCAGACCGACTTGCGCAGGCAAGGCTGGACTCGATCCAGCGGGATTCGCTGGCAATGGTCACTCGGCAGCTCGCTGCCGAACGAGATCGTGCTGCGCGAGAACGGGAGCAGACTCCCCCCCGGGAGACGCGCCCTTCACCCACGACGCCGCAACCCCAGTACGGCAGGATCTCCGTGAACGTGTTGGTGCCCGGCTATGGGACCGTCTACATCGACGACCGCCTCATCAAGGACACACCGCTGATCGACCATCAGGTGCTTGCGGGACAGCACGTCATCCGGATCACCAACCCGAGGTGTCAGGACTGGGTCGACACCGTACGGGTTGCCATCGACCAGACGGTGCGGCGAAGCACGGTGACAATGACATGTGGAGGATGACGTGGTGAGACGACTGGCATTGGTGGCCGCGTTCTTGGTGATGATTCCTCTGCGTGTGGCTGCTCAGGAGAACGCAGCACTCGTCCAGGCGCGCCAGGCGTACGAGGCCCTGGACTACCGGTCCGCTATCGTGTCCGTTCGGCGGGCGCTGGGCCAGCAGCTCGCCGGGGGCGAGCTGGTCGAGGCCTACGAGATGCTCGGCTTCATGTACGCGGCCCTGGATTCCACGAGCCAGGCGGTGGAGGCGTTCCGGAACCTGATCATTCTGGATCCCGATCGAGAGCCCGATGCCCTCCGGGTGTCGCCCCAGATCACTTCCCTCTACGCCAGCGCGCTGGGGCAGGTTCTCGTGGTGCGGAGGGTGGGAATCGATAGCGCGTCGTTTGTCGCAGGAAGCGGGCGCGTGCCGCTGCGCTTTGACGTGAGCCAGCCGGCGGCGGTCCGGGTGCGGGCCGTGGGCGACGGCATTGACGTCCAGGTTGATTCGCTCTTCGTACCGGCGGTGGGTGGCGTGTTTTGGTCGCCCGTGTTGGATGACGGTACACCGGTTCCGCCGGGTCGGTATCGGCTGATGATCGAGGCGTTCGCCCGGCCCGAGCAGTATGCGGCCCAGACGGTCGTGGAAGTCCGCCACGGCGCCGTGGACACCCTGGCGCACGTCACCAGCCTCGAGGGCTACGACTTTCTCGACGAGGTGGAGCAACCGGGGCGCAACTGGCGGCCTTTGGGGCTCGCCGCGCTCTACACCGCCGTGGCATCGGCGGCCTCTCTCGCGTTGGAGAACTCCGGGCTCGGGAGCCCGACCCGAGAGGAGATTGCCGGCGTGAGCGGAGCGGTGCTGTTGACGGGGTTCATCATGAGCCTCAAGAAGCCCGATTCCCGTCCGGTGCCGGCGAACATCGAATACAATCGATTGCTTCGGGATCAGATCGCCCAGCGCAACGCGGACATTGCCAGGGAGAACGATGTCCGGCGCAGTCAGGTACAGATGACGGTGGTGCCGGTGGCGGGAGGGACCCAGTGAAGCGCATCCTCGGGTCCCTGGTGGTTGTGCTCCTCTGCGCGCCCCGCGCCGGCATGGCGCAGACCATCCGGTTCAACTTCGATGCGATTGGCCTCACCTACCAGGAAGTCCGAGAGGGTCGGGAAGCCACCGGGACGGGTGGCGGTGGGGGCATTGAAATCCGCGTCGGCAAGTTCCGCCTCGACGCCCGGGCGTACTCGGCGCAGCTCGAACCGGACTCGGGTGGCACTCCGTACGATTTCAAGCAGATCGATGTTCGGGTGAGCTTTGCCGTGAATCGCCTCCTTGCTCTCGAGGTGGGCGGCGGGCGTCGCTACGTGGATCCAGAACTCGCCACACAGGAAGTCGGTGTCATCCGCATCGGCTTTTTGTCGGAGAACCAACTCAACCGCCTCGCGGATGTGTGGATACGGGGTGCCTACCTGCCGGACCCCCAGTTCTCGGGAGGTGGGAGCGCCGACCTGGCCTTCGAGTTCCAACTCGGGGTGGGCATCGGCACCGCAAACAAACGCTTTCGCTTCCACGCCGAATACGAGTTCCAACGCATCGATCGGGAGGTGCGGTCGAACGACGTGCCGATGCAGTTGAGTTTAGCCCGAGCCGGTATCGCTTTCGGGTTCTAGGGACAAGTGGTTGACGGGCGGATCCGTCGATCAGGCGTCGCTGTCCTCTGTTGCCAAATCGTGCAAGGTCTCGAGCTTCAGGATCTTGAGCTTGCGGGTGCCAAAGGGCAGTCGCGCCTCCGCCACCTGCCCAACCTTCTTCTCCACCAGCGCGCTTCCGAGGGGAGACGCGACGGAGATGTGGCCGACGTCGATGTCCATGGTGTCGGGAATGACCAACTCGAGAATCTCTTCTTCCTTCGTGTCCATATCGCGGACCACGACCTTGGACCCGAGACCGACCCGGTCGGAGGGAATCTTGCTGATGTCGATCTGCGACAACTTCGTCAGGCGGGATGTGAGGTGCCCGAGGCGCGCCTGCACGAACCGCTGGCGCTCGAGGGCGGCGTGATAGTCGCCGTTCTCCTTCAAATCGCCCATGGCGATGGCCTTCTCCAGCGCCTCGGGCAACGTGACGTTCAGCTCGTGGTGAAGCAGCTCCACCTCGGCCTGGAGTTTCTCGATGACTTCTTCGATCATCGCTCAATCATAGCAGCGGCCTCCCGGGCCCACCAGATCCCCGGCGGGGTCATCGAGAGAACATGCTTCGCAGGACGAACCCCATGTTGGCCGGGCGCTCGGCGAGTCGCCGCACATACCAGGCGAACCAGGCTTCCCCGTAGCTGATGAGGACCCGCATGGGGACGCCGGAGCCTGCCAGGCGAACTTGGTCCGGCGTGCGAATACCGTAGAGCATCAGGACCTCGTACGCGTCCTTGCGCCACTGGCGCTCCGTTCCGATACGGCTCAGCTCGTTGATGACCGTCATGTCGTGGGTGGCGACGCCATGCCTGATGCCGGTGCCCGTCGGCGGGTGCTCGGCGAGTTGGATGGAGAGTCGGAGAAACGCGGAGTCCACGTCCTGCTTTCTAGGCATGGCGACATCGGCCGGCTCTTGATACGCGCCCTTCACCAAGCGGATGGCCGCGCCTTCATCGAGGAGGACATCCTGGTCCTTTGGTGTGCGGTGGAGGTACGCCTGGAGGCAGAGGCCGACGTTCTCATATTTGGCCCGCACCGTGCGAAACACATCGATGGTGGCATCGACATAGTTGGACGCCTCCATATCCACCCACACGATGTTGTTCACGGACGATGCACGGTCGACGATCGTCTCGAGATTCCGGGCCGTGTCGGTCTGGTCGATGTCGAGGCCGAGCTGCGTGAGCTTGACGGAGACGTGGGAGTCGATGGGGAGAGCGTGTGTCTTGTCGAGCAGGTCGACGTATTGCCGGGCGGCGGCTCGCGCCTCGTCGCTGGAGGTGACGTTCTCACCCAAGTAAGTGAGAATCGTCGTGATGTTGTGCTCCGCCAGTTTCTTCGATTCCCCGAGGGCCGATTCCACATCCTCGCCCGGCATGAACCGGGACACGGCCCTCTTGGCGAATCGCCGCCTCCGGAACTGGCTCTCGATCCAGCGATTTTGCGAAGCCCACAACAGCGTGTTTCGTGCGATTCCCATGTTGTCTCCCGGGGCAGCCCCGAATCAGGCGTGCAAAGATAGCAAAATGTTGCTATGAAGCGAGGTCATTCGGTAGTTTAGCGGCGCCACGGCCAATGACCGTCACCGTGGCGGACCCCAAGGAGAGAACCAAGCAGATGTTGTGGATTCAAGCACCCGCTGATACGACGGCCGTCAGCCCCTTCGGCACCGCCGTGAATTGGCTCGCGGCGCATCCGATAACGGCAACGGCACTAGCAGTTGTTGCGTTGTCCCTCGTGGCGTACCTGGCGGACGTCATCACGCGGCGGCGGGTGATGAAGTTGGTGTCCCTCGTCGTCAAGCGAAGTCAATCCCGATGGGACGACGTGCTGCACGAGTACCGCGTGTTCGAGCGCCTGTCGCACGTCATTCCCGGGATCGTGGTGTATTTCGGCGTCCAACTCGTGCCGGGCGTCTCCGAAACCGTCATCGATAACGTGCAGAGCCTCGCGGCGGCGGTCATGGTTGCCGTGGTTGTACTGACCGTCGGTGGGTTCCTGTCGGCGGCGAACGATATCTACCAGACGTACGAGGTCGCCAGGACCCGGCCGATCAAGGGGTACCTACAGGTCATCAAGATCGTCGTGTACGTGCTGGGTGGCGTGGTGGCGCTGGCCACGCTCATGCAGAAGAACCCGCTGGTCTTCGTAGGCGGCATCGGGGCGATGACCGCGATCATCATGCTGGTATTCAAGGACACGATTCTCTCCCTTGTGGCCAGCGTGCAGATCGCCAGCAACGACATGATCCGGGTTGGCGACTGGGTGGAGATGCCGAAGTTCAACACCGACGGCGACGTGATCGACATTGCCCTGCACACGGTGAAGATCCAGAACTTTGACAATACGATCACCACGGTTCCAACGTCCAAGTTCATCGAGGAGTCGTTCAAGAACTGGCGCGGCATGTCGGAGTCGGGAGCCCGGCGCATCAAGCGATCCCTCTTCATCGACAAGAGCACGATCCGGTTCCTCGAGGCCGATGAAGTGGAGCGCTTTCGCCGCTTCACTCTACTAGAGAGCTACATCGATAAAAAGCGGGCGGAACTCGAGGCCCACAACGAATCAGTCGGGGAGCGTGGGGAGGTCAACAAGCGACGGCTGACCAACATCGGGACGCTGCGGGCGTACATCGTCAACTACCTGCGCAGTCATCCCAAGATTCACCAGGCCCGGACGTTGCTGGTGCGGCAACTGGCGCCCACGCCGGACGGGCTTCCCCTCGAGCTGTACGTGTTCTGCAACGACACGGCATGGGTCGCCTACGAAGGGATCCAGTCGGACATCTTCGATCACATCCTGGCGATGGTTCCGGAATTCGACCTCCGGCTGTTCCAGCATCCCACGGGTGCGGACTTCATGGAGTTGAGGGGGCGGGCAGAGTAAGAGGTCACGGCAGGCACCATTCGTCACCTCCGCGCGCTGCGGTTCGCTTCCGGGCTAGCGCTCGGGGGCAGCCCGCCCTTGCGACCCAACGCGCGCTGCAGTGACGAACGGCGCCTGCCGTTCCACGTCTGCCGCTGCTAGTCCAACCGCTCGTACACCACTTCGCCGGCCACGATGGTCAACAGGATCGAGCCGTCCAGGAGGCGTCCCGGTGCCGTGCTGCCGAGCACGAACGGGTCGACGTCCATCACGGTGATGTCCGCCCACCGTCCCTCCTCCAGCACACCGGTCTCCTCCTCCACGAACGCGACGTAGGCGGCCCAGGTGGAGTAGGCCCTGACGGCCTCTTCCGGCGTCACTGTCTCATCCGGATACCAGCCTCCTTCGGGCTCGAGTTCCTTGTTGCGCCGGGTGATGGCGGCGTGCAGGCCGTAGAAGATGGTGTGATCGGAGCCGGTGAGATCCGAGTTGAACACCAGGGGAACGCCGCTTTCCCGGATCGTGCGCCAGGCGTACGCACCGCGGATCCGCTCCGGGCCCACCCGGTCCTCCGCCCACACCATGTCCTCCACGGCGTGAGGCGGTTCCATCGACGCGATGATGCCCGCGGGGGCAAAACGTGAGAAGTCGGCGGGGTGAACGACCTGCGCGTGCTCGATGCGGTTGCGGTTGTTCGCGACGCCGGGGTCTTCAGCCAGCACCCCCTCGAGGAACTCCAGGGTCTCCCGGTTGCCCGCGTCTCCAATGGCGTGAACCGCCACCTGGAAGCCCTCTCGCATCATCTCGGCCACGAGGGATTGGTCGAAGCCGTACTCGTCGCCGCTGGTGCCCCGGTGCCCGGGACGATCGGCGTAATCCTCGAGAAGGCGCGCCCCCCGGGATCCGAGGGCCCCATCGTAGTACGCCTTCAC
>JBDHHA010000085.1:0-18445 GCA_039589615.1 Gemmatimonadota bacterium
CTGTACGGCTTCCTGGCGCTCGGGCGGCTGGGTTTTGACGAAACCACCCAGCGCCACGGCTTGTATCACCCCGCCGTTCTCCTTGAGGGCGAGGAGCATCTCGTCATCCATGTTGCGCGAGACATCAGCGATGGCCGTGACCCCCGAGTGGGACGCGATGATCGGGGCCCGAGAAACGCGCACGACGTCGAGCATCGTCGATTTCGCCGCGTGGGACACGTCCACCATGATCCCCACCCGGTTCAGCTCGGCAACGACCTCCTCGCCAAACGCGCTCAGGCCGTCGTGTTCCGCCACTTCCTCGCTACTCGAATCACCGATGTCGTTGTCGAGAAGTAGCGGGCACCCAGCTCGTGGAACCGCGGGATCAGCGCCAGGTCCTTGCCGATGGCGTAGCCGTTCTCGACGCCGATGGCTGTCACCAGCTTGCCGCTGGCGTGGATGCGCTCCACATCGTCGGCCGATAGGGCCAACTCGGTTTTGTCGGGATGCATCTCGTAGGCCAGGCGACGAATGGCCTCGAACTTCATCAGTGCGTCCGCGCGGGCACGCTCGTAATTCTCGGGCGTTCGCTCGGTCTGACCCACGTACACGACGAAGAACGCCACGTCCAACCCGCCCTCCGTCATCTTCGGGAGATCCACCTTGCGGTTCCCCCGAACGCCGGGGTCGACCTCGGCCGTGGCGAAGTTGGTGGGAATGTCGTCGTGGGTGTCGATGGTGATGACGCGGGAATGAATCTCCGCGGCCGTGGATTGAATCTCTTCCTCGGTCATCTCCCCACATGCGGTGAGCAGGGCGAGGGAAAAGCACGCGGCTACGGTCTTACGAAAGAAACCGGACATCTATTACCTCCGGGGATGAGGTCGGATAAGCACAGCAGCGTAGATCAAGACGGGAATCTACAGGTGTGCCGTCCGACCGCCAGCGTGGCCGATCCCTATATTAAGGAATACTCACCTCCTGAGTGGTTCGTCGACGAGAACGCCGGCGATACACCTCCAGGAGATCGGCCACCACCGAGATGGTCGTGGGCCATCGTCCGGCGCCCTTCCCCCGCAACACGGTTCGCCTGCCATCGCTGGTGCGAACCACCACGGCATTCTCCTCGTTGCGTGCCGCAGCCAGCGGATCGCCCCGCGGCACGACCGCAGGGGCCACGCGCCCGCGCCAGCCGGCGGCGGTGCGCGTGAGCCGGGCCACCGAACGCACGACGGAGCCACCGGCGCGTGCCTGTTGCGCTGCCTCGGGCGTCACGCCGTCGATGCCCCGGCAACGAATCTCGTCGGGATGCACGGCGACGCCGAACGTTGCCGCCGCAATCACCGCGAGCTTGCAGGCCGCGTCTCGACCACTCACGTCCTGACTCGGATCCCGCTCCGCAAAACCCTGGGCCTGGGCCTCCTCAATTGCCTCGGAGAAGCGGTACCCCTCGGACAGCTTGTCGAGAACGTAGTTGCACGTCCCGTTGAGAACACCCTCAATCTCCTCGATCTCGGAGCGTCGGGTGAGATGCGAGAGCCGCTCCAGCACCGGCACGGCGCCGCCCACGCTGGCCGAACACGCCAGGCGTGTGGCAAGCGACTCCGAACCCACCACGTATTCCGGATTGGACGCCAAAAGCGTCTTGTTCGCGGTGACGACATCCAACCCCTGCGCCAGCGCCTGACCCACGACCACTGCGGCGGTTTCCGTACCGCCGATCACCTCCACGACAACGTCCAACGGCCGGTCGAGCAGCGCCCACGGATCGTCGGTGAGCAGGCTTGTCACCACGTCGTCGGGTCGCTCCTTCGCCACATCGTCAACCAGCACGGCCACGATGTCGAACTGTTCGCTCCGCCGCTTCAACCAGCGGTACACCCCCAACCCCACCGTCCCGAGACCCGCCAGTCCCACCCGCAGCGGCGGACGGTGCGCGGGGCGTGTCTCGCACCTCGGGGGACCGGGTCCGACTTTCGTCCCCACCCCGCTTCCCGGCCGGCACACGGTGAACGACAGTTCCCACTCCCGGGCGTAACGCACAGCCTTGGGTTGGATGAGCGCTCCCCCCACCCGGAGCGCCTCCTCCCACGATGCCGTGCGGTACCGGCAGGCCGTGTGACTCTCGTGGGGATCGCCCGTGTACAACCCGTCCACGTCCTTGAGGAGCCGGCAGGTTCGGGCCTCCAGTCGGTGGGCGAGGAAGATCGCCGTCAAGTCTGACCCCCCTCGTCCCAATAGTGACGGGCTGCCGTCCCCGCACTGGCCGACGAAGCCCGAGAGGATCACCACGGAGGTTTCGCACAGCATCCGGCGCAACGCGCCGACATCGAGCTCGTCGGGCTCCGCGTCGAGCACCGGGCCACGCGTCCGGAGTCCCACCTCGTGCGGATCGAGAACCGCATTGGGAACACCGGCATCGTCCAGCAGCATGCCCAACGACGCCGCCGCAACCGTTTCGCCCGTTCCGAGCAAGCGCGCCAGCGACACGGATCGGGGATCGGCGAAATGCCGCCGCGCGGTTTGCAGGAGCCGGTCCGTCGCGCCACCGAACGCCGACACCACGGCCACCACGCGATGTCCCTTGCGCACCTCTCCGTAGATCTCCAGCGCGGCGAGCGGCAGATCCACCTCACTCCCCAACACGGAGCTGCCGAACTTGAGTACGGATATCGGTTGGTCGGTCATCACTAGTACCGAGGCACCGAGGGATCCACCGCCCTCGCCCACGCGTCGATCCCACCCCGCAGACTCCGCACGTTCCCAAACCCTGCGCTCCTCAGGATCTCGAGGGCCCGCAGCGACCGAACCCCCTTATGGCAGTACGTCACGATGTTGGCGCGGTCGTCGAACGCCCCGATGGTCTCGGGCAGCGTCCCCAGCGGCAGCAGCATCGCGCCGTCGATGTTGCATATGCCCCACTCGTGCGGCTCGCGCACGTCGAGAAGCACGACGTCCACCCCTTCGCGAATCTCATGGGCCAACTCCGGCGCGGACACTTCGGGGCCCACCGCTACGGGCTCTGATCCAACGCCGCAGAACGCTTCGTAATCCACCAGCTCGGTGACGGTGGGATTCGCGCCGCACACGGGGCATGCCGGATCCTTCTGCAGCGAGAGCTCTCGGAACTGGAGGCGCAACGCATCGAACAACAGCAGCCTACCAATCAAGCTCTCGCCGACTCCGAGGATGCACTTGATGGCCTCGAGAGCCTGCAGGCTGCCAATGACCGCAGGGAGGACGCCCAACACTCCGCCCTCGGCGCACGACGGCACCAGCCCCGGCGGCGGCGGCTCGGGGAACAGACACCGGTAACACGGACCCTCCTGCGCGTGGAACACCGACGCCTGGCCTTCGAACCGAAAGATCGAGCCGTAGGCGTTCGGCTTGCGCAGCAACACACAGGCATCGTTGACGAGGTACCGCGTGGGAAAATTGTCGGTGCCGTCGGCCACCACATCGAAGCCTTCCAGGATCTCCAACGCGTTGGCGGACGTCAATCTCGTCTCGAACGTCTCGACGTGCACGTGAGGATTGAGATCCCGAATTCGCGCGGTAGCCGAATCCAGCTTCGACCGACCCACCGATGCCGTGCCGTGAATGACCTGGCGCTGCAGGTTGCTCGAGTCCACGACGTCGAAGTCCACCAACCCGATCGTCCCCACGCCTGCCGCCGCGAGGTACAGCGCCGCCGGGGAACCCAGCCCGCCGGCGCCGATCAGGACCACCCGTGCTTGCTTGAGGCGGCGCTGCCCCTGGGGGCCCACCTCAGGGAGGATGAGGTGCCTCGAGTACCGCAGCACCTCCTCGTGGGACAGTCCCACAGGCACACTCGTCGTCATGTCATCCCCCTGCGATCGCGGGCACAACGGTCACCTCATCACCATCCGCCAGCGGTGCGTCGAAGCCGCCGCTGAATCGAATGTCGTGATCGTTCAGATAGAACGTCACGAACGGATACGGCTGACCTTCGTCGTCGCGCAGACGCGGCGCCAACCGGGGGTAGCGGCCGGCGACGTCGTCGATGGCATCCCGCAGGGTGACACCCCTCGCCTCGAGCGTGCGGTCGCCGTCCGCGAGGTTGGCCAACACGGTGGGAAGGGTGATGTGCACAGCCATGCTACGCCTCCTTTCGGGATTCGAATGGAGCCGCCCGTTCTTCGACCAAGGCGGCCACGTCGGTAAGTTTCGGTGCGATGACCGGTGCGTCGGTCAGAGCCGGTTGGATCGCCTCAACGGTCTTCAGTCCGTTCCCCGTGATACACACCACCACCTCGTCGTCGGGACCGAGATGCCCGGCGCGGGCAAGCGCCAGGGTCGCAGCAACCGTCACGCCGCCCGCAGTCTCGGTGAACACCCCAACGTCCTCGGCCAGCACACGGATGCCCTGGATGATCTCGTCGTCAGGCACGGCCGCGGCCCAACCGCCGGTCTCGCCGATGACCCGGGCCGCAGAGGCGCCGTCCGGAGGACTGCCGATAGCCAACGAGCGGGCAATGGTCCGGGGGATTTCCGGAACGAGCTCCCCGTCTCCGCGCTCCACCAGGCGGACGATGGGGGCACACCCCACTCCCTGGGCGCCGAAGAGCTTTGGGTGGAGACCAAAAACCAGGCCGGCATCGAGGAATTCGGTGAACCCCTTGTGGAGCTTGGTGAGCAGGGAGCCTCCAGCCATCGGCGCGACGACGGCGGTGGGCAACCGCCATCCGAGCTGTTCGGCGATCTCAAATGCGACGGTCTTCGAGCCCTCGCCGTAGTAGCTCCTGAGATTCACGTTGGCGATGCCCCACGCGAAACGATCCGCCACCTGCGCGCAGAGTCGGTTGACGTCGTCGTAGGTCCCGTGCACCCGCACGAGGTTGGTGCCGTACACGGCGGTCCCAATCACCTTCCCCACCTCGAGATCGTGCGGGATGAAGACCCACGCCTCGAGTCCCGCGCGCCGCGCGTGCGCCGCCACCGCGTTGGCCAGATTGCCCGTCGAGGCGCAGCCGAACGTCTCCAGCCCGAACGCGCCGGCCGCATTGATCGCCGCCGCCACCACGCGGTCCTTGAACGAAAGGGTTGGGTGGGACACCGCATCGTTCTTGATCCAGGCCCGCGCCACACCCAACCGCTGCGCCAGCCGGGGAGCATCGAGGAGTGGAGTGAATCCGGTGTCCCGGGACCGGGCGATGTCGCCGTGGAACGGCAACCACTCGCGGTACCGCCACATCGACGGCGCCCGTCGTGCAATAATGTCCCTATCCGGTAGGGAACGTGCCTCCGGGTACACGGGCTCGAGCGGCCCCAAACAGTTCTCGCAGATCGCCGCGGGTTGCGGATCGTATGACGCGCCGCAGTTGCGGCATCGTAGCGGTAATGCAGTGGTCGATGGCGCCGTCGCGGACGCAGTCACGGTTCCCTCCATTCCGGCGTGCGAATCGCACGCACAAAAAAAGCCGCCCCCTGGAGCGACCGGGTGAACCGCATCATGCTGCGCACGACCTACCGACGATGCCTGAAAAACAAAAAGCCCGCGTGTTGCCGCGGGCGATCGCTTTTTAGCATGTTGTTTTACGTGGCAGCAATATGCGGCAAATCACCACGGTCTTCGATTGTGCACGGTACTTACCGCGTGCGGTGCGGCTTGTCAAGGGCCCTACAGGTACCCTCTCTCCGGCCAGCAGGTAAGATTAAGGAATGACAAAGTACGGCATCGTGGGCGACGGCCGCGTGGCCCGGCACACGGCCCACTACCTCGGCCTCTCAGGATTACCCTACACGACCTGGTCGCGTCGGGAGGAGCGAGCCACGTCCACCCCGGTGGGTGCCAGCTTGGCCTCGTGCGATGTGGTGCTCGTGCTCATCAGCGACGCCGCCATCGAGCCGTTCATCGAGGACCACAGCGATCTCCGTGACAAGACGCTGGTGCACTTCTCGGGAAGCCTGGTGACGCCGCTCGCTCGGGGGATGCACCCACTGTCCTCCTTCGCAGCCGATCTGTACGACCTCGGCACCTATCAGGCAATTCCCTTCGTGTGCGACGAAGGGGCTCCGGGATTCGGCGACGTGTTCCCCGAGCTCTCCAACCCCCACTACACGATTGCCGGCGAGTTGAAGCCGCTGTATCACTGCATGGCGGTCCTGGCCGGCAACTTCACGACCGTACTCTGGAACAAGCTCTTCGATACGTTCGAGGAGCGGCTACAGTTGCCGAAGGAAGTCGCGACGCCGTACTTGAGACAGATTGCGTCGAATCTCGAACACGCACCCACCACGGCACAGACGGGGCCACTCGCCCGCAACGACCGGCAGACCATCCACGCCAATCTCGAAGCGCTGGGGACCGATCCGTACCGTGACGTGTATGCTGCGTTTGTCAGAGCCGTGGCGCCAGAACTACTGGAAGGATCCTCATGAACGCGCTGGAGTTTCGTCACCGGAAGACCGACGGCCAGAAGATCTCCGTCACCACGTGCTACGACTACTGGTCCGCCCGCATCCTGCGCGAGACGGCCATTGACGCCATTCTGGTGGGAGACAGCGCGGCCATGGTGATGCACGGACACGACTCCACGTTGCCGGCCACGGTGGAGCTCATGGCACTCCACACTGAAGCCGTCGCCCGCGGGGCGCCGGACAAGTTCATCATCGGCGACATGCCGTTTCTCTCGTTTCGCAAGGGGCTGGCACGGGCCATGGACTCGGTGGGGATCCTCGTGCAGGCCGGCGCGGAGGCCATCAAGGTAGAGGGCGTCGAGGGTCATGAGGACATCATCGAGCACATCGCGAAATCCGGTGTGCCGGTGATGGGACACATCGGCCTGACGCCACAGGCCGTCAACCAGCTCGGCGGATTCAAGGTCCAGGGTGTCGGCGAGGAGGCAGCCGCCACACTCCTCGACCACGCACGGAGACTCGAAGCCGCCGGATGCTTCAGCATGGTCCTCGAATGTGTTCCCGTGAGCACCGCCAAGGACATTACCGAGGCCGTCACGATCCCGACAATCGGCATTGGAGCGGGTCCGCACTGCGACGGCCAGGTGCTCGTCCTCCACGACCTGCTCGGCTTCAACCGCGACTTTAAACCCAAGTTCGTCCGAAGCTTCGAAGACGGGTTCGAGGTGGTGCGGAAAGCCGTTGACGCGTTCGATCGGGAAACGAAGAACGGCGGGTTTCCCACCGGCAGCGAGAGCTATTCGTGACACTGACTGTCGGCACCGTCGCTGAGTGGAGAGCCATCCGCGCCGCGATCGCCGCCTCGGGAGAATCGCTCGGTTTTGTTCCCACCATGGGAGCGCTCCACGCCGGACACACGTCGCTTGTCGAGCGGAGCATCGCGGAAAACACCAGGACGGTGGTCAGCGTTTTCGTCAACCCGACCCAATTCAACGATCCCACAGATCTGCGAGATTATCCCCGGACCCTGGACGTCGACCGGGAGATCCTACAGCAGCTCGGCGTGGATTATGTCTTCGTTCCCGACAGGGACACCGTCTACCCGGATGATTACCGTTACCGGCTGTCCGAGTCGGACATCAGCACCCGGCTGTGTGGTGCCTCGCGCCCCGGACACTTCGACGGCGTTCTCACCGTCGTCATGCGCCTCTTCAACATCGTTCGCCCCCAGCGGGCGTACTTCGGAGAGAAAGACTACCAGCAGTACCGACTGATCACGGACATGGCCGACGCGTTCTTCATGGATATCGACGTCCGCTCCTGTCCCATCGTTCGCGACCCCGACGGGGTGGCGCTCAGCTCGCGAAACGCCCTTCTCTCACCGGAAGGCCGGGCAGCAGCCGCGGAGTTCGCGGCGATTCTGAAGGGTGGGGAGTCTGCCGAAGGCGTGCGGTCCCAGCTCGCTTCGCGCGGTATCGAGGTCGATTACGTGGAGGACTGGGCGGGGAGACGCCTCGCCGCCGTAGTGATCGACGGTGTGCGGCTGATCGACAACGTGCTCCCCTGAGGACTACTCGGTTTTGAGCGCCGACACCGCATCCACCCTGGTCGCCCGCCGCGCCGGCAAATAGCTGGCGACACCCGCCACCAGCAACACCACACCAGTGATGGAGAGGAACGTCATTGGGTCGTAGGGCGTCACGTCGAACAACAGGCTTCGGACCAAACGGGACAGTGCCAGGGCGCCGACCAACCCAAGGGCGGCACCGAGCCCCGCCAGCGCCATGCCCTGCCCGAGGAAGAGCCTGAAGATCTTACCGGACCCGGCCCCCAGCGCCATGCGCACCCCGATCTCATTGGTTCGGGCGCCGACGATGTAGGCGATCACGCCGTATATCCCAACCCCGGCCAACGCGAGGGCCACGACGGCGAAGAGCCCGACGAGGAGCATCTGAAAGCGGAGGGGCGCCAACCAACCCGCAATGAGCTGCCGCATGGGTTGTGCGGAGCTCAACGGCAGTGCGGGATCGATCGCCGACAGCCGCGCCTGGATCGCTTCGCGCAGGCCACCCTCCGGGCCCCGGACGTCCAACACGATCGTGGCAAAGCGCCATGGGTCGTCGCCGAGGGGAACGTACACCTCCTCTCGGGGGCTCGATGCCGGCCCGGCGTGTTTGACGTCGGCAATGACCCCCACGATCTCCCGCGACGTCGGCCCTCCCTGCGACACGACGGTGATTCGCTCTCCGACAGGAGTCGAACCGGGAAACCGCCGCCGAGCCAGGGTCTGATTGATGACCACGGCTTTGGTGCGACCGCCGCTCTCGGCCGCGGTGAAGGTGCGTCCACTCGTGAATTCGATGTGCATCGTGCGAAAGTAGTCCGCACTCGTGGCGTGGTACTCGGCGACGAGTCGCCCATCTGCGGCATCTTCGGGGCGGCCTTCTATCCGGTACCCGAAGGTCATTCGCGACCCGCTCATCGGCAGGTTGGTGGTTGCACCCACCGACTCCACCCCGTCCAGCGCGGCGAGGTCCTCCAACAACCGGGCGTAGAACGCCGACTGGCGCTCCGCAGACTCGTACCGCGACGCCGGCAGCCCGAGGGAGGCCGTCATGATGTTCTCGAAGGCGAATCCCGGGTCCACCCCACGCAGGCGGACGAAGCTCCGTGTCATGAGTCCAGCCCCGATCAGCAGCACCATCGACAACGCCACCTCGGCCACGATCAGCGTCGCACGGAGCCGTTGGCGGCGCCGTCCGACGCCGGTGCCCGCCACGCGAAGGAACAAGCCGGGCTCGGCTCGCGACGCCAGCAGCGTCGGCACCAGGCTGAACAACAATCCCGTGAGCAGTGACACTCCCACGGAGAATCCCAGCACGGCCCCGTCCAAACGCACTCCATCCAGCCGGGGAATGACTGTCGGCGCCAGCCGGATCAGCGGCGCGATCGTCCACTGCGCCACGACCACACCTAGGACACCCCCCGTCACGGCGAGCAAGAGGCTCTCCGTCAACATCTGGCGGAACAGACGAGTGCGCGACGCCCCCAATGCAGATCGCAGGGCGCTCTCCTTCAATCGCCGCGTGGACCGGGCCAAGACTAGATTGGCGACGTTGGCACACACGATGAGCATGACGAAGCCGACGGCGCCGAGCACCAACAGCAACGCCCGCCGGTGTTCTTGAACCATGTCCTCGTGCAGCGTCCTCAGGGCAATTCCCCACCCCGCGTTGTTGGGACGGCCTTCGAGCCGCCGTGCCAGGGCGTCCATCTGCTGCTGAGCCTGCTCGAGAGTGACACCAGGCTTGATCCGGGCCAACACCTCGAGGTAGCGCGCCCCCCGCATGCCATCGGTGCGGTTTTCGGCCGGAATGGCAAATGGTGTCCAGAGATCGGCGGGCTCCAGAAAGCGGAACCCGGGGGGGAGCACGCCCACCACGCGGTAACCGTGGTCGTCGAGGGTGAGGGTCTTCCCCAGGGCTGTGGGGTCTCCGCCGAACCAGCGCTGCCAGAATCCGTGGCTGAGTATGACCACCCGGGACTCATCCGAATCCCCCTCTTCCGGCCGGAAGGGTCTTCCCCGTGCAACCTGCACGCCGATCAAGGGAAAGAACTCCGGCGACACGGACATCCCCCGCACCCGTTCCACGCCTTGCTCACTCGTAAGGACGAAGCTGGCTCCCGACACCACGGACATGTACGAAAACGTCGTGTTCTGCTCTCGCCAGTCCACAAAGTTCGGCGGGGAGACATAGGGCGAAAGCGTATTCCCTTCCAACCTCATCTCCCGGACCCGCACCAGTTGGTCGGGGTCGGAGAACGGCAACGGCCGGATCAGCACCGCGTTCACCACCGTGAAGATGGCCGTGCTCGCCCCGATGCCGATCATCAGGGTGACCAATGCCACCACCGTGAACCCCGGGGTCCGGCGGAAACCTCGAATGGCGTAGCGGGCATCCTGGATCAGGCTCCCCAGGAGGGCGTGCCCCCGCCACCGGCGGTCCGGCCACCGAGACCTGCGCCGTCTCCGGAGCCGCCGCCCCAGGCTGGGGGGCACGGACCGCAACGCCTGGGACCAGTACCAGCGATTCGCCACGTCCCGGCCCCGGGCCGCGGACAGGGCCTCGTACTCCTCCTCGAGATCGGAGAGCACGTAGCGCCGCTCCGCCGGATCCACCACGGCGCCCAGGAGCAGCCGGGGAATGCGCGGGGGCGTCATGAGTGGATCGGGAGGCCTTCCATCATCCGGGACAGCATTTCCGTCGAATGACTCAGGGCCGCACGACCCTCGCGGGTCAGGTGGAAGTACTTGCGGGATCGCCCACCCTGCACCGGCAGGGGATCGGACGTGTGGAACTCCACCAGTCCCTTGTCCCCCAACCGCGCCAGAGTGGCGTAGACGGCTCCGATGGATACCGGCCGACCGGTCTTCGTCTCGATCTCCTGGCGAATGGACACGCCGTAGGCGTCGTCCTCGAGGCGGGCCAGGGCCAGCATGATGTAGAGCTCGAACTCGGCGAGAAATTTACCCTTGGACATGATATATGTTATACATCCGAATATATACTTGTCAAGCACCAAAAAACCCCGGGCGTGGCCCGGGGTTTCGGCGGATGGTCATTGGTGGCAAGGGGACTAGTCGACGGGATCGTACACCAAGTCGAACCGGACCACCTGCCTCGGGCGCAACAGCTCGATGCGGACCTTGACCTTGAGTTGGTCGCCGTCCCGCTCATACTCGAACTTCGTCTCCACCCCTATCTCGGTCTCCCCTTCCACCACCAGCTTGTCTCCGTCCCACTTGGACTTGAGCGTCTGATCGAGGTCGGCGGCGATGGGGACGGAGAGCTCACGGTTGTCCGTGTAGTAGATACGGTCGCCCTGTCCGGTGGAGATCGTCACGGTGGAGTCGGTCTGGCTGATCGTGAGCTGCTCGTGAGCCCGCAGGGCCTGCCGCATCGTGGCTTGGATCTGCCGCTGCTGTTCCGGGGACACATTCACCCGCCGTCCCGTGGTGCTCTTGCTTGCCGGGCGCCGGCCTCGGGCGGCCCCGCCCCCACGCGAGCGGCCGCCACTCTGTTGCTCTTGGAGCTCCTCCTGGGCCTTCTGAAACTCCTCCGTCGGGTCATCGCTCTTCTCCCAATTGATGACCCAACTGCCGGCGATGCTGTCGTCGTCGAACTCCGCGAGGGCCGCGTGGGACACCGCGGTTTCCGCCGGGGAGAGACCGAGGAATATGAGAAACCCGAGGGCGAACGGGACGTGCCGGATCACACGTTTCACGGTCATGGTGTCGCCTCCTGCTGGTCTTTCGGATTCTGAATTTTGCCAACGGCGCCGATATGCTGCCACCGCGGTCGCCTTGCGCCGCCTCTATGTATACGGGATGTTCCGGGACCTTGTTGAACGAGCACCGATGGGAAACACCATGAGAACTGGACCATTTCTTCTCCTCTCCGTCCTTGCATTCGGGGCGTGTCAGAGCGCACCGGCGGCGCAGGACCCGCAAGCCGGCGTCATCCAGGTTGCCCAGGTCGAATACGGCCTGGGCAGGACGGTGAACCTGTTCGTCATCTTGCCGACGCAATCCGTGTCCCCTGCGGCGCCGGTGGTCATGGCCTTTCCGTGGGGGGCCGGAACCGGCGACTTGATGGTGAGCCTGCTGCGGAGCTACTGGGACGTGGAGGCTCCCGGCCGGGGGTACATCGTGGTAGGGGTCCAAGCCCTGGGCCCCGACCTCGCCGTGGATGCCGGCGAGATGATCCCGGCGGTCTTTTCCTGGATGAACACGAACCTGTCGTACGATCCCACCCAGGTCGTGGCCACCGGCGCCTCCAACGGCGGTCGCGGGCTGTTCCACGCCGTGGTGGCCGTGCCCGACGGATTCTCGGCGATGGTCGGGATGCCGGGGGAATACTCGGGTGACGCCGCCGATCTCCAGCCCCTGGCGGGCAAACCGGCCTGGCTCCTCGTTGGGGAGCGGGATACCCAGTGGCGCGCATTGGCGGAGGACACCAGGGCCAAGCTGGAGTCGCAGGGAGTGGATGTCACCTTGGAGGTGCTACCGGGCCAAGACCACGTGTTGGATATCGCGCAGACCCGTCTCTTGGACTGGATCGATGCCGCGCTGGGGCGGTAGGCGCCCGCGGGGCCAAGCTCATTGAATCCGTGCGGGGACAAGTGTGAATCAGATGACCGCAAGACCAACAAACGGAAGGACGGAATACTTGCGATGCACAACTTGAAATTGTCTGGAGCGTTTGCGGCGGTTGCACTCATCTTCTCGACTGCGGCGCTGTCGGCGCAGGACACGCTGCGCTTCACGCCCTCGGTGGGCCATCCCACCTTTGCGGTCAGAGACCCGGTGGCCACCATTACGCCGGGCACTGTCATCATCTCCAACACCATGTTCGGGGCGTACTACTCGCAGGAGGGCGGCGCGTTTCCCGGGGAGGTCGGCCCGTTCTACGTGGAGGGCGCCACCACCAACGACATGCTGGTCGTCGAGGTTATCCAAGTGCGCCCCAACTCCGAGTTCGCGGCGTCCCAGATCTACTCCGACTTCGGGGGCCTCGCCACCGACAGTCGCGTCCGACTGTTGAACGACCCCATCCCGGCGCGGCGCTACCTGTGGCGCCTCGATCACGAGCGCATGACCGGCACCACCGAGCTGCCCGACAGCCGGATGGGGAGCATCGAGCTCGATCTCCAGCCGATGTTGGGGCGCGTGGCGGTGGCGCCCAGGGGAGAAGAGGCCTTCGTCGGCCTGTGGCCCGGAGATTTCGGTGGGAACATGGACGCGGCCGAGGTTCGGGAAGGCACCACGGTCTACCTGCCGGTCTTCCACGACGGCGCCTATCTGTACTTCGGCGACGGGCATGCCCGCCAGGGCATGGGGGAGGTCGCCGGCACGGGTCTCGAGACGTCCATGGACGTCGTCTTGAAGATCGACGTCATCAAGGGCAAGGCCATCGACTGGCCCCGTCTCGAGGACGACGAGTACATCATGGTGGCGGGAAGCGCGAGACCGTTGATCGACGCCTTCCGCCTGGCCCACGTCGAGTTGATCGAGTGGCTGGTGGACGATTACGGCTTCGGCAAGTGGGATGCCTACCAGCTCCTGAGCCAGCTCGCCGTGAGCACCGTGGCCAACATCGTGGACCCGATCTACACCGTGGTTGCCAAGTTCCCCAAACGGTATTTGCCGCAATAGATGGCGCCACGCATTCCCCGACCCGGCCGTGTCGCCCTGTGGGGCACCCTCGGCGTCTCTTTGTTGTCCTGCGGGGACGCCACCGGCCCCGATGACGCCGTCGACGTCCAGATCCACGCCGGGTCGTCGTTCACCTGCGCCCTCGACGCCACGGGGGCGGCGTGGTGCTGGGGTCGCAACAACCACGGACAGCTGGGCGACGGGACAATCGACGACCGAAGTAGCCCCGTCCGGGTGTCCACTGGGTTGGAGTTCGCCTCGTTGGGGATCCACGGCATTGGACAGCACGCATGTGCCGTGACGAAGGAGGGTGATGCGTACTGTTGGGGCCGCAACGACTGGAGTCAACTCGGCGACGGCACGGTGCAGGAGCTCAGAAGGCCGGTTGCCGTGGCCGGCGGGCTCCGGTTCAAATCGGTGAGTGCCGGAAACCTGTTCAGCTGCGGCCTGACCGAGGAGGGCGAAGCGTACTGCTGGGGTCGCGGGGAGTGGGGCAACCTGGGAAACGGGAGTACCGAGGAGAGGCCTGTCCCGACCAGGGTGGCGGGCAACCTGCGGTTCGACGTGCTGAAGGCCGGATCGAGCAGCCTCACCTGCGGCGTCACCACCGACGGTGAGGCCTATTGCTGGGGGCTCAACTGGAGGGGCGAGCTGGGAAGGACCACGGGAGAGATGTGCCAGGTGGGCCCGTGGTACCTGGCCTGCTCTTCGACGCCCGTCTGGGTGCCCTCACCGAACGACGAGGCCTTCCGCGACATCAGCCCTGGCTCCTCCTACGTGTGTGCCACGTTAGTGGACGACAGCGGGGTGTGCTGGGGGCGAAACAACGCGGGCCAGCTGGGAAGCGAGACCACGGAGATCTGCATCGGGGGGGAAGACCTGTCGGATTCCCCCTGCAGCCGGTCCCCAGTCCCGATCTCCGGCGGGCGGCGGTTCCAGACGATCGCCGCCAGCGCCGGCCACACCTGTGGCATCACGACCGGCGGCGAAACCTATTGCTGGGGACTCAACGAATACGGACAACTCGGCAACGGACAGTTCCGCAACCGGATTGGCGTCCCGGTGCCGGTCATGGGGGGTCATGGGTTCATGGCGGTCACGGTGGGCCGGGAGCACAGCTGCGCCGCGACCCGGGACGGGGAATTCTACTGTTGGGGTACCAACTACCACGGGCAGATCGGGAACCCGGACGCCATGATCCAGGAGTTCCCCATTGTCGTGGCCCCCAGGAACTGACCGGACCTACCCAGCGAAATCACCCCTCCTGCGTATCTAGGGCGGAAGGACGCCAGACCAATTAGGTTGCGGCGGGGCGTCAGGGTTGTCGCCTGCGCCGGCTATCCTCGCTCGCTTCTATGAACCGTTCGTTAAGTCAGGAAACAATACGCCTCTCTCGAGGTCTAAGCATATTCAGTCGGAATCACCGAACCCTATGAGATTGCACTACGCTACCCACCGGCCCGCTGCGCCGCGGTTCCACCGTCCTGCTGTGTGCCTCGCGACGTGTGGCATCCTGCTCGCCGGGCTCATGTGGCCTGCCGTATCCGCCCACGCCCAGACGGTGCGGACTCTGGTCTTGGTTCGGGGGCAGGACACCATGCCTCCTCTCGTCACCCCCGCAGGCGTTTCAGGCAGGGTCGCCGAGCTGCCGGGGTTCCTGGTCCTCCTGGGAGTGGACGGACGTGAGGTCGCCCGAACCCCGGTGAACTCGGTGGGACTCATGGCCCTCTTGGCGCCCGCCCCGGGCCGGTACCGCCTTGGCGTCGAACGCATCGGATACGAGACGACGACGTCACGCCTGTTCGAGGTGGGCCTCGACCGCGTCGTCGATGCCACCATCGACTTCCCTACAGAACGCGTTGCCCTGGGCGATTTCGCGCCGGACCCCAACGCCTGCGTCGCCCTCCCGGAGAACGAAGCCGCCGAGACACTGTGGAGCGAAGCCCGCAAAGCGCTGCGGGCCAGCAATTGGTCCGATGGTGGCAGTCGGTACGCGTTCGTGTCCACGGAATACGACCGTTCTTGGGATGCCCAAGGTCGGGTCATTGACGAAGAGACGCGCACCAGCGGTGGCAAGCCTCGGTTCGGCAGCTCCGATCCACAGCGCCGCTACGTCGTGGAGTCGGTGGACGGATTGATCGTGTACTACGCGCCGACGCCGGAGGTTCTCTTCGACGCCAGCTTCACGAATACGCACTGTTTCTCTCTCGTGCGCGACCCAGCGGAACACCCAGGCCAAGTCGGTGTCGGGTTCGCTCCGTCCCGGGCGCCCACGGCCACCGACGTGCGGGGCACGCTCTGGATCGATGAGGCGTCCCTCGATCTTCGGGCCGTCGAATGGGAGTACACCGACGTATCGGTAGACGGTCTCGGTGGTGCGGTAGAGCTCGGCAGGGTGTCGCCGGCTCGATGGAGCGTCCAGCGGTGGAGCGCTCGGGTTCCCCGTCTGCAGCTTCGGGACGGCGAGCGGTCAGACGAGGGGTTCCGGGAACTGGGCGGTGAAATCGCCAGCGTCACACCGATCGATCCGTCGGCCATCGGGGAGATGCCGCCCGTATTGGGCCAAGATGACCAACCGCCCGTCGTGTGGGCGGCCGTGGCCGAAGAGGCCCTGCGCCTCACGCTGGCACGGCGCATCTCGTTTGGGATCAAGGGAGGCGTCGGCAGGGCGACCATCTCCGGGAGCGAGGTCGACACCGAGCAGCGGAGTGCGGTTCATGTGGGCGCATTCGTGGCCCTGGCGCCTGCGCGCATCATGGCACTCCAGATCGAGGGCGTCTATGCGCGGCGAGGCGCCGAGGATGTCAGTGGACGCCTCGACGTCGACTACATCGACATCCCGGTCCTGGCCGTCTTCCACACTGGACACCTCGGCCGCTTCAGAGCAACCCCGCGCATTGCCGTAGGTCCGACGATCAGCTACCGCCTCCGCTGCCGCGTGCACGACGCAGTCCAGGGGACGTCGAACGACTGCGGTGACGACACCCAGACCCTGGCCTTCGGGCTCACCGTCGGAGCCGGTGTCCACTTGCACCTCGGGTCCCAGACCGTGCTGCTGGAAGCGGCCTATCTCCACGGATTGACCAATGCCAATCGGGAAGCGGACCACAACTTCGATTTCACGAATCGAGACCTGTCCCTGTCCGTGGGCTTGAGCTTCCCGCTCGCAGGAGGGCTCTGATGCGGCGGACGCGCCGATTCATCGGCCTGGTCTTCGCCGTGCTCGTCTTGCATCTCGGCTGCGACGATGAACCGTTCGCGCCAACAGCGGAAGACAGTGGGTTCGTCTACCTCACCAAGTTTGCCGCCAATGCGCCGATGCCCTATTGGGTTCTCGTCCTCGACGGCGCCTCGATGGAAGTGATCCACCGCATCCAGTTGCGGGCGTACCCCACCGGAGTGGTCGTCACCCCCGCGGGGCAATATGCGTACGTATCGACCTATCGGTGGCAGGGAGAAAACCTGCCCACGATCGGCGGACTGTCCGTCATCGAAACCGAGACCAACGAGGTGGTCGCAACGATCGACGTAGGGCATCGACCGTATTTTGGAATGGTCACTGACTCGGATGGCGCGTTTGTGTATGTGCCGGATGCACTGGACAGCATCGTATCGGTCATCAACACGCCGATTTTTCAGGGTGTGACCCAAGTCTTCTCGCGGCGTGCCAACGAGATTGTGGCGACCGTTAGACTCCAGGCGGCCCCCAGGGGCGTCGCGCTTGGACCGGATGGGATGCACGTCTTTGTGGCACTCTCCGACGATCATGTTGCCGTGATCGACAGCAGGACCTTTTCCGTCGTGGCACGAATCCCCGTCGGCGGCTGTCCGTACCTCCTCGGCACGGCGCCTGCCGTCGGGCGGGTCTACGTCGCGAATTACTGCAGCGACGACGTGTCGGTCATCGACGCGGTAGCTCTCAGCGTGATTGACACCATCGACGTGGCCGAACACGGCGGCGACGGGCCGTACGGACTCGCCGTCACCCCAGACGGCGCCTACTTGTACGTTTCGAATTGGCTTTCCGACAACGTGTCGGTCATCGAGACGGCAACCAACTCCGTCGTTACGTCGATCGGTGTCGCCAATGTCGGGCTGGGAATTGCCATGACACCTGACGGCGAATACTTGTACATCACCGGTGGTGACTCGGCGACGTGTGTTATCGAGACCGCCACCAACACCGTCGTTGGGACGATCGTGGGTGAGGGACATGCCCGGGGCGTCGCTGCGGCCCCGCCGCGTGGTTGATATGCGGAACGGTTATCGTCTGTTCGTCGAGAGCGGAAGATCGCTTATGCCGTGGAGGCGGGCGTTGCGGGGATTGGCACCCGTCATACTCCTTGTGCCCGTGGGGTGCGGGGACGACCCTGTGACCCCCGGACTCCAGGGCGGCGAGCTCGCGTACGTCGTCGCAACGGATCCCGACCGGTTGGTGGTCCTCGATATCGACCTGCAGCGGGAAGTGAAGACGATCATCCTGCCGCCGGTTCCCCGGGCGGTGACCGTCACACCCGACGGATCTCTTGCGTACGTCTCCATCGCATTCCGTCACGCCGTCACGGTGATCGATACCGAAACCGGCAAGACGGTGGCAACCGTCGGTGTGGGGATCAATCCCTGGACGGTGACGGCAAGTCCCGACGGCGGCCTGGTATACGTCGGAAACCTGAGCGACAGCTCGGTGTCGGTCATCGAGACACCGGTGTTTGGCGGGGTTTCCGATGTCTTCGAGCGGGGCGCCAACGAAGTGGTCGCTGTGGTGAAGCTCGCTTCCGGGGTGGTGGGCATTGCATTCACGCCGGACGGAGAATTCGCCTACGCCACGAGCCAGAGCACGGACCTGGTGTCGGTCATCGAGACAAC
>JBDHHA010000086.1:0-18077 GCA_039589615.1 Gemmatimonadota bacterium
TAGCAAGCGCATGCAACAAATGGAGGACCACTGCGGTAGTGAATGCGTGCCCCGCTTGCTGCTGCGAAACGACCGGTCCGGGCCTATCTTCCCGGAACTGTGAACCTGACTACTCTGGAGGCCCCCGTGCGATTCCCGCGCCGTGCCCTTTCCGATCACCCGACTCCGGCCACGCGTTCGTTCGTTCTTCTCGCAGTCCCGGCACTTCTCTTCTCCCTGTCCTGCGCCTCCTCTGATCAGGAGGGTGAAGACGCCTTCATCTGGCTCGAGGATGTAGAGGGGGATCGAGCCATGGAATGGGTTCTCGAGCAGAACGACCTGACCCGGACCGAGCTTCAGGCCTTCCCCGCGTATCAACAGTTGTTTGACAACACGCTCGAAATCTTGACCTCCACCGCGCGAATCGCGTACCCAGGCATTCAGGGAGAGCGGCTCTACAACTTTTGGACGGATGCGGCCCATCCCAGGGGCCTATACCGCCGGACCACGTGGGACTCCTACCTGAGCGGCGATCCGGAGTGGGAGACCGTCCTGGATGTGGATGCCCTGGTTGCCGAAGAGGACACGCCCTGGGCGTTTCGGGGAATGAACTGCCTGGCCCCCGAATATCGACTCTGCCTGGTTTCCCTGTCACCGGGTGGCTCCGACGCGGTGGAAGTCCGGGAGTTCGACCTGCACGCAATGGAATTCGTCCAAGGCGGATTCCTGCTACCGGTTTCGAAGAACTCCACCGCCTGGGTCGACGACAACACCATCCTCTTGAGCCACAACCTGAACGGAGAGTTCGTCACGACATCCGGATATGCTCGGGCTGCATTTCGATGGGAGCGGGGCACGCCCTGGGAGGATGCTCCGATCATCGCAGAGGCTGCCCAAACCGACATGGGCATGTTTGTGGCGACCCAAGAAACCGCAAGCGGGCCGATGACCGTCGTCGCCCGCCTCATCACGATTTTCGAGACCGAGCTACGCTTCCTCGAGGATGACGAACTCGTCCTGGTTGATGTTCCCTCCGACGCGCAGATGGCGTTGGTGGGAGATCAGCTGGTCCTCCAACTCGTGTCCGACTGGACCGTGAGCGATCGGACCTTCAACGAGGGCTCGGTGGTGAGTGCAAACCTCGAGGACTACCTGGCCGGCGAGCGGGAGCTCCAGCTTGTGGTGGCCCCGGGCGAGCGGTCTACCATCAACGGCATCTCGGCAACCAGAGACTTCCTTGTGGTGAATCAACTCACCGAGGTTCAGGGACAACTCCACCGGTATTGGCGGGAGGGTGGGCGTTGGGCCAGCGAGGCCATCGAGACCCCTTCCATGGGCGCGGTGGGGATCGCTTCCTCCTCGGTGCACCACAATCGGTTCTTCTTTACCTACAACTCCTTCACAAGACCCACCACACTGTATTTGGCGGAGGAAGACGGGAGTGTGCGTGAGGTGCGGACCTTGCCGGATCAGTTTTCCACCGAGGGACTGCTCGTGGAACAGCACCACGCCACGTCAGAGGACGGAACGCAGATCCCCTACTTCCTGGTCCGGGCAGAAGACGCTGCCATGGATGGGACCAATCCGACGCTCCTGACGGCCTACGGCGGCTTCAACATCTCCCGGACCCCGTCGTATCTCGGACTCTTCGGGAAGGGGTGGGTTGAGGGGGGTGGTGCATACGTCTTGGCAAACATCCGTGGCGGTGGGGAATTCGGTCCCTCCTGGTGGAGGGCCGCCCAGAAGGAAAACCGTCAGCGCGCCTACGACGACTTCATCGCCGTGGGCGAGGACCTCGTGGCTCGGGGGATTACCTCCCCAGAGCACCTGGGGATCATGGGGGGGAGCAACGGCGGGTTGCTGGTAGGCGCGGCGTTGACACAGAGGCCGGACCTGTACGGTGCGGTTGTGGCGCAGGTCCCGCTGCTGGACATGAAACGCTATCACACGCTCTTGGCCGGGGCGAGCTGGATGGCCGAATACGGCGACCCCGACATCCCCGAGGAGTGGGCTTACATCAGTCGGTATTCCCCGTACCAGAACGTCCGGGAGGACGTGGAATATCCTCGGCCCTTCATCTTCACCACGACCCGGGACGACCGGGTACATCCGGGGCACGCCCGAAAGATGGCCGCGCTCATGATGAGCCAGGGGCATGACGTCTTGTACTTCGAGAACGTAGAAGGAGGGCACGGCGCCGGAGTGACGCCGGAGCAGCAGGCCGAGTCCATGGCCCTGACGCTGGCCTATTTGCAGATGCAGCTGGGAGAGGGGCGTTAGCTGGACCGATGGGTGACCGGCGTGGTCCCGAGCCGCAGCTCAAACGCGGAGCCGTCAGGCAGCAGGGAAGGATCCCTTTGTGAGGAGCTAGCCACGAATGGTGATACGCGGTTACCGGTCGTCAGATCTAGATGGTTGCAGGGCCTTGTGGGCCGAGATGAATCAGCGTCACAGAGATATCTACGGTGATCCGACCATCGGCGGCGAGAATCCCGAATTGGGATTTGACAGCCATCTCGCCCGAGTGGGGCCGGATCTCGTCTGGGTCGCTGAATCCGATGATGGAGTCGTTGGATTCGTGTCGCTGATACATGAAGGCGAAGAGGCTGAGATCGAGCCAATCGTTGTCACATCTGGGGTTCGCAGTGCGGGGATCGGCCATCAGTTATTAGAACACGCAGTGGAGCAGGCGAGGGAGCTAGGCGTGCTGTGTCTCAGTGTGAAGCCAGTCGCTAGGAACGAGGAGGCGATTGCGTTCTTCTACGATGCTGGCTTCCGCACTCTCGGACACATACAGCTCTTCATGTGGCTTGGCGACTCTTTCCCGGGTCAATGGAAAAAGGGTCCGGAGTTGCTCGGTAAGCCGTTCGAATACTAGAGAGCGTGATACGAAGACAGTCAGCGGGGGTGCTGCAACTGGGAATCTGGGTTCATCGCATTCACAATTATGGGCCTGTGTTGCCATGGTGAGCCCGAGGTGCCAACGGCGAACTTCGTCTGCGCGTAACAGCCGCATGCAGCAGACGTGTAGAGCCCTTGGGCTGTGGTGCACCATGGGCGCCCAAGCAGTCGTCATCGGTGGATGCAGTGGAACTCCCAGTACAGATCACCTCGCGTCAGAACCAAGCGTGACTCGTCTCGCTCTGGACCAACTGGGATCCCACGGACCAGAGCTCAAACGAAGTGCGTTCGCAGTATCCCCTTATGGTCATGTCGCGTTTACGACGGGATTCACGGAAGGCGACGAGCTAATTACCGTCGTGGATTCGAGTGGTCGAGTCGTGAGCCGGCTGGGCCGACGCGGGTCCGGGCCAGGCGAGCTTCAGGCCGCGTTCGTGTTGTTTTTTCAGGATTCCCTACTGTTCGCAGCCGACGTCTTTCAGGGTCGGCTCCACCGATACACAATTCACGGCGAGTACAGGGAGTACGTCCAATTCCCGAATTCCTACACTCCGGTCGGATACGTGCGCGATTCGGTCGATTTGAACGATTGGTCCAGCACGACGGGCACACGCGTCATACGTTGGGCGCTGGCTGGGGATGCTGGTTACCGGACTCTAGTACCACAGAACGACAGCCTGTTCCTTGACTTTGGAACGCGAAGTCCAAGTCGCATGCCGCCGAGTCTCACTGTTGGATCCAGCCCTACGGGTACGGTTATCGGCGACGGGACGACGTACCAGTTGTTCGAATATGGCGCGACAGGGATAACCGAGTTTGGAGCGAATCGGTCGCCACAAGTTCTTGAGGCTGGTTCGAACGCCGACACGCTTGCGTACTTCGGGTTGTACAACCTTGGTGCCGACCGAGCGGGAAGACTCTGGGTTGCCGGCAAGAACCCGGCTGGCGGATTCCTGGACATCTACCAAGGCCACCAATTGCTTCGGCGTGTGGAGATTGACTGCTATGTGAACCCATGGTACGGGTTGTCCATAAACGGAGACTGGCTCGCGCTGCTTTGTGATGCTGATGAGGCAGCGGCGGCTGAGGTCCATCTGCAACTGTATCGAATGGATAGGTGACCGCGGCCTAGCAAGCGCATGCAGCAAGCCGTCAGACAAAATCTAATTCCCTTCTCTCTCATGAATTCTTCACACTCCCCGTTTCCCCCAGAGTAGGTTGCCAAAACCCTCAACGGGTCGAATTCGTAGTTTCCTTCAAGCGGGAAACGAGTTCTCTCAAGCCCCAACCCGACAACGGAGGGTTGGACGAACGTGGCAATGTTGTCGGAAGTACTGTCGCGCGAGTACGATTGATTTCGGTGCGGGAGAGACATGGACATGGGAGGTGTCCATCGTCGGGGAGGACGCGGTCCGCTTTCGCGTGACGGATCTTACCTGCCGCAGCGACGGGCGTTCGAGTGAACGTTCTTGTGCGCCCGGATCCTGGCATCGGCACGAATTCGAGTTTCCGGCGTCCGGCGCAGCTCCTGAATCCTGAGGCCCAGTGTGCATACTCCCGACGAGGTTACTTCACTACTGGCCAAGCTGCCGGACGCGCTCACGCATCTCTTGGGCACGAACCTGGTGGGCTTGTACGTATACGGTTCGGTACTGGAAACAACGTTTGATCCCGCGCGGAGCGATGTCGACTGCATTGCCGTCACGGAACGGGCGATGACCGATGTCGAGTGTCGCCAATTCGACGACTGGTTGACTGACGCCGCTGCGGCCGACCCGTGGGTCAGACGCCTGCAGCTGTCGTTCTTGATCAAGAAGACCGTCCTCGCCGAGGACTCACGGGCCTGCCTTTTCCAGTTCGGGAATTTCAAACGCAGCGGCTCGGACGGGAATCCCATCATCTGGATAGACTTCTTCCAGCGTGGTCGCACGTTGTGTGGCGCGGCGCCCCAGTCGTTTCTCCCGACCATCACCCCTGAGATGTTCCGCCAGGCACTGGTTCGGGAGAATGGCTATCTGCGAGAGGAGCTGAGCCTCAAGCCGGACAGCGAATGGCGCGACGATCTGCCCTATCGGGTCTACGCCGTCCTCACCCTTTGCAGGATCCTCTACTCCGTGCGGACCGGCACCGTCGCGACGAAGGCAGAGGCCGCGCGGTGGGCACTCGACCATGTTCCGACGAATTGGCACGACCTGATCCATCGAGCACTCGAGAAAGATGAGTCGGCCGGGTTGGAAAGCATCCCCCTCGAGCGCCTGCGTGCGTTCGTGGAGTATGCGCAAGCCGAGGTCGATTCCGCGCCGCCGATTGCTTCAGTGGAATAAGTCGGGTAGAGAGCGGTGCGCAACCACAGCGCGCAGAAGTGGCAAAAGGCAACCCGCGATGCTGATGGGCCGCCACAGTGTCCGAGAACCGCGGGGCCGCCGTTTGCCACCGCAGCGCGCGTTGGGTCGCGCTAGATGCTCTGGCCTTGAGACAATGACCGCCCAGCGAACCGCAGCGCGCGGAGGTGGCAAATGGCGGCCCCGCGGTTCGGCTACTCACCGCCGCCCATCAGTTCGAAAAACCGCCCAAATACCTTTACGCCCTTCCAGAACTGCTCAACCGCAAGTTTCTCGTTGGGCGCGTGGAGCCGGTCGTCGGGCAAGCCGACCCCCGCCAGGATCACCGGCGACCCACCCTTGGCCAGTGTCGGCACGATGGGAATCGATCCGCCGGAACGGATGGGCACCGCGTCCCGTCCCTCCACTTCGCGGAACGCCTGTCGGATGTGCTCGAACGGCGGTGCCGACGTGTCGGCCAGCACCGGGTCGCCGCCGTGGATCAGCTCGACCTTGACTTTGGCGTACGGCGGCGCGAGCTCTTTGACCCGCTTCCGCAGCTGACGCTCCACGGTCTTAGCCTTCATCTTGGGAACGAGTCGCAAGCTCACCTTCGCGCCGGCGACCGCGGGGATCACTGTCTTGGCGCCCTCCGCGGTGAAGCCGCCGGTGATGCCGTGGATCTCGAACGTGGGCCACGCCCAGGTCCGCTCCAGCGGCGTCGTGCGAGCCAACCCCGTGAGCGCTCGGGACCCCACTTCCTTCCGCATGTAGTTGCGCTCGCTGAACGGCAGGCGCTTCCACGCGTCGCGCTCCGCCTTCGACGGCTTCTCGACGGCTTCGTACACACCCGGAATCTGGATTTTGCCGTTGGCCGATTTCAATTGGGCCAGAATGCGCACCAAGGTTTCGTGGGCGTTGGGCGCAACGCCACCATACAACCCCGAGTGCAGGTCACCGGCGAGTGTTTCCAGCGTGATCTCGCAATAGCAGATGCCGCGGAGGGCGGTGTAGATCGCCGGCCACCCGGGAGCGTAGTACGGCATGTCGGCCACGAGGACGGCTTCCGCCGCCACCCGCTCGGGCTCCCGTTGCAGCAGGTCGGTCAACACCTCGCCACCCGACTCCTCTTGTCCCTCGATGAGAAAGCGGACGTTGACCGGAGGTTTACCGCCCTGGGTCACCGCCTCGAACGCCTTCACGATCGAGAACACCTGTCCCTTGTCGTCCGTCGCACCCCGCGCGTAGATGTTGCCGTCGCGAATCGTGGGCTCGAACGGCGGCGTTTCCCACAGGTCGAGGGGATCCGGCGGCTGCACGTCGTAATGGCCGTACACGAGGACCGTCGGCTTGCCGGGAGCCGGCGGGCCCTCGGCCCACACGACGGGATGGGTCTCGCTGTTGAGGAGCGACGTGCGGCATCCCAACCCCTCGAGGTGATCGGCGGTCCATTGCGCCGCTCGCCGACATTCGTCGTTGTGGTCGGACAGGGTCGAAATACTGGGAATACGAAGGAACTCATTGAGTTCGTCGAGGACAGCCTTTTCGCGTTCGCGAATAAAGTTTTGAATGGTCATGGCAATAATATGCCATCTAGTCACAGCCCGGCCCAGGGGTATATTCGCCACCATGCGTACAACATCGTCGTTCGACATCTTCCCGCTCGACGCTTCCGAGAGGGCGTTGTCCAAGGCCCGCTGGCTGCGGCAAGAGGGACGTCTGCAGGAAGCCGAGCAGGTGTACCGCGGCGTCATGCAGCGGCAGCCCGGCTTGCGCAATAGTTGGACGGAGTGCTTCGACTTGTTGCGACGGTCGGGACGAACCGACGAGGCCCTGGCGCTGGCCGCAGAGGCCGAGCGGGCGTTCGATACCGAGGCGTTCCCCATCACGTTGCGGGGCGCCGCGCTCACCGAGCAAGAGCGCTTCCAGGAAGCCCTGGAGGCACTCGAGGCCGCCGTGGGCCGCGACCCCGACCTCGCCATGACCTGGCACGAGCTGGGGTACGTGGCGCACCGGATCGGCGATGCCACGAGAGCGCTGGTTGCCCTCGACCGCGCGTTCGCGCTGGAACCCCACACCGAGACCCTCACGTTGCGCGGTCGCATTCTCCGCGAGACCGGGGAACTCTACGCGGCCACCGTGGCATTCGAGGCGGCCATGCACTCTGCCACGCACGACGAGCAACTCGCCGAGATCGAGCGTGAGGTGTTGGTCACGCAGCGATTCGGAGACTTCGCACCGAGGCGTCCCCGCGACCTCACGAGGGCTGAACGGTGGTTCGCCGAACACGGAACGGTCGTGCTCGCTGCAACTCCCCAAGAGAGCGCGCCGACGACGGAGGAAATCATCCAAGCCTTTGCGAGCCTGGCGCGAGATCGTGACTGGGAGTTCGGCCAGGTCGTCGCCGTCGACCATTCCGCAGCGCGGACGGTCGCCGGGTTGCTCGATGCGTCCTGCGAACAACTGGATCGGATCGACATCGACCGCGTCCCGCTGGTATTCGCCGAACGGCCCCCGGATGATCACCCCCGCTGGCAGGCGGCTGTCGATGCCGTCCAGACGGAGGGGAGGGGCATGATCTTCACCGTGTGGCATGCGATCTCCACCACTCCCGACGCGGATGTCGTCGGCGGCCTCGAAGAAAACGGACAGCCGCTTCCCCTCGGCATCGACCCGGCTCACGCCATCGTCATGGCACAGCATCCCGGAGCGAGCGTCGGCACGCGGGACCTCCTGCTCCGGGTGTCGGCGCTGCAATCCGAGTAGATCGACCATGACCTCTTCACCAAACGATCGCGAACGTGTCAGCACGAACCTGATCGTCGAGAACCAGTTCGAGATGGCCGCCAGCCTCATCGGCATCGAACCGGCCATGCAGAAGCTCCTCAAATCTCCTTTTCGAACCGTGTCGGTCGAAGTCCCCGTGCGGATGGACGATGGGAGACTCGAGGTGTACCGCGGGTATCGCGTACAACACAACGGAGCCCGTGGGCCGTGCAAGGGTGGCGTGAGGTATCACCTGGAGGCCGACGAGGAGGAAGTGCTCGGGCTGGCCACCACCATGACCTGGAAGACCGCCCTGCTCGATGTCCCGTTCGGTGGGGCAAAGGGGGGCGTACAGGTCAAGGCTCGCGAGCTTTCCCAACGCGAGCTCGAGGCAGTCACCCGCCAGTTCACCCGTCGCATCGCCCGCGTCCTTGGTCCCTACCGCGACATTCCCGCGCCGGACATGAACACCAACCAGCAGGTCATGGCGTGGATGCTGGACGAGTATTCCGCCAAGGCCGGATACAGCCCGGCGGCAGTGACCGGAAAGCCGGTCGCGTTGGGCGGGTCCCTGGGCCGGGAGGAAGCAACGGGACGTGGGGTCATGCTCATCATGCGAGAGCACAGCCGCCATTACGGCATCCCCATCAAAGGCGGGAAGGTGGTGATTCAGGGGTTCGGCAACGTGGGAGCCCATCTGGCACTCTTCCTGCACGAACTGGGCGCCAAGATCGTCGGGGTCTCGGACGTGTACGGCGGCCTGCAGAACGAGAACGGCTTGGACATCCCGGCGCTGTTCGAGCACACGTACAAGCAACGCAAACCGGTGGCGGAGTTCGCCGGTGGGGACACCATGGCCAACGCGGACGAGGAGATCTGGACCATTCCCTGCGATTGGCTCGTGCCGGCGGCCTTGGGAAGCGTGATCACGAGAGAAAAGAACGCCAGCGATGTCGATTGCCGCGTGGTGGTGGAGGCAGCCAATAGTCCCACGACGCCCATCGCCGACAAAATCCTCGAGGCGCGGGACATCGCCGTCCTCCCAGATTTCCTCGTCAACGCCGGCGGCGTCGTGGTGAGCTACTTCGAGTGGACCCAGAACCTCCAGCAAGAACCCTGGACGCTGGAGCAGGTGAACCGCGGTCTCGAGACGAAGATGCACTGCGCGTACGAGTCCGTACGCAATTTGGCCGACCAGAAGGGCGTGCCATGGCGAACAGCCGCGTTGGCAATTGCGCTACGCCGGGTGGCCGACGCCGAGTACCTCCGGGGAGGTCATTGACCGGCGATCGGGTCAGAAGGCGAGACGCATGCCGATGCGGCGTGCCGGGTCGTTGAGGAGGTCGTTGGGGTCGTAGGCGAAGTCGATGTCGAGGGCGCCGAGTTCCAGTGTTCCCCCATAGGTCACACCGGCCCGGGCCGTGGGCTCGGGCCGTGTTCCATACCCCAGCCGGCCGACGACGCCGACGCCGCTGAGCACGATCCCCCCCTCCCCCCCCAGCACGAACCTGCTCTTCCGCCCAGCCGGCCACTGCCACTCCATGGTGGAAAGCAGGCGGAAGCTCCCCTGGGGATCGACGTAATTCATCGTGAAGCCGAAACGGGTGAGGCGTGGCATCTGGAGGGTGGACGTACTGGACCAATTCCCTCCCACGTTCTGCACGCCGAACGCGATGGCCATGATGTCGAAGATCGCGATCGCCAGGCCTAAGTCGCCGGTCACACCGGTCTCCGGAACCCCGTCGACATCGCGTTTCACCCACTTCCCCGAGCCGCCAACGGCGATGAGGCCGAAACGATACACCAGGGATCCCACGGCCAAGAATTCCCTGGCATCCACCGGCGTCCCGAGGGGCGTCGTGAACCCACCCCCTGCCCCCGGCGATTCGTCGTAGTCGAAGTAGCTGAGGCCAAAGCCCAGATCGAACTGGCGGAGGCGCCAGGCGATGGCCGCGGTGGAATGCTCTCCACTGAAGGGCCCCGTTTGCAGCGCGCCCTCCACCGCCATGTGCCGGATGGTCGCCAACCCCGCGGGGTTGTAGAACACCGCGCCGGCATTCCCCACCAGCGCCACCCCTGCCCCGTTGAATCCGGCCGTGCGGAGGGTCGCCGGGAGATGCAGGACCACGAGCTCCTCGGGAACGATGCCCTGCGCCGAACAGTCGGGGGCACCCCCCCACTGGAGGCACACGGCAATCGCCACCGCGAGACGGCGCCGGCCCACTAACGTATCCTGACCACGTTGAGCCGTGGCACAGCGTCCACCAGAGGCTGTCCCGACGGCTGCTCCAGGGTGGCCGTGAAGCCGGGATCGTTGGCGGGCTGGACGACCAGGAAGTAATCCCCGGAACCGGCAAGCAGCGTCCCGAGGCGATTGAAGGACGACGGCGCCAGCGGCGCCGGGACCAGGGGGAACACCCGGGAAAAGCGTCCCGGGGCCTGTGTGTGAAAACTCTCGAACGTGGTGCGAAACGCCCAGCTGGAGTATGTGAGCTCGACGGGCTTGTCGGCGTCCGCCAGGATGGAATCGGGGAGGTCCGAGACCCAGTTCGCCAAAAACCACTGGGACAACAGTTGGTCGAAGGGCACCCCCACCGCCGCCGTCACGTTCTCCGCGCCAATCGAGCCGGTTTCCGCCATGCGCCGCACCACGTCGTCGCCAAATCGATCAACCACCCACCGCAAGAACAGCCAGGCAGCGCCTCGCTCTTCCCGCGTCCCGGTCCCCTCCCCCGGTATGGCGAAGATCAAACCAGGATCCAAGAGGTAGTCGTAGGCGTTGATGAGATTGCCGACCGCGAAGAGGTTGAAGTTGTCCTGGTCCCCCAAGGCCAAGAAGTGATCCGCCGCCAGCTCTTCGGCGAGGTGGGACAGCCCTTCGTTGAGCCACAGTTCTTCGCGGCTCCCACCCCGCAACAACACGTGCTGGTGGAAGCTGATCATGTGTTGAAACTCGTGAATGAACGTCACGGGGATCTGCCGGCGCACCTGATCCACCGTGAAGTCGCAGCTCACGGTACCCTGAGGATCGGGCACGATGGAGTAAAACACCTCGGCCTGATTCGACCGTTCGTCCCCGGCGGCGGCGGGAATGATGTCCAGGGCCAGGAAGAAGCCCGAGATGAACGATTCCTCGCAGGACGCGACCTCCGTAAGGCTGTTGACGATGGGCGTGAGGAGAATGGACACCCGCCCGTCGCCGTCCAGGTCCGATTCCGCACCGAACGCCCGGGTGCCCACCTCGTACAGCTCGGCGTCGAATAGCTCACCCAACTCGCCAAACGCTTCCGACGAGAATCCATCGTCCGGTGCATCGACGTCCTGATAGATTACTGAGTGAGTGCCCACATACTTTGCTTTCGCCCGCACCGTCGCGAACGTGCCCTCGCATGAGACATTGGGACATACGGAGAAGACCCGCTCCACGCCGACCTTGATGATGCCCGTGGGGGCTTCCCGAATCCCCTCCCCACTCACCGGGGGAAGCTGGGCCCACTCCTGCTCCATGGCACGAAGGCGATCGTGAAACCGCTGTGCGGGGGATGGCCGGGCCGGTTTCCGGCGGGCGGCCCCACGCTCCTCCGGAGCCTCCCCGATGCCGCGGAGCCGGTAATCGGCCGTCTCCCCAGGGAATCCCGAGGCCGACTGCACAGCCAGGAGGTATTCCGCCCCGCTCGCTCCCACCGCCGGAAACGTGGCGCACCCCTCCAACTCCAGGGGTGAGAGCGACAGGTAGCTGCCCACGCCCAGGGAAACCGACCCCGCCGCGGCCGTGAAATCACCTGAGATGGTGGGGGCCACGGCCGTGCCGGCGTACGCCCCGATTTCCACCGCCCCCGGGAGGAGGCAGCGAGGCACCACCAGGGTCACGGCGCTCCCGTCACCCACCACCGTCACCGGAGTCGCCGCCGCGCCGCCGATGTCGAAGCCGGTGGCCACGTCGAGGTTGGTGCCGCTGACCACCACCTGGTCTCCCCCGGCAAAAGACGCCGGGGACACGGCGATGAGCGACGGCGTCCTTGTGGCGGTGACGGCAAACTCCACTGATTGAGTCGCCTCGGCCCTGAGGACGGCCTGGACCCTGGTGACCCCCTCCGTCCGGCCCAGGGTGAGCTCGACTTCAGCCACCCCGGTGCCGTCGGACAAGGTCACCGAGTCGCTCAGGCTCCCACCCTGCCCAGGCTCTTCGAGAATGAACCACAGCACCTCGGCCCGGACAGCCGCGCCACCGTCCTCCGTCTGGGCCGTGACGCGGAGGGGAAGCCGGCTGCCCCCTGGAAGCTGCTGTCCGTCCGCCACCAAGGTGATGGTCGCCGGCTCGAAGCCGGTATCGGTGAGACAACCGGTTGCGGCCGCCGCCAGGATCACGGAGACCGCTCGGCGCACCCGGTGTGCCGTCATCTTCCTCCCACGATGGTCGGGGCGTCCGACCCTGAGGTTGGCCATAACTTACTGTATTTCAATAACATACGATCACATCACCCGTTTTGACAACGTGGCGGGGGCTCGGTAGCTTTCGAACATTCGAGTCGGCCAGAACGGGCACGATCTGTTCGTGCCCGTTCCAATTTCAGGCCGAACTGACAGAGTAATAGCCCCCCACTTCCCATGGCACCGTGAGCTTCGTCCATCTTCACACCCACTCCGAATACTCGCTCCTCGACGGCGCCAACCGCATTCCGGATCTGATCACCCGGATCGGCGACCTCGGGATGGACAGCCTGGCTATTACCGACCACGGCAACCTCCACGCGGCGTGGACCTTCTACGAACAGGCCAAGGCAGCCAAGGTTCGACCGATCATCGGGTTCGAGGCCTACGTGGCGTTCGGATCCCGCCACGCACGGGAGCGGGCCGAGGGAGCGCCCGGCAACTACTCCCATCTGGTACTCCTGGCGAAGAACAGGACGGGGTACCGGAACTTGGTCAAGCTGTCCTCAATCGGGTTCACAGAGGGGTTCTACCGCCGTCCTCGCGTGGACAAGGAAGTCCTCGCCCAATACCGGGAAGGCGTCATCTGCCTTGCGGCGTGCCTCTCGGGCGAGGTGGCCCTCTGGCTCCGCAACGGCAATTACGAGGAGGCGAAGCGGTCCGCCGAGTGGTTCGCTTCCAACTACGGTCCCGACGGGTTCTGGCTCGAGGTCCAAGACCACACCATCGACGACGAGAAGGTCGTGGCCAAGGGCATGTTCGAGCTCTCCGCCGACCTGGGATTGCCGGTCGTGGCCACGAACGACGCCCACTACCTCCGGCGGGAAGACGCCCAGGCCCACGACGTGCTGCTGGCCATCGGCACCGGCAAGGACCTCGACGACCCGAACCGGTTCCGCTTCAAAGGGGAAGAGAGCTATGTGAAGTCCGAGGACGAGATGCGCGCGCTCTTCCCGGAGCATCCCGATATCCTGGAGGAGACGCAGCGCGTCGCCAACATGTGCGAGCTGGGCTTCGAGAAGCAGTACTACCTTCCGGAATTCCCCCGGCCCGACGTCTACGAGACCGACAACGACTTGCTGGTCGAGCTTGCCACCAAGGGCGTCGAGCAACGGTACGGCACGCCCCTGCAGCCCGAAATCCAAGAGCGCTTGGATTATGAGCTCGGCGTCATCACCAAGACCGGATACGCCGGCTACCTCCTCATCGTCCAGGACTTCATCAGCGCGGCGCGGGATCGCGGGATTCCCATCGGCCCGGGCCGCGGCTCCGCGGCGGGATCGATCGTCGCGTACGGGCTCGGCATCACGAACGTCGACCCCCTCAAATTCGATCTTCTGTTCGAGCGCTTTCTCAATCCCGAGCGGGTGTCCATGCCCGACATCGACGTCGACTTCTGCTTCGAACGTCGCGGTGAGGTGATCGAGTATGTGCGCGAGCGGTACGGACGGGGCAGCGTCGGCCAGATCATCACGTTCGGGACCCTGAAGGCCCGGGCGGCCGTTCGGGACGTGGCGCGGGTGTTGCGCGTGCCGCTGGGGGACGCGGACCAGATCGCCAAGCTCATTCCGTCGGGCCCGGCGTACGCCCTGTCGGTGGCGGAGGCTGCCGCGAAGATCCCCGAGTTGGCCGAGCTGGCCCGGTCCAACGAGAACGTCTCGCGCCTCATCGATCTGAGCCAACGGATCGAGGGTCTGTCGCGCCACGCCTCGGTCCATGCCGCCGGGGTCGTCATCGCCCCGGGACCACTGGATGAATACGTGCCGGTGTGTACTGCGCCACAACAGCGGGGAGGGAGTAACGGGTTGGGCGAAGACACCATCATCACGCAGTACGACATGGTCGCTCTCGAACACGCGGGCATGTTGAAGATGGATTTCCTCGGGCTCAAAACGCTCACGGTGATCCATGACGCGTGCGAGATGGTCCGGCACCGGCACGGGACGACGATCGATCTCGACGCGTTGGACCTGGACGATCCGCAGGTCTACAAGATGCTGTGCGACGGTCGGACCGCAGGCGTATTCCAGTTCGAGTCGGCCCTCGGCACGGACATGCTGCGCCAGCTCCATGCCGACCGATTCGACGACCTCGTCGCCACCAACGCTCTCGTGCGCCCCGGGCCCCTCGACTCGGGCATGCACCAGGTGTACATCCGGCGGAAGAAGGGCCAGGAGCGCGTCAGCTTCCCCCATCCCGACATCGCCGGCGTCCTGCAACCCACGTACGGCGTGATCGTATACCAAGAACAGGTCATGCGTATCGCGAACGTCCTGGCCGGCTATTCCCTTGCCGAAGCGGACGTGCTACGCAAGGCCGTTGGCAAGAAAGACGCCGAGCTGATCAAACAGGAGCTCGGGAGATTCATCGACCGCTGCGTAGAGCGCGGGCATGACCGCAAGGTCATCGAGGATATCGCCGCACAGATCGAGACGTTCGGCCGCTACGGCTTCAACAAGTCGCACAGTGTGGCGTACAGCGTCATCTCGTTCCAGACCGCGTGGCTCAAGGTATACTACCCCGCCGAGTTCATGGCGGCCTTGTTGTCCTCCGAAATCGGCAACACCGACAAGGTGGTGCACTACATCAACGAGGCGCGGGAGTTGGGCATCGAGGTGCTGCCACCGTCGGTCAACGAATCCGGACGCAAATTCACGGTGACGGGAGACCAGCAGATCCGCTTCGGCCTCGGCGCAGTGAAGAACGTCGGCCGCGGGGCCATCGAATCGTTCATCGCAGGCCGGGAAGCCAGCGGACCGTACGAGTCGCTCTACGATTGCTGTGAGCGCGTGGATTCGCGGTTGTGCAACAAGCGGGTGTTCGAGGCACTCATTGCCGCAGGCGCCCTGGATCAACTGGACGGCCACCGGGCACAGCTCCTCGCGGGGTTGGAGACGGCGTTGCGCGAAGCGCAGGTGCGCCAGGCCGAGCGCGCTGCCGGTCAGGGATCGCTGTTTGGCGACGCCAGCGCGCAAGACGCCGTAGAGCGCCCCACCCTCCCCGACGTTCCTCTGTGGCCCGAATCCGAGCGACTGGCCAAGGAGAAGAGCGTCGTGGGGTTCTTCATTTCGGGACACCCTCTCAGCAAGTTTCGGGACGAGGTATCGCTGTTCAGCACGCGGACTACGGCGACCCTTGGGACGTGGAGCGAGCACGGGGTCTCCATCGGCGCGGTGGTGACGACCCTGACCCGTCGGGTGAGCCGGAAGACCGGCGCGGAGTACGCCCGGCTCACCCTGGAGGATTTCCACGGGACGGCAGAGGCCATTGTGTTCCCGGATGCCTGGAGCAAGCTGTCGTCGGCGATCGTGGCCGATGCCGCGCTGCTCCTGTCCGGGGGATATAGCCCCCGCGACCGTGGCGAGGACCGGGCCCCATTCATTGTTGAGGACGCCATGCAGCTGGACAGCCTACGAACAGACGGCGCCATGGGTCTTGCGATCCGCTGGGAATCGGGCGACGCCCCCGACCCCAACGTGGCACAGGGGATCGCCGCGCTGTGCGCCTCCTATCCCGGACCCGCGGCCGTCACAGTAGAATGGAACGATGGAAACGGAACGACCGCCCGAATGCAGTCGCGTCGTCTCCACGTCGAACTCAAAGAAGAATTCCTCGTCGCGCTCCGTGACCTGGTGGGGGCAGAGCGAGTATCGCTAGTGAAAGTGAGATAGCGCGTGGCCTTTGTTTTGGATTTTGAGAAACCGCTGGTCGAGCTCGAGCGGCAGATCGGACACCTGCGCCGGCTGGCCAAGGAACGGGATCTGGAAGTCGATGGCGAGATCGAGCCGTTGGAGCAGAAGCTCGAGGACCTCCGGCGGGAGATCTACGAGGAACTGACGCCGATGCAGCGCGTTCAGGTCGCACGGCATCCGCGGCGTCCGTATACCCTGGACTACATCGATGCCCTGTTCACCGATTTCGTGGAGCTGAAGGGCGATCGCCTCTTCCGCGACGACCCCGCCATCGTGGGGGGGTGGGCCCGCCTCGACGGGCGTCCGGTCGTGGTGGTGGGACACCAAAAAGGGAGAAACACCAAGGACAACCTGAAGCGCAACTTCGGGATGCCCCACCCCGAGGGTTACCGCAAGGCGCTGCGCCTCATGGGGATGGCTACCCGGTTCAACGCCCCGATCATTACCTTCATCGACACTCCGGGGGCCTACCCAGGCCTCGGCGCGGAGGAGCGGGGGCAGGCCGAGGCCATCGCACACAATCTGGAAGTGATGGCAGGACTCGAGACGCCCATTGTCGCGGTGGTCTGCGGCGAGGGCGGATCGGGCGGAGCACTGGCCCTGGGACTGGCCGACCGTGTCATCATGTTGTCCAACGCGGTGTACTCGGTGATCTCACCGGAGGGCTGCGCCGCGATTCTGTGGAACGACGCCGGGCAGAAGGAGCGCGCGGCCGAGGCGCTGAAGCTGACCGCGGTGGATCTCCTGGAACTCAAGCTGGTCGACGAAATCATTCAGGAGCCGCCGGGGGGAGCGCACGCCGACCCGGAGGGGACCAAGGAGGTCTTGGGGGAGGCCCTGCGGCGCCATATTAGCGAGCTCGCGAAGATCGAGCCGAAGAAGCTGATCAAACCCCGAGTCGAGAAATACACGGAAATGGGGCGTTTCACTGAACGTTGAGACTCGAGAACTCGTCGAAGTCCGATTCAAGGGCAATCGCAAAGAGTTCTTTACCTGGAATAGCTCGGTACCACTGATCGTCGGCGACGCCGTCGTCGTCCAGGTGGAGCGCGGGCAGGACCTCGGCCGCGTTTCCGCCGTGGGAGACACGGCGTTGCGGAAGTGCGGCGTCGGGTGCGACGGCTGTGAGGCTGGTGCGCCCGCCGAGGCCAAGGGCCACGTGGTGCGTGCCGCCTCGGATCAGGAATCCCACATCGTCGACGGACTACGCAAGGCTGAGGAGGACGTGCGGCGCAAAGTCCGGGAGCGCGTCGCCAAGCACAAGCTCCCCATGAAGGTGTCCGACGCGGAATGGCAGTGGGATCGCAAGAAGCTCACGGTGTACTTCACCGCCGACAACCGCGTCGACTTCCGGCAACTGGTCCGGGACCTCGCCTCCCTGTTCCGCACGAGGATCGAGCTCCGCCAGATCGGCGCCCGGGACGAGGCCAAGCGGCTGTCGGGCATGGGGCGGTGCGGCCGGGAGTACTGCTGCTCGTCGTGGCTGCCGGAGCTCCGCCCGGTGAGCCTCGCCCTCGCCAAAGACCAGCGCCTCTCCCTCAACCCCTCGCAGATCTCCGGCGGCTGCGGCCGACTGCTGTGCTGCCTCCGCTACGAGCACGACTTCTACATCGCGAGTCGCAAGCGGTTCCCCAAGGAGGGGAAGACCGTCCTCACAGCCAACGGCAGGGAGCGGGTGCAGTCGGTGGATATTTTCCGCGAGCGCGTCCTGCTTCGCTCCGAAGACAACACGCTCCGCATTCTCATGCTGTCGGAACTCAAGGAGGAGGTGGCCGCCCAGCCACAGCCGACCCCCAGTCCGGAAGAGCCGCGAGTTCCTGCGGCGCTGGCGACTTTCGACGAAGGGCCGACGCAACTGACCGAAGAGGACGCGGCCGCCGCCGTGTCGCCCACACCACAACGCCGTCGGAAGCGGCGCCGGGGACGGGGGCGTCACAAGAAGAAGGACACGAACAAGGGTGACCAGGGTGGCAACTAGTTTCTATAT
>JBDHHA010000087.1:0-17912 GCA_039589615.1 Gemmatimonadota bacterium
TTCGGCATCCGCGACTGGGGTTCCCGCCGCATCACTCAGCCGGCCCAACAGGATGGGCAGTCCGGCATGTGAGTTGTCAGGACACACCCAATTCACCACGTCGGTGATGTCGGGGGATTCCGGCGCCGACACAGGAGGAACGAGCAAGATGTAGGCCTTGATCTCCTCTTCCTCCAGGGCAAACGGGGGAAAGGTGGACTCACGGTATGCCTCGCGGGATGCCCTGAGGCGATACCGCCCGGCACCCTCGGCCCGGAGGAGAAACAACCCGTCTTCGTCACTCACGGTGCGGGCGACCTCGACGCCGTCGCCATCCAGTAGGGCGACAGTTCCCCCAGCGATCGACCCGCCGGTAATGCTGTCAACGATCTGCCCCCGGACGATCTGCCCAGAGACCGGCTGGGAAACCCCGAGCAGCAAGGCGACGAAACCGACGGCGAAGCGCATGGTGAACCCCTCTCTTCGTCAATCTACCGTACTGGGACACCCTTGCTACAGAGAGGTTCCTGGCTCAGCGGTCGAAGCGCAAGCGGGCAACCCGCTCGACGCCAAGACTGTCCCGGCCGACACCGAACGCCGCCGACCGCTCGAGGTATCCCAACAGGAGATCCACCTCACCGGGCCACTCCACTTCGGCCACGAGGTTCCCAGATCGTGCGTACACGTGCGCCTGCCGCGGGTCGCCGGCCGCCACGCTGAGCTCGACCCAGAGGCGTCCCTCCAAATCGAAGTGCAGCCAGGCCAGGGGGGGCTTCCGGTCGGGAATTCCGAAGGGCAGATCGCCCAGCGTGAGTCCGGAACGCCGCAACCGCCCCGTGAGGGACTCCTCGGCCCGCTGGTGTTCCTCTGCCGAGATTTCCGGGGGTGTGACGTGGCCGGTGATGAGGAGGGCCGTGTCCGGCTGGTGCCAGAGCACGGCGTAGCTGCCGCTGATGGCCTCCGCCCACTCTCCCAACGGGGAGTGCCCCACGAGCTTGCGGGGGCCATAGGGCTGCTGGTAGTAGAATACGACGACGCCATCACTCGTTTCCCGCTCGACCAGGTACTCGCCGATGCTGTCCGGCGGCGACTCCGCCACCATCACCGTCCGAACCGGGGTGCTGTTGGCGTCCAGATGAAAACGGGTCACCACCGGCGGTGGCGCGGCCATCGCCTGCACACCCACATCGATGAGACGCCCCTCCGCATCGAAGGTCGTCGCCTGCCAGAACCCCCGCGTGTTGTGCGACATGCGACGCTGCGTCACATACTCGGCGTCCGACTGCCCCACGGCATAGGCGTTGTACCGTCCCGCGCCGGCGTCCCGAACCCACAACAGGCCGTCAGGTCCAAACGCCACACAACACGGTCCGGAGAACTCACCGGGCCCGGACCCCTGGCGCCCTATGGTGAAGAGGAACCGGCCTGCGGTGTCGAACACGCGCACGGTGTTGGCCAGTTGATCGGCCACGTAGATCCGTTCCTCGTCGTCGACGGTGATCCCCGAGATCCGGCCGAACACGTACTCCTCGGGCCCGTCCTCGAGACCAATGGTCTGCTCTAGGGTTGCATGGATCGTCGGTGCATCGCCTTCGATTCCACCTGTCTCGGAGGCGCATCCGGTCACGAGGCCGGAGAACAAGAGGCTCGGGCCGGTCAGGGTACGGCGCATGATCTGGTTCATTACATGTTGGATACCCGATCGCCGGATTCCGTTGCACCGGCGCGCGGAACCATTTCCCAGACAGCCTTGTTCACGTCGTATGGCTCAAAAACCATCTCGCGGAATGGAAGGCACGACGGCGTCTCGGATTCTCCTGGCAATGGCGGGCACGGTGCTCCTGGCATCGTGTGGAGGGGATACCGGCCCCCCAGACCCCGACCCCATGACGATGTCCTGCGTGGCCGGATTTCCCGATGACCAGCTCTTCGCCGCGGCCTCCCGGGGGGCGATTCCGGCCCTCGACCGACCCGAGGTGGCCGGCGTCGAGGCGTCCTTTATGCAGGACTCGGATCGACTGCTGGGCGTCGTGATGAACGGAGAGGCCCGGGCGTACCCCTTCGGCATCCTGTGGTGGCACGAACTCGTCAACGACACCCTCGGGGGTGCGAATATCCTGGTGAGCTACTGCCCTCTCACCGGCTCGGGGATCGTCTTCGACCCACTGATCGCGGGCGACAAACGGGACTTCATCGTGTCGGGCCTGCTGTTCAACACCAATCTCGTCATGCTGGATCGCCAATCCCAGAGCCTCTGGAATCAAATGCTCTTGGGCTCGCAATGTGGTACCGACCGCGGCACGGCCCTCACACGACTGAACGTGGTGGAAACCACCTGGGAGGATTGGAGGGCCCGCTATCCCGCCACCACCGTCGTCACGCCCAACACGGGCTTCGGAAACCGCCCGTACTTCTCGTATCCGTACGGCGACTACGCCGACCCCGACAACAACTTCGTGGACTTCCTGCCGCCCGGATCGACCTGGAGCCGCGAGCTCAAGACCAAGGAATTGGTGCTCGGCGTGTTCGACGGCGGGGAGGCCGTCGCGTACTCCCTGGAGCGGCTCGCGGGTAAGGGGGTGGCGTTCCTCGAGAACGACCAAGTCGGCTCGATTCCGTACGTCGTCGTCTCCCGGCGGCAGTGGAATACGGCCCAGGCATTCGACCGTCGGATCGGTGGGAGCACCCTGACGTTCACGCTGACCAGCCCGGGGCCCCTCGTGATGGCCGACGATCAGACGGGATCGGAGTGGAATGCCCAAGGCGTGGCCATTTCCGGCCCGATGGAGGGGCAGCGCCTCACGCCGGTCCCCAATTCGTTTACCGCCTTCTGGTTCGCCTGGTCCCTGTACTATCCGAACCTCCGGTTGTTCTCCTGAGGAAACCCATGCAAGCACATCGCATCGCCCTCCCAGTTCTCGGCTCCCTGCTGCTCACCGCGTGCGGGGGGGATGCTCCCGTGGACCCCAACGCCCTCCAGTGCACGATTCCCGCGGATGAGCTGTTTGCCGCGGCTACCAGGGACGCCATTCCCTCGCTCACGACACCCGAGGTGGCCCAGGCTGATGCCTCGTTCATGGAGGACACCGATCGTGTCCTCGGCGTGGTGGTGAACGGGGAAGCCCGGGCGTATCCGTTCGGCATCCTGTGGTGGCACGAAATCGTCAACGACTTCCTGGGCGGCGAGGACATTCTCGTCACCTACTGCCCGCTCACCGGCTCGGGGATTGCGTTCGATCCCCACGTCGGCGGGCAGCTGCGCACGTTCCAGGTGTCGGGGCTCCTGTGGCGAACCAACCTGACGATGATCGACCGCGAGAGCGAAAGCCTGTGGAACCAGATGCTGCTGGGATCCCCTTGCGGGGTGGACCGGGGCACCGCCCTCACCCGCATCCCCATCGTGGAGGCTGACTGGGGCGTGTGGAAGGCCCAGTATCCCAACACGACGGTCGTGACACCGAATACGGGATTCGGGGGCCGTCCCTATTTCAGCTATCCCTACGGAGATTACGCCGATCCCGACAACCCCTTCGTCGACTTTCTGCCGCCGGACGTCACCTGGGGTACCGAACTCAAGACCAAAGAGCTGGTCCTCGGCGTGTTCGATGGGACCACGGCAACGGCGTATTCCCTGGAGCGGTTGGCAGACGGGGGCGATGCCGTGGTGGCCAACGACATGGTCGGTTCCATCCCGGTGGCGGTGACCTACCGCGCCGAGGGCAACGTGGCGGTGGCATTCGACCGCCGGGTGGGCGGGCAGACCCTCTCGTTCGACGTGACCAGCGCGGCACCGTTCACCATGGTGGACGCCGAGACGGGCTCTGAGTGGAACGCCCTGGGTGAGGCCACCACGGGGGCCCTTGCCGGAACGCAACTCGAGCCGATCGAAGACTCCTTCGTGGCGTTCTGGTTCGCGTGGTCAGTCTATTATCCCACCATCGAGATCTTCGCGTTCTAGGCGGCCGGCAGACCGCCGGAATCGCTTCACGTGAGGTAGTTTCCAGGGTCCGGCGGCCCCGGGGGGGAACACATTGGCCCCGGGGTGTTATGAACACCTACCTTTAGAAGTCCCGGCCCCACTGAATGGAGCGACCATGAGACATGCTTTTGCCTGCCTGACCGCGCTGGCCCTGCTCGGAGCGGCAGGCCCCCTCGACGCCCAGCTCGTTCGCGGCCAGGTCGTGGACAGCGTCCTCGGCTCCCCGGTTGCCGGGGCGACCGTGGCCCTCGTCGACGCCTCGGGGGCCGAGGTCACCCGCACGGTGACCGACGGAGACGGCCTCTTCCTCCTCCGGGCTCCGTCGGGGGAATACCGACTGCGGGCCGAGATGGAAGGCTACCGCACGTCGACCTTTCCGGTGTTCACCATCGCGGCAGAGACCCCGACATTCATGCTACTCCTTCCGAATCTCAACCCCACGGAGCCGCCGCCGACGTTGGAACGGCTGGCCACGGATATCTGCGGCGAGGGGGTCGTGCAGCCGGGTCAGGGCGTCCTCATGGGATTCGTGCGCGAGGGTTCCTCCGACAGACCGGTCGCCGGAGTGACGGTTACCCTGTCATGGGGCGCCCTCACCCAGGAATTGGCCGGATTCGTGTCCGGCGGCGATCTGGGGCGGCTGGGAGCGGAACTGGTGACCGACAGCACGGGGTTCTATGCGGCCTGTGGCCTTCCCGTTGAGACCCAGATCACCGTCCACGCGGCGCGGGACGAACTTTTCAGCGACTTCTTCCAGATCCTCTTCGGAGATGGCGGCGTGTTTCTCGGTGAAGAGTTCCACGCCAGACGCACCGCCTGGCACCACGACCTCGCGGTGGTGCCGCCGGCACAACGCAACGCGGGCATTGCCGGCATGGTGTTGGACGGGAATACGATGGAACCGCTCACCGGGGTTACCGTATCCCTCGCCGAGACGAACCTCGAGACGACGACCAGCACCGGCGGCGTCTTTCGCCTGACCGAGCTTCCCACGGGACCCGTGCAACTCGCGCTTCGGTTTCCCGGCTACCGCCCGGTCCTTCGCGAGGTGGAACTGCAGCGGGACGAAACGCTCACCTTCCCCCCCGGAGCCTTCCGCATGGAAACCGCCCCAACGGAGTTGCAGCCGGTGATCGTCGAGGCGGACGCCGCACGGGGACGGCGGCCCTTGGAGGATTTCTATGCCCGCCGCAATGCGGGGTCGGGGGCGTTCGTGACACGGGAGGAATGGGAGACCCGCGGCCAGCCGGAAGTCGTCACGGACATCATCAGGCGGATGCAGGGCGTACGCATCTATCCGAACGAGGACTACGGCTTCGGCGCTCCCCAGTGGATCATCTCGATGAGCCGTGGTAGCGCGCGGCGCGGCGGCGATTACGCGAGCTGCCCGTCACTCCTCTACATCGACAATCAGTACATCGGCAACGGCCAGACCGTCTTTGTGGACGAGACCATTTCGGTGTCCGACCTCGCCGCCATTGAGGCCCATGGCTCCCTGGCCTCGATACCTCCCGAGTTCAACCGGCGCGGCGCCGAATGTGGCGTGATCGTATTTTGGACAAGATGAGGCGGCGAACCCTCAGCGATTGACCACCCCGGCGGCCGCAGCAGCTACCTGCTTGCCTCCCAGGTGCCCGTGAACACCTCGGGCTGGAGCGGAATGCCCTCCTGGCATACGAGGGTGCCGCTCATGACGTCCCCCGCCGGCGTGTCGAGCATGATGGTGCCATCGAAGTCGCAGAAGTCGATCTCCATCGTGATGGAGGTCCCGTTGACCTCGGAGTTGATCACCTGGGCGGGTTGCCCGAGGGCCTCCTCGAGATTGTCCGGGCCACCCTCGCACGCCACGTCGGTGTTGGATCGGAGACCGCTGACAGTCGATCCCCCAGACGACTGGCTGAGCAAAAGGCTACCGGCGGTAACACACGTGACCCCCAGGACCTCGGAAGTGAACGTCGCGCTCCAATCCCACTCCCCCGAAATTTGCGCGTTCGGGTCGCTGCCACAGGCTACCGCCAGCGCAACGGCAAGCGGTGCCAAATATGTCTTGTTCATCTATGTCCTTTTATGTCCTTTCACACACTGGTCTGCCATGAACCTCAACAACCTCACCGGGACGTACCCCACTACGCCCGGGAGGCTCCGCTTCAAAATAACGCAATACGTGACGACAACGGTTGCGGAGGCTCCCCCCGTGGCGGGCTCCGGCACCATTGCCATAACCATAAGACGTTGATATACAAAGAGTTAGAATGCCGACCACCGGGCCACGCCAGCGGCCCCCGGGTTCTGGTTCGTCTCGGCCCAGTGGGGCAGTATATTGTGATGCTCATGAAACGGACCTTGGTGCTCGCCGTCCTGCTCGTCATCCCAGCCTGCGCAGGACGGGGACCCGATTCCCTGTCGCGCGTCGAGACGTTGGACCGGGGTTCGTTGCGCATCGAGGTCGACAACCAGAACTTCAGCGACGCCGTCATTCACGCCGGTGATGGTGGCCACCGGATCCGGCTCGGGTCGGTGACGGGCAAGCACTCCGAGACGTTTACGTTCCGCTGGCCGGTAGACCGATTGCAGATGCACGTGCACTTTACGGGGGGGCAGACGTTTCTGTCGGAATATCTCGTCGTCCATCCGGGCGTGGACGACAATCTTCTTCTCACCATCGGGTCGGGCAACCGAGCCCGCCTGTTCATCGGGAGGCGAGGCGGCGACCGGCAGTAACGAACCGGACCCCGGAAACGGGGTATGATGGTGATTGGATGAGTCTTTACAAAGCAGGAATGACAATGGTGAAGTCTTTCTGGACGGCATTTCGCAGCACCCGTGGTCACTGGGGCCCGCGCATCGCCCTGGGCCTTGGTCTCGCACTGGCGTGGCCGGGTTTCTCGTCTGCCCAGATCGTTCGAGGCCAGGTGGTGGACAGTGTCGTCGGAACTCCCATAACCGGCGGATCCGTCGTGCTCCTCGACAACGCGGGCACCGAGGTCGCCTGGACGGTCACGGACGAGGAGGGCCTGTTCCTCCTCAGGGCACCCGGCGCCGGCCAGTTTCGACTGCGCGCCGAGGGTGAGGGCTATCGGGTCTCCGAGTTCCCACCCTTCGATTTAGCCGCCGACGGCATGGTGGCCTACCGCCTCCTGGTGGCCTCGTTGGAGCCCCCACCGCCACCCAGCGAGCCCGACGAGGTCGACGCCGAGTTGCTCATCGAACAGATCTGCCAAGGGGAAGACGTTCCGGGCCTCCCCGTCATGGTGGGCCTGGTGCGGGATGCCATCACACAGGAGCCCGTCTCTCAGGCCGAGGTCGTCCTGACCTGGTCTTCTGTCCCGATCCAGCTCGCCGGGTTCGTGGGGCCCACGGAGGACAACCAGGGGGCGGTGTTGACGGGGAGCACGGGTTTCTATGCCATCTGTGGGACACCTCCAGAAGTCCGGATCGACCTCCGTGCCGCGTCAGCCGGCCTCACGAGTGAGTTTGTGAGCCTTCGCTTCGAGGGGGGCGGTGTGTACGTGGGCGAGGACTTTGTCGAAATGCCGAGTCGCCTCTGGCGGCAGGACTTCGAAATCCTCCCGCGGGAGCAGCGTACCGCCTCCGTGAGCGGGACCGTCTCCGACACCGCCGGCGCCCGAGTGGCCAGCGCCAACGTGGAGATCGTGGGCACGAGCTACAACACCCGGGCAAACCTCTTCGGGGAATTCCGCATAACCGGGCTCCCACCCGGGCACATGCGGGTGGCGGCAGAGGTCGTGGGGTACCAGCCGGTGAGAACCGAGATCCAGCTGGGCGTCGGCGAAGCTCTGCAACTGCCCGAGACGGCTCTCCGCATGCGGCCCGTGGCGACGCAACTGGCGCCGGTCACGGTAGAGGCCGAAGCGCCCACGTCCAGGCGGAACATGGCCGAGTTCGAGCGCCGGCGGTCCACCACCACCGGCACGTTCGTGACCCGGGAAGAGTTCATGGATACCGAACCGCAGCAGACCACGGACGTCCTGCGGCGAATGCGGGGCATCAGGATCCGTCCGGGGACTGGGTTCGCGATGCCGTGGCTCATTACCTCGTCCCGGGGCGCCCGCTCGTCGAACGCGTGTTTCCCCCTCGTGTTCATCGACCGCCAGTACGTGGGAACGACGGGAAACGTGGTGGTGGACAATGCGATTCCCGTCGAGCAGGTCGAGGCAATCGAGTTCTATCAGAGCGTGGCCGGCCTGCCTCCGGAGTTCAATCGGCGGGGAGCGGTGTGCGGCGTATTGGTGTTCTGGAGCAGGTAGCACACGCTCGAGGCCTATGACAAGAGAGGGCGCGGTGGATCATCCACCGCGCCCTTTCTTCATGCGGTCGAGCTGTCAGAAGTGGATTCCCTTCCCCATACCGAAGAAGATGGCTACCACGGCCGTGACGGCTGCCCCGAAGTGGAATGCTGTGGACTTGAACAGGCTGCGCGTGTCGTCCGTGATCGCCACCGTCTCGGGTTGGGCGTACCGGGTCCAGAACGCGATGACGCCGCAGGCCGAGCCACGCCGGTTGTACTCGATGGGCATCCCCGCCGAGCTCTGATGCGCCTCGGCCGCAATCAGATCACCGACGGGCACCTGGGTGTTGATGTTGATCGTGTTGGTGTTGCCCACGTAATGCCGGTCGATGAACACCAACGGGGGACACTCGACCTTCTTGAGGACCGACTCATCGAGCAGCTCTTCCGACGCGAGGGCCGTGGCCACTCCGGACGCAACCGTGCGAGACGTGGTGCGCCGCATCGAGACGAGATATTGGTGTGAAACGTCGGGCCCCGGTGTGATCCGGACACCCCGGAGGCGCCCTATGACGTCGATCGTCCGGTTCGGATTGCCTTGCCGTTCCCATTCCTCCCGCGTGAGGAACGCCCCTGTGGTCTCTTTGCGACGCCGGTTGAACTCCGTCAGCGGGCTGTGGGAGGCGGTGGTCTCCACGAACAGGGGATCGAGCATCTGGGCCGCACGCCCCAAGGACAACATGCTCCGGGGGAGGTCGAGGGTGCCGTCTTTCGGCAGCGTGATCTCCTGCCGAAGCGGTCGGTGTCCGATCTGGCGGATGACCAGCTTGGCCGGCCCGGCGGGAAGGTGTTCGATGCGGAAGACACCGGCCGAATCCGTGGTCGACCCGTAAATGGTGCCGGTCAGCTCCACTTCCGACCCGGCGACGGGACTGCCCGTATCCCCATCGGTGACGGTGCCCCGCAACACCGACTGATGGTCCTCCAGGGGCGCCACCGCGAAGTCTTGCCGCCACACCCAGCTGTTGGTGAAATGCGCCTCACCATCGGCCACCACGGCACCGTCACCAAAAGCGACGTCGTGGAAGTCGCTCACACCCTCGGCGCTCATGGCGTGGATCATGATCTTCGTGTTGGCGGGGACGTTGCAGATGGCGAAAAAACCCGACGAATCGGCCGGCGTCAACCCATTGAAATCGGCTGCGCTCACCTGCCGGGCGAGGACATCCGGTAGGTTCGCCCATGAGGCCGAGATAGTGGCCTCGGTGACGGGCTCGCCCGATCCGGCGTGGCGCACCCAACCGGCAACCGTCGGCCTGCCCGGCATGCTCGTGCCGCACACCCCCGCGAGCTTGGCGTCGATGGGATCCGCTTCGGCCGCTTGAGCCGCCTGAGCCGCCTGGGTCGCAAAGCTCGGCAGCAGGAGGATGTAGGACACCGACCGCTCCGGCTGCACCTCGAACTCCGGGAAGGTGGAGGACTGATACCCCTGGGCCTCGGCCCGGAGGCGGTATCGGGTGACGTCCAGAGCATAGAGCAGGAACCGGCCCTCCTCGTCGGTCTGGGTCCGGGCCAGTTCCACATCGGCGAGGTCCAGGAGGACCACCACCCCACCGGCCAGGGGCCTGCCTGTGACGCTGTCCACGACCTGTCCTCTGATTTCCTGGGCTGAGACCGGTGCGGGGCACAGCAGGGCCACAGCGGCCACAAGGGAAACGCTCACGAGAGCAAGGCGCATCTACCTCCCGTCCTGGACGGCGGAGTGTGGAATTCTCATGGTTTCTTTAAAGATAGGGTCTCCGGGCGGTGCTCGGTAGAAGAGACCCCCCTTTAGCCAATAGGCCCCGGTCGGGAATCGTTCCAATCCCCAACCGAGGCCTCGGTGGCCCCATGATCCATATCCGGCAATCCCCGGTCGCGAAGCGGGCGACCGATCCAGAGTTCCGGCTAGTTGACCGGCCGCTTGATCTCGTAGTCCGCCGGCGGCTCCACCCCGAGGAGATGCCTGACGAAGTAATCCCACCGCTTCCGGACGAAGTACGGCGTCAGCATGCCGTGTGGGTAGTCCGGCCCCCAGATGAAATCGAAGTCCTTGTTGGCCTTGATCAGCTCGTCGATGAGTTGAATCGTCATGGCGGGATGGACGTTGTCGTCCAGGTCGCCGTGAATCAGGAGCAGCTTCCCTTTCAGGTTCGCCGCATACGTCTTGTTGGCCGACGCCCGGAAGTTGTCGCTCCCCGTGAGGGTGTCCCGCACCAGGAGTCCCTGGTATTTCTCGGCCCAGCCGATGTTGTAGCTGGCGTTGTCGTGGTTCCCTGATCGCGACACCGCCACTTTGAAGAAGTCCGGATACCGCAGAATGGCGTCCGTCGACGCGAACCCCCCTCCTGACCCCCCGAAGATCCCCACCCGGTCGAGATCGACGGCGGGGTACCTCGCTCCCAGCTGTTTGATGGCTGCGATGTGGTCCGGAATCCCGTTGTCGATGAAGTTCCCGTAGTAGTTGTCGTGGAACGCCTTGGACCGCAGCGGCGTCCCCATGTGGTCGATCTGGACGACGACGAAACCCAGTTGCGCCAGCGCGGCGTCCCGCCCCCCGGCCTTGAAACCCCAGTTTCCGACACTTCCCACCTGCGGCCCCGGGTAGATATGGGAGATGATGGGATAACCGTTCACGTTTGCCGGGTCGAAGTCCGAGGGAAAATCGATGACGCCCCAGATGTCCGTGATCCCGTCCCGGGCCTTGACCTTGAACACCTGTGACGGATGCCAGCCTGCCTCCACCAAGCCGGATACGTCCGCCTCCTCCAGCGTGCGGAGCACCCGCCCGTCCGGCGCCGCCCGCAGCAGCGTGACCGGCGGCGCCTCGATGCGGGAGTAGGTGTCCACGAAGAATCGACCGCTGGGAGCAAAAGAGATCTCGTGGTTGGCGTCCTCCGGCGTCAGCAGCACGAGGCCACCGCCGTCGAAGTTCACCCGGTACAGGCGGGCGTAGTAGGGGACCTCTCCGTCACGCCCTCGCGCCGTGAAGTAGAGCCGCTGATTCGGCTCGTCCACGTATTGGATCGCCCCGACAGCCCACGGTCCCGACGTCACCTGGTTTCGGACGTTGCCGTCGCCGTCGTACCGCCAGATGTGGGCCCATCCGTCCCGCTCCGACCACCAAAAGGTGTTCTGGCCGTCGCCGGTCACATACCAGCTGATGGGGTCCCGCTGGTTGGTCTCCACGAAGGTCTGGCTGGAATCACCGGCCAGGATACGCAACGCGCCCGTTGCCGCCTCCACCTCCGCGAGAAAGGCATGTTTGGATGCCCGCGTCCCATAGACGACATAGAACGCCCGGGAATCGCCGGTCCAGGCCGAGTCGATGGAGGAGCCCCGGAACGAGCTCCGCGTGGAGCGGGAATCCAACTCGACCTTCACCTTGTTCCGCGTCTCTACGTCTATGATCTCCATGCCCGGCCGGGAGAAGACGGTGTCGCCGGGAAGCACGTAGGGCTGCGAGTAGTGCACGGGGCGTTGCGGTGTATAGGAGATGTAGTGGTGGTGCTCCACCCCCCGCTCGTCCCGCCGGTCCACCACCAGCCTCCGCGAGTCGGGGGACCAGCTCACCGCCGGTCGCCGCTGTGCTCCGGACCGCACCTGGTTCGGGCTGGGATAATCGAGTCCGTAGGAATAGAACTCCTCCCCATCCGACGTGAGACGTACGGTGTCGCCACCGCCGTGAGGGCGGATGTACAGGTCGTAGCCCTGGACGAACGCCTCCCACGCCGAATCGGGCGACACGACGTAGGGCACAGTCGATGGGAGCGTATCCGCCACGATGCAGGCATAGCGGGAAATGTTGCACTCGAACCGCTTCCTTCCCACTCGGAAGGCGATCGCCTCTTCCCCGCCGAGAAAGTCGAAGGAGTCGAAGGGGAGCTTCCGGCCGGCATAGGCGCTGTCGTTGGCTAACGACATGGCCGCGGCCAGGCGATCGTGATCGAACACAGTTCCTCGCGTGTTCCCAACAGGATCCACCATGACGAACTCGTGGCCCGTTCCCGTCTTGTTGCGATACCAGAACCGGTTGCCGTCAACGAGCCACTGGGGATCCACCTCGTCGCCGAACACCAGTTGGGAGGCATGCCAGGACAGCAGGATTTCCGCCTTGGCGTAGTCGACCTGTTGCCCGAGTGCCGGCACGCTGAAGAGGACGGCACAGATTGGAAGGCAGGCCAGTCGACGGTGACTGCTCATGGGTGATCTCCTCTGCTGAAAGACAAACCGGGCAGCGGCAGCGGATAGCGGATCGGTCAACAGATCGCGTCACCGGCTGCGCACTGCCCGGAGCGTACTATCTCAAGCTTGCGTCAATTGCCTGGGCGCTTGATCTCATACTCTCTTGGCGGCTCCGCACCCAGGAGGTGTTGGACGAAATAATCCCACCGCCGGCGAATGAAGTACGGTTCGTTGAGGCCGTGGGCCCGGTCCGGCGCGATGATCAGATCGAAGTCCTTATTGGCCTTGATCAACTCGTCCACAAGCTGGATAGTCATCGCCGGGTGGACGTTGTCGTCCATGTCTCCGTGCATCAGGAGCAACTTGCCCTTCAAGTCGGCGGCGTACGTCTTGTTGGCCGAGGACTCGAAGTTGTTCGTGTTGCGCAGGGTATCCCGTTCCATCAAGCCCTGGTACTTCTCGGCCCAATAGATGTTGTAGCTCGCGTTATCGTGGTTGCCTGCCCCAGACACGGCGACCTTGAAGAAGTCCGGATACCGAAGTATCGCGTCCGTCGAGGCAAATCCACCCCCCGAGTGACCGTAGATGCCCACTCGGTCGATGTCGATGAACGGATACCGCGCCGCCAGTTGCTTGATGGCTGCCACGTGATCGGGCAACCCGTTGTCGGTGAAATTCCCAAAGTAGTTGTCGTGGAACGCCTTGGACCGCAGGGGCGTGCCGATGTGATCGAGCTGAATCACCACGAACCCCAGCTGCGCCAGCGCGAAATCCTCGCCGCCGCTCTTGAAGGTCCAAGATCCCACGCTCCCCACCTGGGGCCCGGGATAGATGTGGCTGATGATGGGATACGACTTGGTCTCGTCGATGTCCGGCGGGAAGTAGATCACGCCGTGAATATCCGTGACGCCGTCCCGGGCCTTCACCGAGAACACCTCGGCGGGGTTCCACCCGATCTCTTCGAGGCGTGAAATGTCGGCCTCTTCCACCGTTCTGACGATCTGGCCAGTGGCGTTCCGCAGCACCGTAACCGGCGCCTCGCCTATCTTGGAATAGGAGTCGACGAAGAACCGGCCGTTTGGCGACCAGCTGATTTGGTGGTTGCCTTCCTCGGGGGTGACGAGGGTCATGCCCGAGCCATTGAAGTTCACCCGGTAGAGGTGGGCATAGTAAATGTTTCGGCCCGGTTCTCTCCCATGGGCGGTGAAGAAGATCTGTTCGTTGTCCTCGTCCACCCTGGTGATGTAGCCCACCGTCCATGGACCGGACGTCACCTGGTTCTTGAGGTTCCCCTGCTTGTCGAACCGGTAGATGTGGGCCCAGCCGTCACGCTCGGACCACCACAGCACGTTGTCCGAGTTGTCGCCCACCCACCAGCTGGACGGATTGCGCTGGCTCGTCTCCACGAACGTCTTGGCGCTGTCGCCCACGATGACCCGATGGTCTCCCGTGTTCGGATCGATCTCAGCCAGGTGCACGCTCTTCGAGCCACGGGTGAAATACGTGACGTAGAGCTTGTCCGAGGTTACCGCCCACGTGGAATCCACCGCCGAGTTGCCAAAGGAGAGCCGGTGCGGCCGGGGTTGCACCTCCGGCGCCACGTTGCTCACCACCCGAACCGTGGGCGCTGCGTCGTCCGTATTGGGACCGCTTTGGCCTTGCGCATCGGTGGCGATGTCCGTCTCCAGCGTGAGCACGTGAAACCCGGGATACGGGATGATGGAGTCGCCGGGGAGCGCGTACGGCTGCGAGAAGTGCCGCGGGCGCTGGGGCGTGTATGAGATGTAGTGCATGTGCTCCACATCCCTCTCGTCCTGACGGAACACGACCATCCGCCGGGAATCGGGCGACCAGCGCATGTTGGGACGCCGATTCCGTATCGCACGCCCACCCTGGCGCTGCTGGTTTGGCCGGGGCTCGTTGAAGCCGTATGCCCAGTACTTCTCGCCGTCCGTCGTGAGCTGGGTGGTATCGCCGCCGCCCATGGGCCGGACATACAGGTTGTAGTCCATGGCGAAGGCTTCCCACACCGAATCCGGCGAAACCACGAACGGGGTGGTGGCGCCGCCACCAAACCTCCCGCCGAACCCCTGCTGCTGCTCGCCACCCTCACCACGAGGGCGCTCCTCCACGGTACATGTGTACGCGTTGAGCTCGCACTCGAATTTCTTCCGGCCCACGTTGGCCTCAATGGCCGTCTCGTTGCGGAGGAACGTGAAGTTGTTGAATGGCAGCTTCTCCGACACGTAGCTCGTGTCGTTGGCCAGCGACATGGCCGCCGCCATGCGGTAGTGGTCGAACAGCGGCCCCTGCGTGTTGCGTACGGGATTCACCAAGACGAACTGGTGCCCGGTGCTGGTCTTGTTGCGATACCAGAACCGCGTGTCGTCCAGCATCCAGTTGGGCCGCACCTGATCCCCCGACACCAGGAGGCTGGTGTTCCAGCTCAGGAAACGCTCGGCCTTGTTGTAATCCACCTCTTGCGCCACCGCCGCCGTGGCCAGGACCATCCAGGCCACCAGGCCGACTACCCCGACCAGGCGGCTTACCGCTCGGTTGGTATCAAATAGCATTTCAGGCTCCTTTCGTTTTGCCCTGTCTCAGTATTCTATCTCGGCGCGGACCCGCCGCACTCTAGTCGAATCCAACTGGTTCGCTGCTCCTGTACGCATGGCCTGCATCTGTGCAGGGTCGGGCACCCCCAGGCAATAGTGCGGCGCACCATACCGGCCATCCCGCAACGCGCGTCGGCCGTAGCTCGCATGCCGGTGGATCCCGTAGGCGCGCGTTTGTTTTCGACCCCGGGTCTTCTACACCACGAGGAGACCCCCGAAAACAGCAGCGCGCCGGAGAGATCCACCGACCTGCGAGCTACCGCAATACCGTGCCGCCAACCGAAGCGCGCCCACTAGTTGCCCTGCTCCTGCCTGAGCTTGAACTGCCGCGGCGGCTCCTCACCCCGCAAATGCCGTACGAAGTAATCCCAAGTCCGCCGCACCACATACGGATCACCGGCATAACCGTGGTTGCGGTTGGGCATGACGATGAGATCGAAATCCTTGTTGTGCTTGATCAGCTCGTCGATCACCAGCAACGTCGCGTTGGGATGCACGTTGTCGTCCAAGGTGCCGTACATCAGGAGCAACTTCCCCTCGAGATTCCCGGCGAGATTCTGATTGGCCTGGGAATCGAAGCTGTCCGTGCCGTCATCGTTCTGCTTCACCAACCCCTGGTACTTCTCCCCCCAGGTGTAATCGTAGCTGCGGTTGTCGTGATTGCCCGCCGACGACACGGCCACCTTGAAGAAATCCGGGTAGCGCAGGATAGCGTCGGTCGACGCGAAGCCGCCCCCCGAGTGCCCGAAGATGCCCACATGATCCAGGTCCATCTGGGGGTAGCGCCTGGCGAGCTGCCGCAGCGCCACTATGTGATCGGGAATGCCGTTGTCCCCCATGTTGCCGTAATACGAGTCATGGAACGCCTTGGAGCGGAGCGGCGTACCCATGGCGTCGATGGAGAACACGATGAACCCCAGCTCGGCCAAGGCGTGGGCGTTCCCCCGGGCGCTCGCCGTGAATCCCCGGAAGCCGATGGGACCCACCTGTGGTCCGGGGTAGACGTAGTCGACCACGGGATAGGATTCGTCCGGATCGAAGTCCGACGGGAAGAAGAGCAGGCCGTAGAGGTCCGTCACGCCGTCACGGGCCTTCACCGTGAACGACGTGGGCCACTGCCACCCGGCCTCGAGGAGCTTGGTGACGTCGCCTTCCTCGAGGGTCTGGACGACGCGGCCGTCGAGGCTCCGCACCACGGTCACCGGGATCGTGTCTCGCCGAGAATACGTGTCGACGAAATACGCGCCCGAAGGAGAGGTCCTGATGTTGTGATCGGCGTTCTCCGGAGTGAGAAGGCGGAGGCCCGAGCCGTCGAACCCCACGCGGTACAGGTGCCGGTAATAGGGATCCCGTCCCTCCTCCCGTCCGAGACCGACGAAGTACACCACCCGGGCCTGACTATCGACACGAACGATGTCGAGCACGAGCCAGGGCCCGGAGGTGACCTGGTTCTTCAGCGTCCCCGTCGCGGCGTCGAGCAGGTAGAGGTGTCCCCAGCCGTCCCGCTCCGAGAACCAGATGATCTCCCGATTGTCGTTCACAACGCGCCAGTTTGGGGGGCCCCCCACGGGCCTCGCCTCCACGAAGGTGGGGCTCGTTTCCCGGAGAATCCGCCGCGTGGCGCCGGTGGCGCCGTCCGCCACCATGAGGTCGAGCTGCTTGAAATCCCGCTGCCCGTAGGTGAAGAACAGCTCGTCGCTGTTACTCCCCCAGTGCACGTCTTTCCAGATCGTGTCGTTGGCCAGGCCACAGCACGACGTGTTCGTCGCCTCCTGGGGTTCCAGATCCACCTTGACCTGCGTACGGGTCTCTACGTCGAAGACGTACAGGTCGAAAGACGGAATGACGGAATCCCCGGGGAGGCCGTAGCGGTAGGAGTGGAGCTTGGGGCGCCCGGTGGCGGTCTCCAGCAGATAGAGGTCCTCAACACCCCGCTGGTCCAGCTTGTGCGTGGCGATGCGCCGCGAGTCGGAGGACCACCGCAGCACCGGCGGACGGTCCAGGTTCCGCCTGGGAGCGGTGACCTGGCTGCAACACTGGTCATTCACCGCATAGCCGTAGTAGGCCTCGCCGTCCCGGCTGAGCTGCATCTCCTCTCCCGACTCCACCGACCGCACCCAGAGGTTGTGATCCCTGGCATACGCGGCCCAGTTGCCGTCAGGAGACCGAACCTCCGTGCGCGGCGGGTCCGGAATGGTGTCGGGCCCGACGCACCGGTACGCCCCCCGAATGTTGCAGGTCCAGCGGATCGAATCCCGGACGGCGAACCGAATGGCTCCCCCACCATCGACGAACTCGAAGTCTTGGAAGGGAAGCTTGAAGGGCTCGTACGCGGTGTCGGCAGCGACGGAGAGGGCGGCCGCCAGCCTGGCGTGGTCGAATGCCGGCCCCCGGGTGCGGGCCCCGGGATCGACCAGGATGAACTCGCCTCCGGCGGGGGTCCGGTCGCGGTACCAGAACCGGTCCGCATCCAGCCACCGGGGAGCGACCTGGTCGTGAAACACCAAGCTCCTGACGTTTTGGCCGAGGAACTGCTCGGCCCGCTGGTAGGTGGCGGCGGTGACTTGGGCGTCGAGATGCCGGGCAAGCAGTCCGACAGCTATCAACGCCCACACGGTCGGTGTCTTCGTCCTCACGTGCAAACCTCACGAATAGCAGACGGTTGAGGTACCGAATATGCTCCTCGGAACCAAGCCTGTACACCGGAAACCCTGGCGGTCATCGTAGCTCCAAAGTCGAGCCGGGCGCGGACAAAAAAAAGGCGGGGGCATTCGCCCCCGCCTTCGTGCCACAGCAGTCAGATACCTACCGTGACATTACCCCGCCGTCGCCAAGGGCGTGCACCGCACCGCGGCGTCGTCCTCAA
>JBDHHA010000088.1:0-18586 GCA_039589615.1 Gemmatimonadota bacterium
CGACGGCCCCTTCCGCAGCAGCTTCGAGGTTGGACTTCCGGTATGGATGGACGCCCCCGACGGGCTCGACCTGGGCAGCCACACGATTGGAACCACGCTGACGGTCCGGGTGCGGACCCGGGATTCCGGGCAATTCGAACCGCTGGATCCAGACGATCCGGATAACACCACGCCGGACCCGTCCCCGGAGCTGGCCAACGACGTGCGGCTCAACTTCACCGTGAACGGGGGCACGGCTGTGCAGGACAGCACGGGCCCCAACGGAGAGCGCGAGTTCGACTTCCCCGACGGGATTGCGGAGTTCACGTTCGACGTGGAACCCGGAGCGAACACCGTCCTCGTCCAAGGAATCGGTGTCGGGACCGCGGCCTCGTCGTCCGACAGCACCTTCTTGAATGTGTACGCGCCTTCCTTCACCGCTGACACCAACGTCGCAATCGGGAAAGAGAAGGCACTCGGCGTTGGCACGCTGACGTTCACCGCGACCGGGATAGTGCCGTTCGGCTTTGTTCCCGACCCGCCGTCTCAAAACATCAACCTCGACGCTGTTACCGAAATCGCGACCATCGACACGTTTGAGGTGTGCACCGTCGACGAGTACGGTGACCCAATTGAGGGCTTCGAAGTGGAGATCACGGATCTCATCGCGATCAAGAACAACGGCGATCCAGTGATCCTGGGCAATGTGATTTTGGGGTCTACCGACGAGAACACCGGCTGCCTCGAATTTGCAGGCGTTACGATCAACAAGACCGGCGCTTACCGCTTGGTGGTGAACGGCGAATTCGAGTCGCTGAAATTCAACGTGAGACCGGCGAAGAAGAAGTAGCCTGGTCACTCGCCCAACCACGGGTGACATCGGGGCGGCTCCTTCGGGGGCCGCCCCTCGTCCCCCCACCGGGCCCCATAACCAATCGCGGAATGCCGATGATTCCGGACATGTGCCAGGCGGCAGTCCTGGGCACGCCCAGTCCGTTTCTACATACGTAACCACAACCTTCTGCTGGCGGCGGCTTCCGCCGATCGACCTCTGTGCAAGGAACGTCAGGTCGAGCGGTGGATTAGGAAACTGCTAGCGGATGCCTTTTTGGTTAGGCGTGTGTGAGCAACCCCTCCTGCGTCTAAGAGCTTCGGAAGGTGTTAGATGAAACGCATTGTTCTTATTTCACTGGTTGCGGTGGTATTTGTCGCGTGCCAAGACGGGACATTGCCGACCGACACCGGCGTCGAAACGGGCAACTTCCTGATCGTGGATGGGAGCACGTACGGCAACGAGGATGTGTTTTTCCTCCCACCACTCGTGCCGGATCCCTCGGGCCATGACGACTTTGGCGACCGAGAGGCAAACCCCGACCTCGAGGGAGGGATTTTCGCCAGTATTTGCGAACTGGTGGGCGAAGACTGCGGTGACATTGTCGACGACCTGCCCATGGAGTTCCAGGCAGACTTCTACAGGGTGAACTGGCGCACCCGTGGCTTGGGTTTGGGCAATGGCACGCCCCATCGGATCACGATTGTCCTGGGGTCGGGCGAAGCGGCTCTCGAGCTCGCGATTCGTGATGTGACGCCCGTCAGAAACGCAAAGGGGAGCTGCAAGGCGGGAGACCCCTGCGAGTTCAAGAACGGGAGCACCCTGCCCATCAAGGTCCGCATCGAGACCTTCGCGGGCTGCATTGCAGCGGACCCAGAGTTCGACCCCGATACGGACGACTGCCTCACGGCAACGCTTCCCCCTGGTGGCTCAACCCAACTGAAGGAGGTCGCAAAGGCCACGGTCGACGGTGGGGGTACTCTCACCATGACCTCGTGCGATGATCTCTACACACGTGGTGAAGGCTTGGAGGACGCTGACATCGGTCGCGTCGACATCCCGACATTCGGCGAATGCGTGGAGATCACGGCGCTAGACGTAGGCTTGACGGGGACCGCCACGCTCTGCCAGGCCTTCGACGAAGCCGCAGCTTCTCTTCCTCTCGGCGCCGTGCAAGCGGCCCGGATGACCGTGCACCGCTTCGGTGATCTCGATCCTGCCGCCGTGGCGCTGCCACATTCTCAGGAGGCAATCGCGTGCGACCCGGTGGAGCCTGCGCCGGCGCAGGCCCTCGAACTCAATAGACTGGACCGATTCGTCAGGTTCGCACGCAACACCTTGCGGGCTGTCAGCGATCGAGTGGCTGCCTGGGTCGCACCCGCTCCATTGTGGGCGAAGATGGCGTTCCGCTGCCATAGCGGTGGCTGCTCCGGTCCTGGCCCCTTCCGCAGCAGCTTCCAAGCCGCCCTTCCGTCGTGGATGGACTACAATCCCGATGTCGGCGAGCCCGCAGACGGACAGTTTGGCGACCAACTGGTGGATACCGAGCTGACCGCCAGGGTGAAGGTGTATGACTCTGGCGAGTTTGTTGATCCTGAGGATGATCCGGTTCCGGCAGCTGTGAGCGGCGTCAGGCTCACTGTCACCCTGACAAACACCACTGGGTCATCGAGCTCGGAGATCATCACGGGTACCGATGGGATAGCGGAGTTTGAGTTCACGGTCGTACTTGGCGAGAATACGGTGGAGTTCAGCGGAATCGGTGTCGGCACGGAGGATGGCAATGGAGACCCGGTGGACAACGTCTTCGCTCCGAACTTCGACGCTACGGGCACTGAGAGCGAGGTGACGCTTGGTATCGGCACACTGGAGTTCACGGCGACGGGGGTGTTGCCAGACTTGATCGTCTCATCCCTCGACGTAACAAGCGCCCAGGTGAACCCCGGAGATGATGTGTCGTATAGTTACACGATCGCGAACATTGGCGGCGCGCCGGAGTCCCCCAGCATCTCGACGTGGGATGTGGCAACATATCTGTCGAGCGATAATGTTCTGGACGGATCTGATCTTGAGCTCGGATCGGGATACAGCGTGTGGACATATGCCCTGTCCGAGGGATGGTCTCTACCCCATGATGGCCTTGTAGAGATCCCTGATGGCGTAGCGCTCGGTGATTATTACTTGATTGTAGTGGCTGACGTGCGTCCAGGGCAGCCGCCGAACTACTACCCGGGTGTGGTAGAGAGCAATGAGTCCAACAACTGGCTCGCCTCTGCCAGCACCTTCGCGGTGGTCCAGGCGGCCGACGCTCAGTTCGAGCCCAACCTGGGAACCGGTCTCGACCAAACCGACGACGACGTCGATCTGGTGACCCTCCCCTTCACGTTTGAGTTCTTTGGCGTGGATTACACGGAGGTGTGGGTCAACGCCAACGGCAACCTCACCTTCAACGCCAGCAACTGGGAATACTGGCACCCCGATATCCCGGATGGCAGCAACGTTATCATCGGTCCGCTCTATGGTGACTTCGATCCTTACGAGGCGGGGGACGTGTTTGTTAACACCCTGGGCACGCCCCCGGAACGTCGGTTCGTGGTAACGTGGTCGGTAGTGCCGGAGTACTCGCCGAGTGGCACTGGAATCAGCACGTTCCAGGTGCAGCTGTTTGAGGGCTCAAACAATATTCTCTTCCTCTACAATGGTTTGACGACCGACGGGATCAACTGGACCTGCACCGGTTCCTGCGTTGACATTGCAATGGACGTCGGAATCAGTTCCGGAGGGGTCTCGCCCTCGTTCATCAACTCGGCATCAGGCGCGGCGATCCCGGCCCTCGACGGCACAACCATCCTCTACACGCCGGATGGGTTTGGGGGCTATGACGCATCGAGTGGCGTGGTGCTTCCGCCACCAGGTCCCATGGTAGCGGGACAATACACTAGGCCTGCTGACTTTGAGGGGGCACATCAACCAGGTAGTGGTTTTGCCGCGACGGTCGATCGGCTCATAGAGGCAGTCGAGAGGCTCAGTCGGGCCCCGGATCAATCCCTTTGGGTGGGCGAGCTCAGACTGGCCGGTGGAGAATTCGAAGTTGGTAGGACAGCCGACGGACTCCAACGACTCGAGACCGTCTTCGGTGAATTGCAGCAGTTTGTCGGTCCAATGGAGGCCGAAGACGTGAACGTGGTCCAACAATTCGAGGCCGCGATCATGAAGATGTCTCGCGCAAGTCAGTAGCTGCAGTCGGTCGAACTGCAACTTGATTGTGAGTTGAACAAGGGCGGCTCCTCCGGGAGCCGCCCTTCATTTGTCCGTCACCGTCTCCGGGGATATGTTCTTTCCTCGCTTTCCGCCGCGCAAAGTAACCCCCGAGGCCAACCATGCCCGCACCCCGCTTACAACCCGAACTCCTCACCTTCCTCAAACAGCTAAAGAACAACAACAACCGGGAGTGGTTCCAGCAAAACAAGGACCGCTACGAGGCCGACGTCCGGGAACCGCTCCTCCGCTTCATCGAAGCCTTCGCCCCCCACCTGAAAAAAATCAGCCCCCACTTCGTGGCCAACCCCAGCAAGGTGGGCGGCTCCATGTTCCGCATCCACCGGGACACGCGCTTCTCCAATGACAAGAGCCCCTACAAGACGCACGTGGGCATTCAGTTCCGTCACGAGCGGGCGAAGGACGTGCACGCGCCGGGGTTCTACTTCCACATCGAGCCCAAGATGCTGTTCGTGGGGGTGGGGATCTGGCACCCCGATGGCGACACACTGGGCAAGATTCGGGAGACGATCGTGGACGACCCTGCGGCGTGGAAGCGGGCCAAGGGGGCGAAGAGTTTCAAGGAACAGTTCGAGATGAGCGGAGAATCCCTCAAACGGGCGCCCAAGGGGTACGACCCCGAGCACCCGCTCATCGAGGACTTAAAGAGGAAAGACTTCGTCGGTATGACCGAGTGGCCCGTGGGATATCTCACCCGGCCCGATCTATTGGACCGCTTCGCCAAGACGTGCCGGGCGGCCAAGCCCTTCATGGGGTATTTGACGAAGGCCTGCGGTCTGAAGTTCTAGCGGCTATCTTCTCCGCCGCCATGTCTCAATTGAAGAGCATCATTCCGCCCCAGTTCTGGAAGAGCTTCGGCCCCGGTCTCATGTGGGCTGCGGCGGCCATCGGCGTGTCCCACCTGCACCAATCCACCCGTGCCGGCGCGTCGGCGGGTTTTGCGCTGGCGGGGATCGTCCTCCTGGCCATCATCCTCAAGTACCCCTTCTTCGAGTACGGGCCACGCTATGCGGCGGCCACGGGACAGAGCCTCGTGGAGGGATACAAGCGGATTGGGAGCTGGGCGCTCTGGCTCTACTTCATCCTCACGCTCTTCACGTCGGTCATCGTCCAGGTCGCCATCATCCTGTTCACGGGATTCCTCCTCCAGTACGCCCTGGGCCTGAGCATGCCCCAGTGGGTCTCCGGAGGCGTGGTGTACCTGGCCTGCGCGGCGGTGCTCTGGGCCGGTCGATTTCGGGTATTCGACCTCGTGGTGAAGGCCATCCTGGTGCTCCTGGCCGTGTCCACCCTCGTCGCGGCGGGGGTGACGGTGCCCAGGGCGGACTTGTCGACGCTGGCGATCTGGCCGGCCATTGGGGACGGCGGTGTGGCTTCCCTGGCCTTCATTCTGGCCCTGGTGGGCTGGATGCCCTCGGCCATCGACGTCTCGGTGTGGAGTTCCCTCTGGACCCTGGCCAAGAACCGGGATTCCGGCGTACGCGCCAGCGTCAAGGCGTCACAGCTCGACTTCGGCATCGGGTACTGGGGGACGGGTATCCTGGCGTTCGCGTTCCTGCTGCTGGGTGCCACCGTGATGTTCGGCGCGGGGCAGGAATTCAGCCCCCAGGGTACGGTGTTCAGCACGCAGCTGGTGGAGCTGTACACCACCACGTTGGGAGCGTGGACGCGTCCGATGGTGTTGGTGGCCGTCCTGACGACGATGCTCTCCACGTCGATCACGGTGGTGGACGGCTTTCCCCGGGCCCTCGATCGTTGCGTGCAGGTCTTCCGGTTGCCCGAAGGCCAACTCCCGGAGCCGGACGCGCCGGTGGGGCGCGGGTACTGGATCGCCATCCTGGTGCTCGGCGTGGTGAACCCGCTGGTCCTCGCCGTCTTCATCGGCGGCCTCGCCACCATGGTGGACTTCGCCACCATCTTCGCCTTCATCACGGCGCCGGTGCTCGGTTACCTGAACCTCCGGGCCGTGACGTCTGACGACGTTCCGCCCGAGCATCGTCCCGGCCCCAAGATGTTGGCGCTGAGCTACGTGGGATTGATCCTCCTCGGTGGGACGGCAGTGGTGTACGTGGTGTCGCGGCTGATGTAGTTATCATTCAGCATCCAAATCACACATTGGAGTATCGATGGGTCGGCTGTTCTCCCGCGGCATTCTCCTGGCGAGCGCCTGCGTCATCTTGAGCGCCGGTTGCGCCATTGAGGGGCGGAGATCCTTCAGGCCCTCGGAGCTCCGCGGCTGGATCGTGAGCGAACCGCTTCCCAAGGCGGACTTCACCCTCGAATCGATGCGCGGCGGCGACTATGCCTTCCTCGAGGAGACGGAAGGTTTCGTCACGTTGCTGTTCTTTGGTTACACCTATTGCCCGGACATCTGCCCGATCCACATGGCCAACATCGGCGCGGTGTTGAAGAAGCTCACCCCCGACATTGCCAATCGGGTGAAGGTCGTGTTCGTCACGACCGACCCGGAGCGAGACACCCCCGAGCGGATGCGTGAATGGCTGGGTCACTTCGATCCGAAGTTCGTCGGCCTCCGGGGAACGCTGGAGGAGGTGAACGCCATCCAGGCGTCCATCGGCCTCGGCGCGTCGTTTCGTGAGGAGTTGCCCTCGGGCGAGTACGGCGTTGCCCACGCGGCGCAGGTGCTGGCGTACACCACCGACAACCTCGCCCACGTGATGTATGCGTTCGGGACGCGCCAGGAGGATTGGGCCCACGATCTTCCCCTCCTGGTGCAGAACGGCCCTCCTGCTGAACAATGAAACGACCTGGACTGTGGATGTTGCCGTCGGCCGGATTGCTGGCCGTCGGTGCGTGCGCGCCGGGTGATGGTCGGTCGGACATCGAGGTCGTCGCGACCCTCGGCTCCATGAGCGTATATGACGCCGTTGCTCCTGCGCCGGTCACGCCCGACGTGGGGGCGCTGTACTTCTCCATCCGGAACGACGGCGACCAGCCCGATCGGCTCACCGGCGTGTCGGTCAACCTGGCCGATAGCGCCACGCTCCACACGCAGATGATGGACGGCGCGACGATGCACATGATGGCGCTGGACTACCTGACGGTCCCGGCGGGCGGCGCGCTGCGGATGGTGCCGGGCAGCGACCACGTGATGATTACGGCGATTCGGCAACCCTATGACGTGGGCGAGCTGCTTCTCGTGACGGCCACGTTGGAACGCAGCGGCGTCGTCACCTTCTCCGCACCCGTGGTGTCATACGGCGACCTCGCCCAGCGATTCCCGGAAGAATTCCATCTGAGCAAGGGTCGCCGCCCGTGACCTGGTGGTGCTCGGCCCAGGGGCTGCCGTGGACTTGGGGCTGGCGACCCTATCCCGGCGTGTGGCTATTGGTGGCGGTGGTGGCCGTTTCGTATCTCTGGGCCAATGCCAAGCTGGCGCCGAGCGACCGGCCCACGCCACGGAAGAAGCGGTTCTTCTTCGTCGGCTTGGTGGCGTTGTGGATCGCGGCCGACTGGCCCGTGGGCGCTCTCGGCGCAGGCTACCTGCTCTCCGTCCACCAAATCCAGTTCGTGTTGTTCACCATGGTGGCGCCCCCGCTCTTGTTGCTGGGCACCTCGTCTGCGCTCTGGCGTCGGGCGCTGCGCCGTCGCCCTGTCGAGAGGGTGGCCAAAGTGGTCACGCGTCCACTGATCGCCCTGGCCACGTTCAACGTGATCGTGGTGGCAACGCACTTTCCCGAGGTGGTGGACGGGTGGATGCCGACTCAGTTCGGCTCGTTCGCGCTGGACCTGGCGTGGATCGTGGCGGGGTTCGCCCTCTGGTGGCCGGTGATCAATCCCACCCCGGAGATGAACGGCATGTCCTACCCTGCGCGGTTCGGGTATCTGCTTGCGTCCATCATCATCCCGGCGGCCCCGGCGGCGTTCCTCATCTTCGCGAAGTACCCCCTGTACGAGTTGTACGAGCTGGCCCCTCCGGTGGGATGGATTTCTGCCGGTGAAGACCAACTCGTCGGTGGGCTGGTGATGAAGCTGGGCGGGACGGTGGCCGTGTTCACCGCGGCGACGATTCTGTTTTTCAGATGGCACGGCGCCGAGGAGCCCAAAGGCTCGGTGGTGCTCAAGGAGACTCTTCCGCAACCTCGCCATTGAGCGGTGCTCTCCCCTCCAGCACGTCGAACATCCCATTCACATTGTCCGGTGGCCGGGTCAAGTAGCTGACGACGATCGTCACCAGTAGACTTGCGGCAAAGGCCGGCACCAACTCGTAGAGCATCCCATTCAGCGCGGGGGTTTGGTCCCACACGATGGTGACGACGGTGCCGGTAATGAAACCGGCGACCACGCCCGCCCCCGTGGTGCGCCTCCAATAGAGGGCCAGGATCGACGTGGGTCCGAGGGCGGCCCCCATGCCGGCCCAGGCGAACAACACCAGCCAGAAGACCAGCCCCTCGGCGGCGAAACCCAGGGCCAACGCCGCCGCCACCAACACCACGACAACCACGCGGCTGTATAGCACCAGAGTGCGCTGGGTCAACCTTCGATCCTTGGCGATGAGACGCTCGTACACGTCCCGGACGATGCTGGACGTGGCGACGAGAAGCTGCGAATCGGCCGTGGACATGATGGCGGCGAAGATCGACGCCACGACGATGCCGAACAGCACCGGATGTAGCTGGAGTTGCGCCAGCATGGGGTAGAGGTTCTCCGTGTCCTGCGCGGGGAGCATCGACACGTCGGGGAAGTACAGGCGTCCCACGAGACCGATGAACACTGCGCCCCACGCCATCACCACATTCCAGATCGTGCCGACGACCGCCGAGTATCGCAGCTGCGTGGGATCGTCGATGGACATGTAGCGCACGAGGATGTGCGGATTCCCCGGCGAGCCGAGCCCGATCCCCAGGAGCCCGATGGCGGCCCCGATGGCGAGGGCATACGGGTCGATCATCCGGGGGTCGATAGCCTGGAGTTGATCCACCACCACCGCCAGCCCCCCACGGTCGGCAATGGCCAAGACCGGCAGCACCACGAGGGCGAAGATCATGAAACACGCCTGCAGGGCGTCCGTGAGACTCACGGCGAGAAAGCCCCCCAACGTCGTGTAGAGCAGCACGATCACGGCGGTGAGAAGAATCCCGGTCGTCGGGTCGAGGTTGAAGCTGGCCGCGAACGCCTTGCCGCCCCCCACGAACTGCGACGAGACGTAGCTGACCATGAAGATGAGAATGACCACGGCGAGGACCGCGCGAACCATACCGGAGCGATCGCCGAGGCGTGCCGCGAAGAAGTCGGGCAGCGTCACGCAGTCGTGTGCCTCGCTGAACCGCCGCAACCGGCCGGCATAGAACAGGAACAGGAAGATCTCGGCCACGATGTACCCCACCACCGCCCACACCGCCGAGGGGCCGTTGGCGTAGGCCATCCCGCTCACGCCCAGGAGCAGCCAGGCGCTGCGGCCCGACACCACCGCCGACAGCGCGACGACGAACCGCCCGATCTTGCGACCGCCCAGGAAGAACTCGCTCACGCCGGCGGAGGAAAACCGGCTGGCGTAGACCCCGATCCCGATGACGATGAGGAGGTATCCGACGAACGCGGCGACCGCATACCCATTCGCTGCTACCTGGATCGCAGCGCTTTCCTGTGCCAATGCCATCATGCCCGGGGTTTGCCTCCCGGCCGGGGCGCCTTCCACGCCAGGACCAGGGCCAGGCCAATGATCGCCGCAGGCAGAATGAACATGATCAGCGTGAACGATGTCATAGCGGGAACCCTCGGGGACGGTAAGATTAGGGCTCGGGAAAGATACGACCAACGGAGATGCACGCCATGGCCCTTCGACTGCTCACAGCCGACGACGTACGGGCGGCGCTCCCGATGCCGGAGGCCATCGAGGCGATGCGGGAGGCCTACCTCGCGGTATCGGGTGACCGCGCTGTGATGCCGCTGAGAACTCACCTCGTACTGCCCGGGGGACTTGGCGCGACCTTGACCATGCCGGCGGCCACGAGCGGTCCCGTGCGTCTCGGCACGAAGTTGCTCACGCTGTTTCCCGGCAACCCGTCCCGGGGCTTGCCCTTCATTCAAGGCCTCGTCGTCATGTTCGACGCCGAGACGGGGCGTCCCACGGGCTTGCTCGAAGGGACCGCCTTGACGGCGATTCGCACCGGGGCGGCTTCGGGGCTTGCGACGTCGGTGCTGGCCAATGCCGGTGCGTCCCGGGTTGGGATCATCGGATCGGGTACGCAGGCACGTACCCAGCTGGAGGCGGTGTGTTGTGCGCGAGAAGTGGAGCAGGTTGCTGTGTTCTCCCTCGACGATGCGCAGCCGTTTATCGAGGAGATGCAAGGCAAGGAGCGGGTGCCGCAGTCCATTCACATCGCGTCATCGGCCGCAGAGATTGCCGAGAATGCGGACATCATCTGCACGGCAACCACAGCGTCCATTCCGGTGCTTCAGAAGGAAGACATTTGTCCCGGCACCCACATCAACGCAGTTGGCTCGTATACCCCCGCCATGCAAGAATTGGATCCACACCTCCTCGCGGACGCCAACCTCGTGGTGGATCAGGTCTCGGCCACGATGGACGAAGCAGGTGAGGTGATTGCCGCCGTGTCGCAAGGACTGATCCGGGAGAGTGAGTTGGTCGAGTTGGGTCGGGTCATCAGCGGAGCGTACCCCGGCCGACAGAGCGAAAGCGAGATAACGATCTTCAAGTCGGTGGGTGTGGCCGCCCAGGACCTCTGTGCGGCGGCGCGGGCATTGCAGCGCGCCGAGGACCAAAGCATCGGCATGGTACTGGAGCTGTAGCGGCGGATCTCGTTTCTAGCGGGCTATGGGCCCAGCCCGTATTCTTGTCGTGCCCTTAATCAAGTTGCCATGTCCCACCTCCTGGACCGTCTCCAAAAAGCCTTGGCGGGCCGTTATGCGATCGAGCGCGAGATCGGTCGCGGCGGCATGTCGATCGTCTACCTGGCTCGCGACGAGAAGCACGGCCGCGCCGTCGCAGTCAAGGTCTTGAGGCCAGAGCTTGCGGCATCCCTCGGTTCCGAGCGGTTCCTGCGCGAGATCGAGATCGCCTCCCGGTTCCAGCATCCCCACATCGTACCGCTCTACGACTCGGGCATGGTCGAGGAATCGCCTTACTACGTGATGCCCTACATCGAGGGTGAATCGTTGCGAGAGCGGCTCGAACGCGAGAAACAACTTCCGATTGAAGAGGCACTGAGCATTGCGCGTGAGGTGGCGGACGCGTTGAGCTATGCCCACAGCCGCGATGTCGTGCATCGAGACATCAAGCCGGAAAACATCTTGATGACGGGAAACCACCCGGTCGTCACGGATTTCGGCATCGCCCGAGCGGTGGCCGTGGCTGGCGGGGATCAGCTCACCACGAGTGGCATGACGCTGGGGACGCCCGCGTACATGAGTCCCGAACAGGGGGGAGCTGGCGAGCAGATCGACGGACGCAGCGACGTGTACTCGCTGGGGTGTGTGCTGTACGAGATGCTGTGCGGCGAGCCGCCGTTTACCGGTACGTCAGCCAGGCTCGTGATCGCGAGACACATGCAGGAAACGCCTCCGTCGCTGCGAATCGCGCGTCCCACCGTCGCCCATGCCGTGCAGGGGGCAATAGAGAAGGCGCTCGCCAAGGTGCCGGCGGACCGGTATGGAACGAGTCACGAATTCGCCGAGCAACTCGAAGAGCTGATGATGACCGGGCCGCACGTGGGCGTGGCCACGCCCCGGCGGAAGCTGGCCTGGCGACGAATAGCGTCTGTTGTGGGAGCCGGGGCGATCGCGATCGGTATGCTGCCGTTCCTGCTCGGGTCGAGCGAGTTCCTCGATCCCCGGCATGTTGCCGTGTATCCCCTGGTGGTGAGCAGCGAGGCAGATCAGCGTGACCGGGTGGGTGAGGCCCTCGCCACCGTGATCGGCCACGCCTTTGATCGAGCGGGGTCGCTGCGGTGGACCGACGCGTGGCGGTGGCTCGATCACGCGCACCGCGAAGACATTCGGCTCTTGACCTCCGCCGAGCAACGAACCATCGCTCAACGACACCAGGCCGCATTCTACGTGGAGGGACGCGTGTTGCGCCGGGGCGACACGATGGAAGTGTTCATGGGTCTCTATGACGTTCGCGGCGACTCGACGGTTGGCCGGGCCCACGCGGCCGGCCATCATCGTGACGTGTGGCAACTCGGTCTCACCGCCGCGACGGAGTTGCTTCGCCACTTGATTGAGTCCGGCCGCTCCGTCGATCTGTCCGACCTGCGGAGGACGGCGCCCGCCGCGGCAGCGGATTTTCTCCGCGGCGAGGCGGCGTTTCGGCGGTTGCGCTTCGCGGAAGCGGTCGACAACTACGGTGCAGCCCTGGAAGCCGACTCCGCTTTCGCGTTGGCGGCGCTGCGCGGCGCCCAAGCCGCAGGCTGGAAGCATTGGCCCGATCAAGCAGCCACGTTCATTGGCGTTGCCTTGGATCATTCCGAGTCGCTCAACCCGCGCCAGCAACTCTTTGCTCGAGGGGTGCAGGCCTTCATGACGGGCGAGGCGGTGGAGGCGCTCGGGCATCTGCGGCGGGCTCGTGCCATCGACCCGGAAAAGCCCGATGTGTGGGCGCAAATGGGCGAGGTGTACACCCACCTGTTGCCAGATGAGGGCGTGCTGGATTCGCTGGCCGAAGATGCGTTCGCGGCGGCCCACCAGTTGGATTCGGGTCTTACGGCTCCATTGTTTCATCTCATCGAGATTGCCCTGCGTCGAGGCGACATCGCACGCGCCAGGGAACTGCGGCCGCTGCTGGTGGGTGCCGGAGCAGATTGGGAGTTGGAAACGCAGGTCGAGATGATGGCGGAGTGCGTGGAGCGAGGTCCGGGCGGCGTGGATTGGCGCAATGCAGTGCGTGAAACACCCGCCGCCGTCACCCAGGTTGCGAGAGTCTTGGCCGGCGGTGCAGCGCACCTGGGTTGCGCCGAGGCCGGATGGCGGGCGCTACTCCGCTACGATACGACGACGGGCAGCACGGGGCTCGAGCAGCGGTGGGCCGGAGTGTTTGGCCTGCAAAGTCTCCTCGTGGCCACAGGGCGTTATGAGGACGCGAAACAGGTCTTGGATTCGGCCAAGACCACGCCCGGCCTCGCTGGCTTCGCGCACATGCCCTTCGTCCCGGATGCCGTGGCCGGGGCGCCGCTGGACTCCGGGGCGGCCGCGTTCGTCGAGGGGCTCGGCGATGACTACGACGCCCTGATCGGTCCGCAGCTGTGGCTGGTGGGAACGTGGCGCGCGAAGGAAAAACGGGGGGCACCGGTGGAGCAAATCGCCTCGGTGTTGGCCACCCGTGCTGCGGCGTCGGGCTCAGACGCCGACAAGGTTCTGTCCCAGAGTATGACGGCCCAGGCGGCCCTCGCACGGTCAGATACTACCGAGGCCCTGCGGCGACTTCGCTCCTTGACGCCGACCGCCCCCTACGATGGACTCGCTTGGTGGCCCTGGGAATCCCTGGCGGGCGAACGGATCGCTCTGGCCGAACTACTGCTCGCCCGGCAAGAGTACGCGGAAGCGGTGCGCGTGGCCTCGGTATTCGACTCGCCGGCGTCGGTGGTGTATCTCGTGTATTTGCCGGCGAGCCTCGCCATCCGATTGCAGGCGGCCCGCGGGTTGGGGGACGCGCGACTCGAGCGGAGCGTCCGAGAGCGGCTCGCGGCGCTGCGGCCGGATGACGCCGGTACTTCCGACAACTGAAGGGTTCAACTGAGACAATCACCAGGAGGTCACCATGGCAGCGGAAGCAGACGACAAGTGCAAGGACATCACCGCCGAGCAGTTGTGTAAGTATTTCAGGCAGTGGGCAAAGGAGATGGACAAGTGGGGCAACAAGGTGAGAGATGATATTGTGGCCCTGGAGAAAGCCGTCAATAAGATCGAGAAGGAATGCTGCAAGAAGGAACCGACAAGCTTCGCCAAGAAGGACAGGCCGGGCGATCCGGGCCCGCCACCCAAGCTTCCCTGGTAGGATAGCTCTACTAGCTCGGCACGCCCAATCCGCCGACGAACTCGGCAGCGCTTTTCTGCCGTTGGGATGGCTCCTTGGCGAGGGCGCGTGTGATCGCGCTCTCGACCAGCTTCGGCGTTTCCGGCCGGACGATCCGTAGCGACGGAATGTCTGCTGCCACGTGCCGCGCCAGTACCGCCTGTGTGGTGGGGCCGGTGAAGGGGGGCTCGCCGGCGAGCATCGTGTAGGCCAGGCACCCGAGCGCATAGATGTCGGCGGCCTGATCGATTTCCCACTCCCCGCTGGCCTGTTCCGGACTCATGTACTCCGGTGTGCCCACGATGAGCCCGCTGGACGACAGCCGCTCGCGGCCCGCTGAAACCAGCGCCCGGGCCACGCCGAAATCGCAGACCAGCGCCCGGCCTTCCTCGAAGACTACGTTCTCCGGCTTGATGTCGCGATGCAGGATGTCCTTGGAGTGGGCGTGATCGATGGCTCCCCCGATGTCGCGCAGGATGGACATGGAGTCGTCGATCGACAGCGGCCCTTTTGCGGATACTCGTGATGCCAGTGTGTCGCCGTGGGCGAAGGGCATCGTGAAGTAGGTGAGGTCTTGCGCTTCGCCGGAGTCGAGGATCGGCAAGATGTTGGGATGGTCGAGGACCTTGAGAAACGCAATCTCCCTATGGAAACGCTCGGCTATGATGGTGGGGCCGAACTCGGGTCGCAACACCTTGATGGCCACGTCGCATTCCAGATTGTGATCCCACGCGAGGAAGACACCGGCCATGCTCCCGCGCCCCACCTCGTGCTTCACGAGGTAGCGTTCGGCGAGAGCGGCCTGCACGGTTGCGAGGAGGTGGCGCATTGGGGGGATCTCCTCTGCGGGGGCAACTAGCAACCTACGTCGTGGTGCCGCCGGGGGGAAATGCTCTTCCGCGAGCAAGCTCACGGAAGAGCGAGTGGACCCTAGTTACCTGGCAGGGGGAAGACGACGGTGCTCTCGCTCCCGTCCGCCGCCACGGCCGCCACGCCGAAGTAGTAATTGTCGATCACGAGACCGGTGAACCGGTGACCAAATTCCGGTAGCGGGCGTGGATCCCGGTTGGCCCGCTCCGCGCGCCGGGCCTCCGCCGCCTCCATCTGTTGCCGACCGGGCCAATCCGACGGGAGACCGACCCACCTGCTGTGGTCCCAGGTGGAGGAATCCGTTGCGCGCCAGTACACCCGGTACCCGGCGACGTTCGCCACATCGGAGGGCGCATCCCACAACAAGACTGCTGCGGGGCTGTTGGCACCGGTGGCCCGAACGGCCGTCGGTACGCCGGGTGCGCCGGCAAGTGACGCCAGGCTCGCGACGTTGAGAGCGGTGAGCTTGGCGGCGTAATCGAAGTTCACCTTCTCGAGCACGTCGCCGTAGTGAATGCCGTTCTCGTCGCGGATGTCCTGGTGCTGTCGGTCGTAGTTCTCGTTGGTCTCCATGATGCGCACGCCGGGGAAGCCCTCGTTGTTGAACGGCGTGTGGTGACCGCCCCGGCCGAAGCGGTCGAGCCGGTAAACCATCATGACGTCGAGCGTGGGCAGGTAGAGATCGGCCATCTTGTCCACGTAGCGCGCCAGTTGGCGCGACGAACCGTCGACCTCACCGCCCGCCCGTCGCATGCTGGCCCAGCTGGCCTCGCTGGGAGGAGTGGGTTCGGAGAACACCCGTGCGGTCATGTTCTCGGTCGTGCCGCTGATACCCTCGATGTTGCCGATCATGTCGTTGTTGAGGACGCCGGCGATGTTCCAACCGTTCTCCCGAGCATGGCGCGCCACCGTTCGCCCGCCGAGAAGGCCCTGCTCCTCGGCCGACAAACCGAGGTACACGATGGAGCCGTTGAACCGGTACTTCGTGAGGACCCGGGCCGCCTCGATCGTCCCGGCCATCCCGCTGGCGTTGTCGTTGGCACCGGGAACGGAATCCCGCTCGCCCCACCCCTGACCGCCACTGCGGATTGCATCGATATCCCCGCTCATGATGACCATCCGGTTGGGGTCGGTCGTGCCCCGCTGGATGGCCACGACGTTCACGACGTTCATCGAGTCCGTTATGCGGCGCACGGGCGGGTAGATCTCCGACATATACGTCACCTCGAGACAGCCGCCGCAGTCGGCTGAGATCCTCTCGAATTCGGAGAAGATCCAGCGCCTGGCGGCCCCAATGCCGCGCGTCGGCGACAGGGTGTCCGAGAACGAGTGACGGGTGCCGAAGCTCACGAGCCGCTCGATGTCCAGACCGATGCGCCGGGCGGACACCGCCGAGACGATCTCGTGGATTCTGGAGTTCTCAGTCGGGGGCGCTTGCTGGGCGTCCAGGGAGGTGCCGGCGGTGGCGGCTCCCGCGATGATGCAAACGAGCAACCTTCGCACGATGTTCTCCTGCCGTTGGGATGGCGCGCTCCGTGAAGTGGCCATCATGTTACGCTTGGCTTGCCGAGCCGAAGCTCGGCCGAGGCGTTTCGGGGGTGGAGGCTACGCTACAGGCCGTTTTGGATTGACGCAAGGCGGGACCTGAATAGCTTGTACATCAGACCCTACTATGCCATGGAGGCAATAAATGCGCTGGTCGACACTGTCGGTGGCCATTGTGAGCGTTGTCCTCGTCGGTTGCGCGAGCCCCGATCTGACCCGCCAAGAGCGGATGGTCGAGGAGAGCTTTGTCAGTGACCGTATGACCCAATGGACGACGGCCCTGAACAATAAAGAACTCGACAATCTGGCCGCCCTGTATGATCAATCACCGGACATGACGGTGCTGTGGATCGAAGGAGCCAAGACTGTTGGCTTTGAAGCATACGAGCAGATGATCCAGGACTTCTACGGCCGCGCCCGGTTCATGAACTTTGCGTCGCAGAGTCCCGAGATCGAGGTGATCACCCCGACGGTGGCGATCGTGTCGTTCAGACACTCGGTTGACGTCCAGTGGTTCGACACGAGACGCGATGTGTGGGCTGGTCACGGGACGTTGGTGTGGGTGAAGGATCCAGCCGATGAGCTGTGGAAGATCCACGCCCAGCACATCTCCATAAGTCCGTAGACGACCGCCTGCGGTAAGATTGAGGACCATCACGACGGGCGCCGCCGGCGCCCGTCTTTATTTGGCCCCGTCGGCCTTGCAGTTCATCCGGACGTAGCCCTCGGTCATGTCGCACGTCCAGACCGTGGCCTCTGCGCCACCCATTCCCAGCTCGAGGCGGATCGCCACCTCAGAGGCGGAGAAGACCTCGCGCGCGGTGTCGGACGAGATCTCGGTTCCGGTACCAGCCTCGGCCAGCACCACCCAGTCTCCCTGGGGCCCGCCGTCCTCGGCGCGCACCTGCGCCATGACCCGCAACCGGTCGGCCTCGACCGGGAATCCAGAGCTTCCGGCGGCGACGAGCATGCGGCCCCAGTTGGGTTCCCCTCCCGCCCACGCTGTCTTCACCAAGGCGCTGGTCCCGATGGCGCGCCCGATGGTCCTGGCCACCGCCTCGGTGCCGGCCCCGGCGACGGTGAGCTCGATGAACCGGCCCGCGCCCTCCCCGTCCCGCACGATCATGAGTGCCAACTCCCGGGCCACGAACTCCACGGCCTCTTCGAATGCATCCCACGCCTCCCGATCCCGGGTGATCTCCACTTCGCTGGCGCCGTTGGCGAGCATCAGCACGGTGTCGTTCGGGCTCGTGTCGCCGTCGATCGTGATGGCGTTGAAGGTGCGGTCGGTGACCTGGTGGAGCAGGGGTCCCAGCTGGGCGACGTCCACCACGGCGTCGGTTGTGATCACGCCGAGGACGGTGGCCATGTTCGGATGCACCATGCCCGACCCCTTGGCGATTCCACCCACCGTGATCTTTCCTCCGGTCGCCTCGACCTCGACACCAATGTGCTTGACACTCCGATCGGTCGTCATGATGGCGCGGGCGACGTCGATGCCGCCGTCCAGGTGTGCCACGTCCGCTGCCTCACGCACGCCCGCCGCGACGGCTTCGGTCGGCAGCTGAACGCCGATGGCACCGGTGGAGAGAACCAGGAAGGAGCGCGGTGGAATGTCGAGGGCCTTTTCCGCCGCGTCGGCCATGGCACCGGCGGCCTCGAGGCCTGTGTCTCCCGTGCACGCATTGGCGATCTGGGAGTTCATGACGATGCCGCGGAGTCGTCCTGGGCGTTCGGAGAGGAGCGCTTCGTCGTACGAGATCGGCGCCGCGCGGACGCGATTCTGCGTGAAGACCCCCGCGCAGGAACACGACAACTCACTGACGAGCACGCCGACGTCGGGTGTGCCGTCGGATCGAAGTCCGGCAGACGCAGCGCCGGCGGAAAAACCCGTCGGCGACGTGATGCTGCCATCGGGCAGCGTTGTCAGAGGGGGCACAGGGCGCAACCTAGTGATCGTCGAGAGGTGAGGCAACCGCTTGTGCAAAGGGGAGTTGCGTTATATTGTGATGCGACTTGCCACCCGGAGACCGGCGAATTTCGGATCACTTTCTGAGTTCCGACGATTACGCTGAACGAGCGCATCG
>JBDHHA010000089.1:0-31913 GCA_039589615.1 Gemmatimonadota bacterium
CAAGCGGTGGAACGTCACCGTGGAGGGCTTTGCCAATCACGCCGGCACCACCCCCATGGCGGACCGGCGGGACGCGATGCTGGCGGGGGCCCGGTTCGTGGATGCCGTCCACCGAATCGTGACGAGCCGCCCGGGTCGACAGGTGGCGACCGTCGGCCGACTGGAGGCCGAGCCGGGTGCGCCCAACGTGATTCCCGGTCGCGTGACCTTGACCTTGGAGATCCGCGACCTGGAGATGGACACGATCGACTCGGTCTTCTCTGCGATCGAGGCGGAGGGGCACGGAATCGGTGCGGCTACCGACACCACCTTTGCCTTCGATCGGTACTACGTGAGTCACGCGGCCCCCACGGACGAGCGGATTCGGCGGCTCGTGGCCGACGCCAGCACGGCGTTGGGTCTCAGCGCCACCCGGATGCCGAGCGGTGCGGGCCACGACGCCCAGACCATCGCCTTGCTCGCGCCGGTGGGCATGATCTTCATCCCCAGCGTGGGGGGGATCAGCCATTCGCCAAACGAGCTGTCGCGACCCGACGACCTCACCAACGGGGCGAACGTCCTGCTGCACACGCTCCTCGAGCTCGACGCCATGGCCTTGGATTAGGTTTTGTTCATGATGTTCATGATTTACCTTCCGGGATCCCGAACCACATGAGCCTGACCATGCAGACCTCGAGATCGTTGCTGTCCGCCTTTGCGGTGGTGCTGTGTACCGGTGCTTGTGCCTCGGCCGGAGACGACGTGGCCGCGGAGCCGGGAGAGCCGTTGCCCGGGTTGACGGAGGAGGAGCGGGGGCGGTTTCTGCTGGGGAAGGCCGTGTTCGCCCGCCTGACGACCCCGGAAGAGGGTCTGGGGCCCACCTTCAACGAAACTCGCTGTAGTTCCTGTCACGACCTGCCCGTGAGCGGCGGCTCCGGCGTGGAGGTGGTGGTGAAGGCCACGCGGTGGGAGAACGGCGTGTGCAACCTTCTCGCCGACGAAGGCGGTGACAACATCCAGCAACAGGCAACGCCGCTGGCCATTGCGCAGGGCATCAGGTCCGAGCAAATGCCGCCCAGCGCCAACGGCCGCGCCGAAGTGACGGGACCGGCGGTGTTCGGTTCGGGCCTGGTGGAGGCGATTCCGGACGAGGCGATCCTCTCCCGGGAGGACCCGGACGACGCGGATGGCGACGGCATCTCGGGGCGCGCCGGCCGCACCGCCGACGGCCGCGTGGGCCGATTCAGCCGTAAGCTGGAGATCGCCACGGTGTTCGATTTCATCGAGGGGGCGTTGCGTGCGGAGCTGGGGCTTACCACGCCGATGCATCCGGTGGAGGAGACCGTCAACGGCGTGCCGGTTCCCCCGGAGATCGATCCCATGCCGGAGCCGGAGATCGACGAGCGCGGCATCAACCTCCTCACGGACTACATCAGTTTCCTGGCGCCTCCCGCACGGGAGGAGATCACCGCGGCAGCCACCAGGGATTCGGTGGAGCAGGGGGAGCGGCTTTTCGACCAGGTCGGGTGCACCAAGTGCCACGTGCCGTCGATGCAAACCGGGCCGAGCGACGTTGCGGCGCTGGATCGCAAGACGGTGTATCTCTACTCGGATATCCTGCTCCACGACCTCGGCCCCCGCATGGGTGACGTGTGCGGCCTCAACGCGTCGCCGTCCGAGTACCGGACCTCGCGCCTCATGGGCCTGCGTCATCAGACCAACTACCTGCACGACGGGCGGGCCGGAGGCCTGCGCCAGGCGGTGATGTTCCACGACGGCGAGGGCACGGCGGCCAAGGAGGCGTTCCTCGGGCTGAATGCCGAAGGGCAGGCTCTGTTGCTGCGGTTTCTCGGGTCACTGTAGGCGCAACAGTTCTTCACGATCGACCAGGCCGTAAGTCGCTGCGGAGGATCGGAACCTGTTATGATGGTGTAGTACTCACGCGTGCTCTCCGCAAGGTGCGACCGAGTGCGACCCTCCAACGCCGGCCGCCGTGCTTTCCAAATCTGCGGTGTGTTCCTTGCGGTCTTCTGCGCCACCCCAATCGCTTTGGCTGCCCAAGCGGCCTATTCGGCGGCAAACGGCGACGCGTCCATCATTCCGATCAACTTCGGGTTCCTGAACGCCGAATTCGCGGAGGTGAAGCTGGGGCTGACCTTCACCCAGAGGCTTGATCGGTCCTGCGAATGGTCCGATTGCGTGCCCGACCAGTTCAACTTCTCTGTCTACATGTCCGCCGCGGCGCGCAAGGACCAGCAGAGCATGTTCTCGAAACTGGACTTCGATCCGGGGTTCGATATCGGTGGGCGAGTGGCCTACATCCTCCAGCGGGACGGGCCCGGCTACGACGTGTTCTATGTTGGTGGGGGCTACACGAGCCAGACGCGACAGACGATCGGCCCCGACGTGGTACCCGGCTTCACTGCGCTCAACGAAGTAAACCAAAGCACGTTCGCGGCCTCTGTAGGGTTCAACCACGCGTTCTCCGAGGTCACGATCGTGGGCGTCGGTGTCGAGGGTCGGCGGGAGCTGTCGAGCCCGGGCATACGGCGAGCCAGCGAATTCTGCACTCCCGGTTCCGCGGGGGGCGGCTTTAGGGTGTTGGTGTGCCGGGATCGTTTCGAAGAACCCCTGTCTGACTACTGGTCTGGACAGGCTCGGATGGACCTGAGCATCAAGGTGATCGAGTTTGGCGCAGGTGCTCATGCGCCCCGCCTCGGCATCCTCTCCGCCGCGTCGGTGGATTGGCTGGAGGGCGCCGACGAGGCCGTCAACTTTGCCATCGGCCCCTCGGTGCACGTGGCCGGCTACCCGGGCCACGTCGTTGGGGCCGTGCTGTTTGGCCTGCAGGATGCCTTCGACGCCAACGGGCTCCATGCAGACTCGGAGGGGTCCTACATGAGTGACCACTTTCTGGTCCGTATGGTGATAGGCGTCCCGTTCGAGGTCATGGTAGGGAACTAGCTCTCCATCCTACAGAGAACAGGGTGTGCTACTCCCGGTTTCGATTCCACCAGTCCACGCCCCGATCGTCACTCCGCAACGCATCCTCGTCCACCCAGTAGTACGGCCCGAACGGCGTATTGGTGGGCCACACTTCGTCCAGGGTGTTCGCGTCGTACAGGATGCCGCCCTTCATCACGTACTGCATGTTGGCCGTGTTGCGGATGTCGTCCAGGGGGTTGGCGTCGAGCACGAGGAGATCCGCCAGCTTGCCCACCTCGATGGATCCCAGGTCCTGATCGGCACCCAGGAAGTACGCGCCGTCGAGACTGGCCACCCGCAGCGCCCCCAGGGGACCGAGCGCCGATGCCGCCATCCACACTTCCCAGTGGGCGTCAGGGCCGTGATGCTCGCCGTGGGAGCCGATCGCTCCGTGTCCGCCCTCGGCAATGATGTCCGCCAGCCCCTGGGCGATGAGGGGAAAGCTGTAGTCGGTCACCGGCCGGAGCGTGCGACGGCGCAGGTGTCCCGCCAGCATCCGCCACGGCATGAACCGCTGCTGTTTCTCGTCGCGCCACAGGTCCGATTCGGCGAAGAAGTACTCGATGTTCCACGGGCCGGGCCCCGCCACCACGAAGGTGGGTGAGTACACCGCGCCGGCTTGACCGAAGAACTTGGCGGCGTCGCCGTAGAGCGGGACGTAGCTCAAGGGGTGCTCCCACGCCGTTTGCCCATCCATGATCATGCCGAGGTTGTAATAGAGGTCGCCGCCCTCAGCGGTGACCATAACGCCCCGGTCCCGAGCCGCGTCCGACACCCATTGCCGCTGGTTGCGACGGGGCTGCATGTACTGCTTGATAGACACCGCTCCCCACGAAGCCAGGCGGTTCACATTTTGTGCGGCGGCCTCGCGGCTGGACAGCTCGTTCTGTCGCGCCGCATCGCCCCGGTAGAGGGGATCTCCCGTGCTGAACGTGCGCGGTCCCACCATGCCGCCCGCCTCGACCAGCTCGGCGGTAGGGAAGATGTTCTGTGACCACATGGAGTTGTCCAGGCTCGTGGTGACACCGTAGGCGAGGTAGATCGCCAACTCGTAATCGTGCCGCGGTCGATACCCTCGATGCTCGCGGTAGTGGTGCGAGTGCATGTCCACGAATCCGGGAATGATCGTCTTCCCCGAGGCATCGATGACCCGGTCGGCACCTGTTGTGGAGCAGGTGCCCACGCACGTGATGCGGCTGCCGTTCACCACCACCGTGCCCGATTCGATCACCTCGTCGCCCCGCAGGGTGACGATCCGGGCCCCCGCAAACGCCACGGTGCCTTCGGGAATCCGGCGCGGCACCTCCAGGTTCACCGTCGTCGTGTCGGTGGTCTCCGATTCCACGTCGTACACGAAATGCCGGGTCCCGCTTCCGAATTCCACCGTGGTGGCGTCCCGCCAGTGGGGAAACAACCCGCCCTCGAGGCTGAGCTGGCGCACGGGAAGCTTGCCCCGGCGCTTGTTCAGGTCCACCGGCTCGCCGGCGGTTCCCATCCACGGCATCGCCGTGAGGAACACGTTGTCGCCTTCCTGAAACGCGATCCACTTGCCGTCGGGGGAAGGGACGACCTCGTCCGCCGCCGGGAGGGTGATGTGTTCCCTCCGGTCGGTCCCGTCGGGCTCGAGGGACACGAGGGCGGTCTGGAGACCCCGCTCACCCCGCTGGAACTCGGGGAAGAAGATTCGCCCCTCCGGGCCGTATGACGGCTGGAGTATGCCGCGGCGGGCCGTGCCGTTTGGCGACTGGCCGGCCGGAAGGGCCACCCGGGTCACCACGGCCCCCTCGCCGCCTGACGCCGGAAGGCGGACGATGTCCCACCACGGGTTGTGGGTGAGGGTTCGCTGTCGCGCCGTTGCCCCGGAGCCCCGGAGCACCACCAGCTCGGTCCCGTCGGGATTCCACGCCGGGTGGACGTATTCCCCGGCCACTCCCGTGAGCTGCTGAAGGGATCCCCCGTCGGGACGTACCCTCCACACGTGCCCACCCTCCAGGTCGTCCCAACTGGTGAAGGCGATCCAGGCGCCGTCGGGCGACCAAGTGGGGGCGAATTCTTGGGGTGCAAACGAGGCTGCTGTGACGCGCCGTGGCGTGCCGCCCGGCAGGTCCATCACCCAGATGCGGCCCACGGCCTGAAAGGCCAACCGGTCGCCGTCAGGGGACGCCGTGTGCCATCTGAGAAAGCGTGCCTGGAACGGATCGTCGGAGATGTCAAATGGCTGGTACGCCATCTGGGAGATGGTGCGCTGCACCCTGGCGGTGAAGGGGATGGTGGACACGTCGCCGGTCTCCACGTCCAGACGACGGATCTGGCCTCCCTGGTGAACCACGATGGACCCGCCGTCGGCGGTCCAGCCGTATCCCGGGAGAATCCGGAGACTCTTGGACCCGCTCTCGATGGCCACTGCGATGGGATCCATGACGATCCGCTCGGTGCCCGCTTCCAGGTCCCGGATCCACATGGCGGTCCTGGGTCCAAAGCTGTGTCCCTTGAACGACACCGTGCCGTCGGGGATCTGCCGTCCAAACGCCAGGAAACGCCCGTCGGGGGAGATCTCGGGCGCGTACGCGCCACCGCTGGAGACCCGTCCCGCCGCGGCGCCGTTGGCGCTTCCTGTGGTGATATCGACGACGGTGCCGGTGCGCAGTGCCAGCCGCTGGATCTGATAGTGGCCGGAGAGGGCGTCGCTGCCGCTCCGCACGTGGTAGTAGAGATAGCGGCCGTCCCGGGAAACCGATGGCCAGTGGGCGGCACCACCCTCCACTAGCTGGACCCCGGCGCCCCCGTCCCGGTGATACATCCAGAGCCCGCTGTTGTTGCCCCCGCCGCCGGAGCCCACGAACGACCGCCGCACGATGATGTAGTCGCCGTCGGGGGTCCACACCGGCGTGGATGCCCGCACGTCGCCGCTGGCGAACACGGCGCGGGCGTCGCTGCCGTCGGCATTCATGACCCAGAGGTTGTTCTGTCCGCTCCGGTCCGAGATGAACGCGATGTGCTGCCCGTCGGGAGAGTACCGGGGGTGGTAGTTCACGGCCACGCCACTCTCCTGGGTTAACGACTCCGCGTCGCCGCCGTCAAAGGGGAGCCGGTACACGTGTCCCAAGAGGTCGAACACGATCCACTGCCCGTCAGGGGAGGGGTCCACCGAGAGCCACGTTCCCTCGTCGATGGTGAAGTCGATCTCCCGAGTTTGGCCCCGGGCCATGGTGACATCCCACTCTTGAGCTTCCTGGGCAGACGTGGGGGAAGCGGCCAGGGCACTCGAGAGCGCCGCCGCGAGTATCACCAGACGTGAGGGGTGCTGCGACATGGATTCGGCTCCTGTTGGCAAGACGGGCAAGGTAACCCGCGGTGCGGTGGCTCTGGAACCGGCGAACGTGCCATATTCCACCATCACGAGGAGATCAGCAGATGGGCAAATACATGTGTGTGTTCTTGGCAGCTGTGGTCGGTGCCTGCGGAACGGCGGGAGAGGGAGCCGCTCCGCCGGGCCCCGAGCAGCAGTCGACGATGACAATCACTAAGGGGTCCCGGGGGTTGACCGGGCAGTTGGGTGGGGTGGTGTTGTATAACGAGCCCGGTGTGGGCGCACGTCACGTGGCCGCCCCAATGGACTCGGTGTTGATGGCGCTGCCGGCGGTTTACACGACGCTGGGTGTCCCCGACCACGGGATTGATCCGGAGAGCCGGGTATATGGGAATCGGAGCTTTCGGGCGAGGCGGATCGAGGGCAATCGGTTGTCGAATTACATCGACTGCGGCCAGGGCGCCACGGCGGTTCCCAACGCCGACCAATTCCAGGTGACCATGTTGGTCGTCACGGCGCTGGCGCCCGGCGAAGACGGCGGCACCATCGTCACCACGACGGTCGATGCCACGGGGAGGCCTCGCGCCGTGGCCGGCAATTCGGTGCACTGCCAGTCGAAGGGTGAATTGGAGATGCGGGTGGCCCAGCTCGTGATGTGGGTGCTGGTGGGAGTGGAAGGGCGACAATAACCCAGGCAGATTACCGCCCTCGGATGGTCCAGATCAGCACCACGCCGCACCCGCTCTGGGCACCGCCATACTCGACGGGTACCTGGGACGGGCTGCGATAGACCTCGATGGCGTAGACGTCCTCGGGTTGCACCACCTGCGACAGGGCATACAACTCCATTTCCCCCATGTCCTGGGTGTCGATGAGAAAACCGTCCACCCAGATGCGGGGTCCCTTGTCGTCGCAGGCCGCCCGGCTGATCCGTATGAGGGATCCCCCGACGCGATCCGAGAGGCCTTCCACGACCTCGACACCGGGTACCACCGACAGCAGCTGCGCCGCGTCGGCCACCGAGCCGAGACGCTTCTCGATCTCCTCCCGGTCCATGAAGTACCCGCGGCCGAACCTCTTGCGATGGTTGAATCCCACGGACTCGAGGAACTGGTCCACGGCCGCGGCGGTCACGTTCAAGGGATCCAGCACGAACGCGAGCCGGCGCATGGAGAACGCCACGTCCACGGCGTGTCCGGGCTGCAGTTCGTACGGTCCCGCGAGATCGGGTGAGTACCCCAAACGCCGCGCCGACACGTAGTAGGATCCCGGCTGCGGAGCGGTGAGGACGAACTCGCCCAGGGAGTCGGAGAAGGTCATCATCACCGAATCCCCTTCCAGCGAGACCAGAGTCACCCACACGTCGGAAACCGGCTCGTGTGATTCGGGTCCCGTCACGGACCCGGTAACCTGTGCTGCGGGGGTAAGGGCGAGTAACTCGGCGCCAAGAACGGTGGGCGCATCCTCATCGACATCGACTTCCCCCGAGCGCGTTCGGTATCCCGGGCGCCGCACCTCGATGCGCCGCGTGCCGGGGGGCGTTCCCTCTACACGGAACATGCCTGAGGAGTTTGTTACGGTCTCGTGCGGGGAGCCGTCGATGGCGACCACCGCGTGGGGGATGGCCGCGCCGGTCACCGCATCGGTCACGATGCCGGCGAGCACGGTTGCCTGCGTTCCGAGGGGACGAAGCGTCAGCTCAGTGCGCCACATCCCGGCGGTCGTCTCGTACGTCTCGTGATACGCATCGCCCACCTCTACCCCTGTTCCCTCGAATGCCACGCGGAGCAGCTTGCTGCGGCCACCCGGTCCCACCGCATACACGATGGTGGGGCGCTCGTGTTCCAACTCGCAGAGGACGAATGCCCCACTGGAATCCGTTGTCGCGTCTACTTCCAGGTTCTGAAAGTCCAGGCTCGGCGAGATATGTTGCCACGCCGCCACCACAGTGGCTCCCGGTGAAGCCTCGCCGGTGACGGAATCCCGCACTGCGCCCAGCAACACGCGAGCGTGCGCCCCCTGCACGAGGTCCGGACAATGCGAGGCAAGGATGTCTTCGATCGGAGGAACGGCGAGCCACAACGTGTCCGTCTGGCCGCGAGCCAACGTCACCGCCCTGGGCGGTGGCGTGTGTCCCAGCGAGTCGGCGCGGGGGTGGGCGAACGTCACGCTGAAGTCGCCGTCGAGGGGAGCCGCGAGTCGGTACACGCCCTGGCGGTTCGTCGTACCGCTAAACCACGTCCCGACGATCTGCACCTTGGCTCCGGCGAGGGGCGCGAGGTCCCCCCGGGTGCTGTCCACCACGACGCCGATGATCTCGGCGAGCTCGGCCTGGTAGACCCGAGAGCCGGTAGAGTCGGTGATGGTGAGGACCTCGCCGCCCGTATGCCGGTACGCGTCCGCCACCTGTCGATCCCACCGGTCGAAGGGGCTCACCCGCTCGGTGCGAAAGGCCAGCGGCGTCTCGATCCGCCAGCGGTGGACGATCCAGGCTCCGGAGGGAAGGGGCATGAACTCCACGGTCCCGCCGCCGGAGATTCCGAGCGGCCGCTCCCGGGGCAAGTTGGCGTAGCGGTACTCGAGGGAGCGCAACTCGGAAGATGCGCGGTCGAGCCAAAGCACCCCCTCCACATCGGGGAGGTCCCGGCTCGGAACCGGCTCGAACGCCAACCCGATGAGGTCGTTGCCTTCGTCGGGACGCCGCAGCCGAAAGCAATGGGTCCCGAGAAAGCCGTCGTCCTGCAGTACGTGGGCATCCGGTGCGTAGTACACCAGCGCGTCGCCGTCTAACTCGATGTATCCGTTGTGCTCCAATGCCGCGGGGTCGCGACTCACGAACGGTGTGGCGGAGAGTCCCACGGAGGCACGGTGTTGTTCCTGGAGCACGCGCCGCCGCCGGCCGTCCAGGTCACGGTCGTACACGTTGCTGACGACGTGGTAGAGCTGCCGGGAGGCCGTCCACGACGCGGCGGCCAGGGCCTTGCGGGCCTCCTCCCACACCACGGCGGTTCGCTCGTCCTCGTCGGGACGCACCTTGCACTCGGTGGACTCCCGCACCTCGATGGCGGAGAGGGGGGTGGGAAGGGCAGAGACCCAGATGGTGACCTCCACGCTGCCCCCGAGGGGCGCGTCAAACGCCTCCGTGACCGCCAAGCGGTAGCCGATGCGCTCGGAGCGGAAGCGGAACGGTCCCTGTTGATCGTCTGCTGGGGTGAACGTGAAACGCCCGTCCCGGGTGGTGAGCGTGCGGGTGATCTCCGCGCCGTTTGCAGCGAGGAGCACCACGAAGCCGGCGCCCACCGGCGCAGCCGTGATGCTGTCGGCGACCTGTCCGCGGATGGTCTGCGACGCGCTGGGGGTTGGGACGCCCATTAGGAGGGCTGCGGCACACGTGAGGGTGAAGGTCCTCGTCGTGGTCATGGCGACCTCACTGGACCGCTACCGGTGGTCTAACATCCTCCCCACGCGAGTCCATATCACGATGACCCCGCACTGGGTCTGGACGCTTGTGCCGCCGAACTGCACGGGCACTTGCGCTCCGGTCCGGTAAATCTCCAGGGCCGCAATGGTGGAGGGGTGGCCGATGTCGTCGATGGAGAAGAGGTCGTTGAGAACGAGCTCCGGATCGTTCTCGGCCAGTCGGTCAGGGCGGCCAAGGTCGTCCCACCGTTTCGGCTGTCCATCGCCCGGCATGAACATGAGACCGTCCACGAATATTCGCGGCCGGCAGATCCCCCCACCCGAGAGGTTGCTGCCACGGAGCTGGATATACGAGCTGCCGAGCTCTCCGGTGGAGACGACGCGAACCCCGGGAAGGGCCCGCAGCAGGTCGCTGAGCCGGCTGGCCTGCCTCCTCTCGATGTCCTCCGGCTCCATGAAGTGGCCGAAGTCGCTCACCTGCCGCTCGTAGAAACCCGACAATCCCAGATAGCGCTCGGTGGCCTCCGCGGAGATCTCCAGGGGGTCCAGGGGAACGGCCGATTGGCGGAGGTGGTAGACGAAGGTCCCGTCACCGCCCGGCCCCACCTCCACCGGCCCATCGATCCACGGTTGATAGCCCAGTCGCTTCGCCTCGACGAAGTAGAGCCCCGGAGCCGGAACGTCCAAGAGCCATGTCCCGGCATCATCGGTGACCGCCGTGGCGATGCGCTGGCCGTCTTCGGTGAGCAGCGTGACGATTCCGGAGCTGATGGGCTCGTTGGAATTGAGATCCAAGAGGTGGCCCTGCAACCGCTGGGCCGTCACGCTCTGAGTGACGCCGCCCGCGAGAAGGACGACCGCAAGCCCGACATGGAGTCTGCTGGCTTGCGACGCCACCCGACAGCGATGGCTGCGGAACATGGCCGGCCCCCTCGCTCGTGATGATGTGTTAACAGTGCTGATCCACCCAATATGTCGGGTACCCCAGAGGTGGCAACCCGGGTCCGTCGATTGGCGGCAAGCGCCCCGGTCGCGCGGTCCAATACGAGAAAAGGTGGAAGGCCAACGACGCCTTCCACCCTTTCTCGTCCTACAGTCCTACGGTCACACCGCCCTTACTGGCGGCGGGTGACTCCCATGATCCTAGATCCCCGGGGGAATGCTGGGATCCGCGGGCTTTTCTAATCCCGGGTTCCCCACATACTCCGCAAGGGGAATCGGGAAACACGTCCACTCTCCGTAGCCACCCCAAGTCTCATTGGGATGCATCCCCGTCGGGAAGTAGCTTCCCGATGCGAAATATCCGTTGCCCGGATCGAACCGCGTCCAGCGGCGGAGATCCGGCAAGCGGAAGCCGCCCAGGAACAGGTCCTTGGCCCGCTGGTCTCGCAGCTCGTCGGTCAGGAGCTGCCCCGTGAGGGCCACGGCGGCCTGGTTGCCTACGGCCCGCCGGGCATTCACGAAGGCCAGCACCCCGGCCTCGTCCGTACCCAGCTCGTTGATGGCCTCCCAGTAGTGGTGCTGGGCCTCGGTGTAGTCCGCCAACATGATGTCGGCGTCATACTCGCCGATCAGGAACAGGTCGTCCTCGTCGGTGCCCGTACAGGCCGGGCACGCCGCGGACGACGGCGCGATGGTCTCGCCGGTATAGTCGGCGTGGCGTAGCCCTTGGAAGAGCTTGTACATCCGGGTGAGCGCATTGTGACCGGTGCGATCGCTGGGCCAGTGCTGAATCCGCGGATCCGTCTGCGCGTCTCTGACGGTATCCTCGAAGTCGTACCCGGTACCATCGAAACTGGGATGGACGCCAATGAAATTCGGATGGATCCCCGCTTTGAAGTTCCCCCCGAAGCTGTAGGCGTGCAGCGGGTTGCGCCCGCCGGAGACGTTCACGTGGTTGATCCACCACTCGAACCCCGGCGTGACCTGGTTGGCATACAACGCCGCGTTGGCCCAATCGCCCATCCCCAGGTAGGTGCGGGCGAGGCCGGTCCGGGCGAGATCGGCGAGGTCGTCTTCGCCTGCCGTGGTGGCCACGGACAGCGCGTCCAAAAGATACGGCAGCGCGACGGCGAACGTCTCCAACTGGGAGAGTATGGTGGTGCTGGGCGCCGCCGGATCGGGAGAGATGACGCATTGACACATGTTCTCAGCCAACACGAGGGCGCTGTAGCCAGCGAACACCAGGGTCTGGGCCAGGTCCGGGTCGAAGTCGGTAGCATCTTCGTACCCGATCGGTACCCACGTTTCGGGGTCGTCCGCCTGGTAGACCCTGATCTGCTCTGCCAGATCGTGGGCCTGGCGCAGCCCCTTCTGCATCCCGTCGTAGATCCTCTCCGTCTGGCCCTCGAGGTAACTCACGATTCGCTGGTTCACCCTGGCGTAGTCTTCCCAGTTATTCCCCGTCAGCGTCTCGTCCGAGAGATACGTGGCGTACTGGATGATGTCTTCGCCGTAATTCTGCACGAACTGATCCATCGCGCCGTTCACTCGAACCGGCATGAGCGCGATGTCGTTGATGTCGGCGATGGGTACTTGCGTCGGGTTGTTCACTTCCAACAACTCGTCAGCAATATTGCACCCTGCGGTAAAGGCAAGGATGGCGCCAACGGCACATATCCCCGCCCAACGAGTGTGTCTCTGTCTCATTGTGGCACCTCTCCTTTAGAAGGTCACCCGCATGGATGCCGACAGACGGCGTGTCTGCGGCGTCGATGCGTAGTCCAGCATGCTGAAGCTCGATCCGGAGTTGAACTGCACCTCCGGGTCGCCCCGCCCCTCGTATGCGGTCCACACGAAGAGGTTGCGGCCCGCCAGCGTGAAGCTCCAGCGGCTCCCCCGGAAGAACTGGCCCCAGGAGGTCGGGAGCGTGTACGTCAACGACAACTCCCGGAACTTGAGGAATTCCGCGCTGCTGATGTGGCTGATGGTCTGCAGCGACCGTAGCGCTTCCACGTCGGCCAAGGACACGTCCGGATTCAAGTCGCTTCCGCCCGTGTTCACGTCCCACGTGTTCCGGTCGCTCCGGCTGTTGATGGAGCAGATCGCGCACCACTGGTAGTGGCCACCGCGATAGTCGAACTGGCCGAAAATCCGCAGGTTGCCGAACAGGGTGAACGTGCTGGTGAACGCCGCCTCCTTCGTGGGCCGCGACGGGCCGATGTAGATGTCGTCGCACTCGTCGGCCTGAACCCAGTCGGGATCGCTGGGCGCCCAGCGGCAGCTGCTCATGACCGTCGGGTTCCCGTCCGCCGGATCGGTGACGACGACACCGTCGTCCCGCAGCACCACGTCGCCATTGGCATCCCGCTCCACGTCCACCGCCCAGAAGGCCCCCATGGGATAGCCCTCGCGATGCCGTTGCACGTCGGCGAACGATCCAAAGACGATCTCGTCCCGGGCTCCGTTGAACGACACCAGCTTGTTGTTGTTGGTGGCGTACGACAGGCTCAAGTCCCACTGGAAGTTGCGGGAGAAGACGGGCGACCCCGTGATCAGGAGCTCGATCCCGCTGTTGGAGATCGTACCGATGTTCGTCAGGTGACTCCCCGTGTAGCCCGTCGATGGGGGATCCGACACGCTGATCAGGGCGTCCACCGTCTTCTGGTTGTAGTAGGTGAACTCGAGCCCGGCGCGGCCGTCGAGCAACGACGCGTCGAAGCCGGCCTCCCATTCCTGGCCCGTCTCGGCCTTGAGGTCGGGGTTGCCGTACGACGACATGACGAGCGTGTTGACGAACTCGTCGCCTTCCACACCGCTCCCGACGCTAAACGTCCGGTCCGCCGAGAAGGGCCCCGGCGCGTTCCCGGCCTGCCCCCAGGCAAACCGCAGCTTGAGTTGGTCCGTGAATCCGACGTTGTAGAAGGCCTCGTCGGAGATCATCCACGCCACCGACGCCTTGGGATACACCACCAACGAGAAGTCCGACCCGAAGGCCGAGTTGTCGTCGATGCGGACGGCCCCGGTGACGAACACGTTGTCGCGCCAGGCGATCCGTTCCTGCAGGTAGAAGCCCAGTGACGTCTGCTCGGACCGGCTCTCGCCGCCCTGATCGTTCGCCGCAGACGACACCAGGTTCAGCTGGTTGGACACCATGCCGTCTCCGCTGGAGTTGTGCGTATGCCGCTTGTAGGAGTTGAGCTGCATCCCGGCGGAGAACTCCGAGCCGAGAGTCTCGCTGATAGCGAAATCCACTGACCCGGCGTAGTCGACGGTCCAGCGGTGACGGTTCGGGAGCTCGTGGCTGATCCTCCCGGTGGCGGCCGTGGAGCCCCACGGCTCCTGGCCCGTCGTGTCGATGATGTTGATATCGGTGGTCCGGTAGTCCAGCCTGTCCAACCCCAACGTCAGCTTGTTCCGGAACCACTCGAAGGGCGACCAGTTTCCGGTCATCCCGATGGTCATCCGTTCGGTTCTAGTTTGCGAGTCGTACTCGTTGGACAGCCACGGGTTGAATCCGCGGAAACCCGGTTCCCAGTCGCGGTCGTACGCCCGTGCCCGCCCCCGCATCGCGTTCCGATTGATGCTGTTGGAGGCGTTGTTGCTGAGGGGCTGCCGCAAATGCGTCTGGGTGTAGCTGAACTGCACGGCGAAGTCCACCGTCTCGGAGATGTTGACGTCGAAGTTCGCCCTGCCGCCGACGCGGTTTGAGAAGTTGTTGAAGAACACCCCGTCTTCGTCAGTCTTGCCGAACGACAGGAAGTAGCCCATCCGTCCGGTGCCACCCCGGGCCGAGATGTTGAACTCCGACGAGTTGCCCTTGCGGAGCGCCGCCGGGTGCCGCATTAGCGTCTCGTCCTTGAGCAGAAACGTTCCGTCGGGCACGCCATCGACGGTGATGTCCCTGATGATGTCCGATTCGGGAATCCCCACGTTCAGGATGGGATCACCGTTGGCGTCCCTGCCCCACCACTCCACCGTGGTCGGATCCTGGCACCCCGGATACGAACTGGACCCCTGGTTCGAAACCGTGCAACGCCAGTACTGCGTGTTGGATCCTATCGTCTTGGTCCACTCGCTCTGGCCGAACTCCATGCTGGCCGTCCACTGGACCGACTCCGTGCCCCGCCGCCCCTTCTTCGTGATGATCTGGATCACCCCGTTGGCTGCGTCCGCGCCGTACAGCGTGGCCGCCGCCGGGCCTTTGATCACCTCGATGCTCTCGATGTCGTTCGGGTTGATGAAGTCGAGGGCGGTCCCGCCATGATCCAAGCTGCCCGACTCGAGCCTGCCGGCTTGAATCCGGACCCCATCCACGTAGAACACCGGTGCGTAGCCCGCATTGAGGGAGCCGGCGCCCCGGATCCGGATGTTGGGCGAATCCCCCGCCTGGCCGCTCTGGTTCATCAGCGAGAGCCCCGGCGTCCGGGCCGTCAGCAGCTCGACGACGCGGTTGATCGGCGCGGTTTCCATCTGCGCCCCCACCTGGATCGTCCCCACCGAGTTCCCGATGGTTTTCTTCTCCTGGGCGCCGCCCGTGCCGGTCACCACGATCTCGTCGAGCGAGATGGCCGCGGGGTTGAGGGTGAAGTTGACCACTGCTGGCTGGCCCGGCGAGACGTTTACCGTCGTCTCCATGCTGGCATATCCGATGATTATCACCCGGATGGTATACGTCCCCATCGGCACGCTGCGAATCTCGAAGTTGCCGTTCTGGTCTGCCGTCCCGGCCAACTGGGTCCCGATGAGCAGAACCCGCGCGCCGGACAGGGGCCGCTCCGTGAGCTGCACCGTGACCGTCCCGCGAACCGAGCCCGTCGTCTGCGCCCATAAGGGCACAGTCCCCGCAAACAGCATGATCAACGCCATGCCGACAGCGAGGAGGCTAGTTCGACCATGTTTTCGGTTCATGTTCGACCTCACTCTTGAGATAAGGATGATGGCACGGAATGCCCGTCGTGGCACTCGTGCAGGTGGCGGTTGTGGAGCATTGGTGGCGTGGATTGATGGGTAGACAGTCACACCATGTCCCATATCAACCGCTGAGGTCCTTGGGAGGCCCAAGGTCCGACCCGCGTTTCAGGGGATGGTCGGAGATCAGGCCTGTGCTAGGATAGCACTGGCGCCGCAGCCCAGTTGACGGCGTTGGGTTGCGGCTGGATCGAGCTAACGGCAGCCCGTCTGCGGCGTAGAATGTTCCAGGCGGCCGCTAGACTTGTTCAACTCGGCTAAATTCTAGCCCGTATATAAGGAAAGCAAGGGGATGACGAGTCCTTCAGGCAAAACTTATGATGTCTTTAATATTGGTCCAGGACAGAATGAGAATGGGTCAGACCGAGTCCTGGATCCGGTCCACGTTGATGGAGTCGACGAACGTGGCGGTCTCGGGGGCCGCGTCGAAGTCGTCCTCGAGGACGTAGATCACCCGATGCTGTAGCAGGTGGTCGTACAGTGGGCGGAGGTTACGGCCCCGGATGACGATGTTGTGTTCCCGGAACTCCAAGCGGATTCCGCTCGTGGGGTGAAACGCCATGGCCATGAGCTTGTGGTAGGGTAGGGCGAACGAGTTCCCGTTGTGTCCCCGAAAGTCGATCATCGGGGGACGCTCGGCGGGTGGCTCCGCCACGGCATAGGGCTCCATGAGTGAACGAGAATCGGAGAGCGCGAGTCTGTCCATGCTACCGCGTACCCCGCTGGTCGGCCGACGTTTCCCGCCGCATCTGCTCCAGCCGCTGTTCGATTTCGGGTGAGACCACCAGATCATCGGCGATGGCAGCGACCTCCTCCGCCTCCTCCCAGGCCATTTCCAGCAAGGCCATTTCCCCCTCGAGGGCGTAGCGTTCGTTCTCCTCGTTGGCGGCCATCTCCACGGCCAATCGCATGTCGGCCGGAAGCCCAGCGAGGGTGGCGGCGTCGCCGGTGCGGGAGGGGTGGGAGCTGATGGCCGCAGTGGATCGCATGTACCCCACCGGATCGGGGTGAGCCTCCAACCGCTTGATGGCCCGCTCGACCTGGAAGAGGTTGGCGCCGGTGCCGTTGATGGACGGCATGATGAGGGCGGCGGCATGCAGCGCGTGCTCCCCGTGCATCGTGTTCCTGCCGCCCGCGTGAGCCAGTTCGAGACGCCACCCGGCGGCTCCGGCGGCCTCGGTGCTCAGCCGGGCGAAGGGCAGGTGCTGCCCCAGCACGATGACGTTGTTGCCGTCGTCGCAGGGCACCCGGGCGATGACCCGGTTGTCCTTGATCCGCCGGGCGACGCCTTCGGCGACACGGTAGAGGGCCACGGCGCCCAGGGCCAGCCCCCCCAGAGGAATGCTGCCCACCGCCAGCGCCGCGGCCGCCGTGCCGATGGCCGACCCACGGATGATGGTCCGGGTCCGCCGCCGCCCGAACTGATCGCCGTAGCGCCACGCGGCGAACTCCGGCCGCAATGGGGCGCCGATGCGAACCAGCTCCAGTCCCTCGTCCAGCTTGGCGAGACCGATGTTGTCGGTGTTCACGCGCTTCCGGGCGCTGCGAAACCGGCGCTCGCAGTCCTCCACGGCCTCCCAGCGTTCCTCCAAGGGCGTGAGGTTCCAGCGCTCGCACCCCCGACACACCACCCAGAGCCTGCCCTTCGCTGCGTCGAAGGCGAGCCGCCGCCCCACGGGAAACGTCTCGACGATCCGGTTGCCGCCCAGATGCGCGGCGCAGAACAGACAGGTGGCGTACAAAGCTCCGGCCTGGCCGATCAGTCCGTGGGGCTGCCGTTCAGGAGCCCCTCCAGGGGGAGCGACTCGGCCCCATTCTCGGTGCAGATGGCGTACGTCCGCTCCCCCGCGCCGTACATGGCGACGCCGGCGTGGTCGCCGTTCTTGTTCAAGATGAAGAACCGCAGGTCGAACGCCGGCAAACCGCGGCTGTTCAGGAGGCGCTCCTCCACCGTGTTGTGCTGCACCCGCCGCAACGCCTCCATCCCGGCATCCTTGGGGCTCATGCCGCCCCGCATCTTCTCGACGATGAGGTAGGAGCAGAGGTTGTAGAGGTTCGCCTCGCCGCCGCGGCCGGTGGAGCCGGCTGCGCCGACATCGTTGTCCACATAGAGTCCCGCACCCAGGATCGGCGAGTCACCGGTGCGCCCCGGGATCTTCCACCCCAGGCCGCTGGTGGTCGTCACGCCGCAGAGATCGCCGTCGGCGTTGATACCGTTGCAGTTGATGGTGCCCCAGAAATGGTTCTCGTCGATGAGCCCCTCCCGCACCATCTCGAGACCGGCCTCGTACCCCCGCCGCCGCCGCTCCGCGGGATCGAGATAGTGGTCGGGGTCCACTCGGCGCTTCCACTCCAGCCACAGGCGCCGGGAGTGCTCCGTGTTGAGATCGTCTTCGATGGTCACCCCTAAGCTCCGGGCGAAATCCTGGGCGCCCTGGCCCACCAGCAGGTGATGATCGGTGAACTCCATCACCGCCTTGGCCACCACCGACGGTGTGCGCACCCCCTCCAACGCCGCCACGCCCCCCGCCTGCCGTTTGGGCCCGTGCATGCAGCACGCATCGAGCTGCACCACGCCCCGCTCGTTGGGGAGCCCGCCGTACCCGATCCCGGATTCGGTGGGATCGAGTTCGGGGATGTTGACGCCGGCAATCAGCGCGTCCAGCACGTCCGATCCGCCCACGATCATCTCGAACGCCTTTTCCACCGCGCTCTGGGGTCCGCCGTTAGTGTACGCGATGCCGCTGTTGTCGGAAATCACCATAGGCCGGGCGCGTTTCGAGGCGATGATGTTGGGGGGGGAACCCGCAAAGGCTTGCTTCGACGTCGCAGCGGCCAAGCCAGCCGCGCCAGTGATCACAAACGATCGACGATCCATCTCTTCAGTCTCCTTGGTTAGCAAAAGCATGGTGCGGCGTGCCGTTTGTCACTGCAGCGCGCGTTGGGTCGCAAACCATCCTATCCTGCGCCCTCGCCCTGAGGCGAACCGCAGCGCGCGGAAGGGACAAATGGCATGTCGCACCATGCGCTCTTTCGGTCGCCCGCTCCCCGCTCCCCGCTCCCTGCTCACTGCGCCCGATGGACGATCTCCCCGCCCTTCATCACGAACCGCACGTTCCGGAGCACCGAGATGTCCCGTGTCGGGTCCCCCTCCACCGCAATGAGATCCGCCAGCAGCCCCTCCCGCACCGTTCCCACCTCGTCCTCGATCCCAAAGAACCGTGCATTGGAGGACGTGGCTGCGCGGACCGCGTCGAGGGCGGTCATGCCGTAGTCCACCATCAGCTCCAGCTCCCGCACGTTGTCCCCGTGGGCGTACACCCCCACGTCGCCGCCGAAGCACATGGGTACACCGTGTTGCAGCGCCAACTGGAAGCCGGCGCGTTTCTGCCGGATGCGGGCGGGGTCGGGATCGATTCCCGGTTGCCATCCGCCGTACTGCAAGATGGCGTCGCCGGCGGCGAGGGTTGGGCAGAGCGCCACGTTGCGCTCCGCCATCAGGCGGAACACCTCGGCATCACCCCCGTCGCCGTGCTCGATGGTGCGGACGCCGGCCAGCACGGCTCGCTTCATTCCCTCCGCGGTGGCGGCGTGGGCCACCACAGGGCGTCCGGAGCTGGCGGCCACCTCCACCACCAGGGCGAGTTCGTCCTGGGTGAACGTGGGTTGGGCCGTCCCGTCGGGGCCCCAGCGATAGTCGGCGTAGATCTTGATCCAGTCGGCGCCCCGGCCGATCTGGTCGCGGGTGACCTTGATCAGGTCGTCGTGGCCGTCGGCGGGTTCGGCGCCCTTGGGGAGGGTGAACTCAGGCGCACCCTTGGGGTTGTAGCTGCCCGTGGCGACGATGGCCCTGGTGGTGACGATAAGTCGCGGTCCGGGGATCACGCCTAAATCGATGGCCCGCTTGAGTCCCACGTCGGCGTACCCGGCGCCCTCGGTCCCCAGGTCCCTGGCCGTCGTGACGCCGGCCATGAGGGTCGCCCGGGCGTGCACCGTGGCCCGGGCAACCCGCTCGGCGAGCGATTCGTTGAGGACCTGATCGTTCCACGCCGTCTCGTTGTACGGGTGAAGCAGCATGTGGGAGTGTCCCTCGATGAGGCCGGGGAGGAGGGTGAGGCCGGCAAGGGTCACCACCTCGGCGCCGCGGGGCGCGTCGAGCCGACCCGACGGCCCGGCCGCGGCGATCCTGCCGTCGCGGACGACGACGGACCACCCCTGGTGGGATTCCACGCCGTCGAATACGCGGTCGGGACGGAGGACGTACGATTGTTGGGCGAGGAGCGGGCTCACCGCGGAGAGGAGCAAGAGGGCGGAGAACAGGGAGGCGCGTCGACGCATGCGAACCATGTCCGGGCTCGGGTTGAGTGAGCCTAATGATGGTGTGGGATGGGTCGGACGGCAATCGAGAGAGAGGTGCGGCCGCAAGCGACCGCACCCACTGTTGCTAGATCCGCCGAATGTAGGACAGCCCGATGGCGTTCTCGATCCGATACTCCAGGGCGTCTCCCTCGAAGACGACGAACTCCTGGGCGTGGCTCGTGGTGCGGTGGCCGATGGCCACGGCCTCGAACTGCACCGCGGACGACGGACCCACAATCGTTCGCCTGAGCTTCAGGACTTCGGTGGCGAGGCCGCTCACCGTTCCCAGACGGACCCGCCGGCCCCCCACCACCACGTAGACCCGCATATCCGACCAGTTGTTGTTGACGACCCGTATCGCGACCGCGTCCGCCTCGACGGCGTCACCCACAACCGGTGCGGCGTGGCCGTCGGCGGTGGGCGGCGCGAAGGCCACGAGGGCCAGGCCGAGAAGCGGGGTGAGCATTTTCCGTGTTCGCATGAGTTCACTTTCCTTATTGTATGACTGCAGGGCTGGCGGCCCATGACATCGTGTTGTTGCCACACCATCTCAATGCAACCTGGATGCCAGGATGGTTTGATAGCCATAAGTTGTTGTCAAATGGGTTCTTACGGGTGTCGCGGGCGTCTTGTCAGCGACGGGAGTTGTCCTCTATGAAGGACACTTCACCCTCACATTCCCAGTCTGCGAAACTCCATCGCGTTGCCGCTGGGAAAGGCGATCGTGAGTCGGTCGCCCGACACCTCGATGATGCTGGGCTCGGTCTGGGCTTCTAAGGCGGCCCGGGACTCCATGCGGAGCGGGCTCGCGGGCAATCCGGCCATGGCCTCTCCGGTGGAGAGATGGAACAGGTGTGAGAACACGAGCTGGTTGCCCTGCAGCGTGTAGCTGCCTCCCTCTCCGGACCCGCGGTGCGGTTCCCCATCCTCATCGACCACGAAGAACAGCACGGTCCACTCGGTGTGGGTGAAGAAGATCCGGCCAGTGACGCGGTGGGTGGGTCCGTCGCGCAGCGTATAACGCTCAGCGGCCCACACGCCTTCCAGCGTGCGGTCATTCTCTTGGGCGGGTGCGTCAACCACGCCGAGCACAAAGAGCGCGGCCACCGTGGCGATTCGGCTGGTTTGCGTCATGATGAATCCCGGTTCGGGTTGGCTACGCGTCGTGGGCCGGAATGACGAGCAGGGCGGTGGGGAGGTTGTTGAGCAGCCGTTCGGTGGTGCTGCCGAGGAGCACGCGCTCGGTGAGCCCCTTGCCGTGTGATCCCAGGACCACGAGGCCCGCGCCCCACGAGCTGACCTCTTCGATGATCGCCTCTGCGGCCTGCCCGCTCCGGACGACTCGTTCGGTGTTGGGACGGTACACCATCGGCCAGATCTCCGCCTCGAGCCGGGTGCTGGACCTGTCGACGAGCTCATCGTGGTCGAAGGGAAGCGGCACCATGCTCGTGCCGTGGAGGGAGTCCACGGCGTGGAAGGCCCAGAGCTGCGCATCGAAGAGGTCCGCGAACGCTTCGGCCGCGCGAATGGTGGGCCCGGCTGCGTGGGACAGATCCACCGCTGCGAGGATCTTCGTGAAGTCGGTAGACCCCGGCCCGGTGATGAGCATGGGGATGTCCAGCGTGCGGAGGACCTGGTGCACCGTGCTGCCGCTCAACCATCGCTCGAGTCTCGGATGGTGTTTTCCCCCCATGACGATGAGGCCGGCGTCGATCTCCTCCACGACCTCCTTGAGAACGCTCTGCGGCCGGCCGAGGCGGGTCTCCATCTTCTCCAGCGCCCCGATGGGGACCGCCCGCTCCATGGCGGTTTCGACGGCGGCCCGGTTGGCACCGAGAACCTGTTCGTTGTAGAGCGCCAGGTCGAAGGGGATTTCCTCTGCGGCAACCGACCAATTGTCCCGGACGGCGTGTACGAGAAGGCACCCGGTGCCGGTCTTCTCGGCGATCCGGGTACCGACGGCTGCGGCCTTTACGGCTTCGTCGGATGCGTCAACCCCGACGACGATAGGTTTGTCGATCACGGCAATCCTCCGCAGGAGAGAATCCGATTGGAGTCTGCCCGCCGGGAGGTGAAGGGATTGTGAAGGCTCGGTGACTAGCGCCGAACCGTTCCCTCCGGGCGTCGGCGATCGTGCTTGCCGTCATAGTGAAAGCGCTGCGCCGGTCCCATCGTGTCGCGACCGGCGGCATTCTCCAACGCCTCGCGATCGCACAATCGGATCTTCGCCCGAGATACCTCGATGAGACTCTGGTCCACGAGGTTCCGCATCGTTCGGGAAACGGTCTCACGGCTCGACCCGATCATTTGGGCGATCAGGTGATGCGTGATGCGCTTGGTGATGTGCTCGCCGTCGTTCTCGTCCGCCAGCTCGAGGAGCAGGCGGGCGACGCGGCCGGGGACATCGAGGAGCACGAGGCCACCGATCTTGTTGTCGGCCTGGCGCAGCCGTTTGCACATCGCTCGCAACAAGCCGATGGCAATCCCCGGCATCTCGCTGAGGCACTGATGAAAGTCCTCGCGCCGGAGCACCAGGAGCTTGGAATCCTCCATGGCGATCACGTGCGCCGACCGGGGCTGGTCGTCGATGAGGGACATCTCACCGAAGAAGTCGCCCTTGCTCGGCGTCGAGAGGATTACCTCGCGGCCATCCTCTCCAATGAGGACCACCTTGACCTGGCCCGACATCACGACATACAGGGAGTCCCCCGGGTCTTCCTCGAACACAATGACGCTGTTCTTGGGATAGGACCGGTCCCGCGCAAAATGACTGATACGGGCCACGTCCTCCTCGCGGAGGTGCGAGAAGAGGGGGATGCTCTGGAGAGTGTTCGAAACGGTCATCGGCGTCCCTGCCATCCTTGCAGCGAGTATGCCCAGATTCACTAGGTTAGCGGTCTCGGGGGCTGCTGTCAATTCCCCAAGTCTTTGCCTGCGTTGCGGTTGCGTGGTCTCGAGATGGCTCCGGTGAGAGGCGGGGCGAGCCGTGCGATGGGCTATCTCGTTTGACAGGCGGGCCTTGGCTGGGTAGACTTCGGGCCGGCGCTATGCGCCTTTTGGTTGACCCGTCCCATGGGCTGGTCTTTTTTTTTCCCCGCTGGACTGAATTCGAGACGTACGCGTCGTATGACTGAGATCAAGATCCAAGAAAAAGACAGTATCGAGTGGGCCGTCAAGGCGTTCCGCCGCAAGGTCCAGCGCTCTGGTGTCCTCAAGGAGTTGCGCCAGAAGCGATTCTACACGAAGCCGAGCCTCGCTCGGCGACTCAAGCACGCGGCCGCCCGCCGGCGCCGGCGTGCCGACCTACGCCGCGCAATGCGGGCCAGATAATTCCCCCATTCCAAGACGGTTCGGCTGTTGGATTTGAGTAATCTGTCCGGTGCCCCGGGCGGACTTTTTGCGCACCGGAGTTGAGGAGGAAAATGTGAGCACCAGAAGCTGGTCGAAGGGTCCGATGATCGACGCGACCGACCCCAAGTGTGAGTGCGGATCGCCGCTGGTCATGAGCAGCGACGGCCATGGTATGCTGTGGGAGAAATGCCAGGGCGGCTGCTTCAAACGCCCTGTTCAGACCCGCCGGCCGTCATGTCCCGAGTGCGGCAAGGGACCCTGGGGGGAGAAGACGGGATGTGAGGCGTGTGGTCACGGTGTGCGTGAGATCAAGCGGCCGGTCTCGACCTCCATTTGGGACAAGCCCGGTATCGAGAAGGCGAAAGCGTCTTAGTGCAGCGGGTGTTTCGCGTTTTGGCCTTGGGACTGCTGGCGGGTACGGTTGCGGCCACGGCGGCCGACCGCCACATGCGTCTCACAAAGAGCCATCCTGCACCCGACACGACGGTGGCCGAATCCCCTGCAATCGTTCGAGCGTGGTACTCGCAGCAACCCGAGCTGGCGGTGAGCCGACTGTCACTCCGCGGTGACGGTGGAGCCGTCGAGCTGGAAGAAACGCGGAGCGGTGGCGACAGTTCCCTCGTGGCGAGTGTGCGGCAAACCCTCGCGCCGGGTCGGTATACCGTGAGCTGGAGAACGGCGGGCGACGACGGGCACGTGTTGCGCGGGACCTTCGAGTTTACCGTTGTTTCCGCCCGACCCCGCACACCGTAACGGTTTCTAGAGTCCCTTTTCCATCACCTCCGCCAATCGGGCGCTGAACGCTGCCGGGTCGCTCGGCTGGTTGCCCTCAGCCAGGAGGGCCTGTCCGTAGAGTAGGTCGGCGTAATCCCGCACCACGGTGTCGTGGCTGTCCTGCCGAAACCGCTCCAGCAGCTTCCGCACGATGGCGTGCTGTGGATTCAACTCGAGAATCCGCTTGACCTTGGGGACGTCCTGTCCCGCCTGGCGCAGCACCTCGATCATCTGATGCGGCATGTCGTGCACTTCGCCCACGAGACACGCGGGCGACGTGGTCAGGCGATTTGTGATGCGGACTTCTTTGATGTCGTCCTCGAGTAGTTCCTGGAAGAGTGTGGTGAGTCCCCCGTAGTCAGCCGCCTCGGATTTCAGCGCGTCGTCGGCGCTCTTGCGCTCGTCACTCGTCCCGAGGTCCACGGTGCCGCGGCTCGCCGAGACCCACCGTTTGTCTCTGTAAAGAGGTGGATTCTGCAGCCAGATCTCATCCACGGGGTCGGTGAAGAGCAGGACTTCATATCCTCTGTCCCGAAACACCTCCAGGTGCGGCGATTGCTGCGCGGCGTCGAGCGTCGGACTCGTCAGGTAGTAGATCGCATCCTGGCTTTCCGTGGCCCGGGTGACGTACTCGTCCAACGTGGTCACGTCTGCGTCGTCGCGGGTGGTGTGGCACTGCATCAGGTCGAGGAGGGAATCCTTCTTCTCTTCGGACAACAGTCCTTCCTTGAGCACCGGCCCGAATTGTGTCCAGAAGTTCCGATAGGCCTTGGCATCGCTTTTCTGGAGGCGCGCCAACTCGTCCATGATCTTCTTGACTAGGAATCTCCTGATGGCGGCAATCTTCCGGTCCTGCTGCAGGATTTCCCGGGATACGTTCAGGGAAAGATCTTCCGAGTCGACCACCCCCTTGATGAAGCGCAGGTGCGACGGCATGAGGTCTTCGCACCGATCCATGATGAAGACCCGCTTGATGTAGAGCTGCAGGCCCCGGAAAGACATCTCGCGCTGATACAGATCGAACGGTGCTGTAGACGGGATGTACAGCAGGGCTCGAGCTTCGACACCCCCCTCCATCGTGACCGACAGGTGGCGCAGCGGATCGGACCAGTCGTGTGTGATGTGCTTGTAGAACTCGTTGAATTCCTCGTCCGACACGTCCTCCTTGGGCCGGCGCCAGATGGCTTTCATCGAGTTGAGCGTCTCGTCCGTCGTGACGCGCTTGGGCTGTTCTCCTTCCTTGCCGGCTTCCTCGCGCTCCACCACCATCTTGACTGGGTGCGCGACGAAGTCGGAGTGGTGCTTCACGATGTTCTTGAGGACCCACTCGGCGGTGTAGTCCTGAACGCCGTTCTCCTCGTCGACGGGCCGCAGGTGGAGCGTCACGGTGGTGCCGTTGGTGGGGCGGTCGGCGTCCTCCAGCGTATACTCGCCTTCACCGGTGGACTCCCACTTGTGTGCGGTGTCTTCGCCCGCCCGGCGGGTCACGACCGTGACCCTTTCCGCCACCATGAAGCTCGAGTAGAAGCCCACGCCGAACTGGCCGATGAGGTCGAGGGACAGCTCCTGATCCTTGCTCTTGCGGACGGCCTCGATGAAGTCCGTCGTCCCCGAACGGGCGATGGTCCCCAGGTTCTGCGCCAACTCGTCCCGGGCCATCCCGATGCCGTTGTCGGAGATCGAGAGCGTTCGGGCTTTGGGGTCTCCCTCGAGGCGGATGTGCAGCTCCTCGCCGGGGAGGAGGTCCGGATTCGTCAGGGCCTCGAACTTGATCTTGTCCAGCGCATCCGATGCGTTGGAGATGAGCTCCCGCAGGAAGATGTCCTTGTGCGAGTACAGGGAGTGGACCAGGAGGTCGAGGAGTTGCTTGACCTCGGCCTGAAATTCGTGGCGTTCGGCGGTCTTCGTCATGGCCTTGTGCAGTGGTTGTCGTGACAGCTGGGATGGGTACGGAGGATTATAAAAGGAAGGGGTCTCAGGTGTCAGGGCCGAGTGGGCGCCGGACACCTGAGACCGCCATGAGGATCAGGCCTCTCCGGCGCTGCCTCCCTCCTGGTACAGCCACGCGCCGGCGACGGTGGCGAGCAATGCCTCCACCAGCGTCCAGATGAGGCCCATGATGAACAGGCCCATGGGGAGATTGAGGAACACCGTGAAGTCGACCATCGGCCAGGCCCGTGCCAGGAGCCACATCGCCCCTCCCGCGATCAGCGCCGTCTGCATGCCGGGACCGAATCGGGGCCGTATCGCCGCGTAGATCCACACGGCGGCGATGCCGAGGACGAACGCGAAAGCGACATAGACGGCTATGGCCGCTCCGCCCGGGGGTTCCACGCCGAGGTTTGCGGTGATCTCCTCGAACTGGCTGGCGAACACCCATACGTTCGCCACGATCTGGCTCACGTTGATGATGACTCCCGCCAGCAACCCTCCCAGTACGACCCGACCCGTGTTGATCTGTGCCATGCTTGCACCTCCGTGTGTTGGATCGTGAATAGTCAAAATTTTATAGTGTGTACGGCGAACGCAGTCCCCACACCGACAGCCCATCCCGAGAGGACGTCGGTCGGAAAGTGTTTCGCCGCGGCCATCCGGAACACGCCCACCCCGACGGCGCCCGCGACGGCGAGCCAGCACCGGAAGTCCACTCCGCCGTCAGCCAGGTCGCCGAGCGTCAGGCAGTAACTCGTGGCGACGGCAGCGGCGGTCGCCGAGTGACCCGACGGCCACGATCTCTGGTTCGACACAACGTGTGCGACTTCGATCCCCTCTTCCGTGTAGAGCACCGGTCGGTTGCGGCCCACGAGCGCCTTGATCAGGTGCACGGAACTCTCCGCCCAGAGGAGCGATTCAAAGGACGCCATGATCCCCGCGTGTCCCCGCGGTCCTTCGTTGGCGAGATCGGTCCACGTGAACACCGTGAGACCTGCGCGCAGCACGTCACTCGCGGTTGCTGCCGCCGGGCGAGGCGGGCCGATCACCCATCGGTCAAAGGCGTTGACCGTGTAAGGATCGCACGGGACGCATTCGACGGGATCGGTATTGATTCCGGTGAGTTCGGGGATGGGAAGCAGCACGAGGGCGGCGGCCACCGTAGCGACGTCGCCGGGCCCGACGATCGGGGGATTCCTAACCTGAGTTTGCGCAAGCCCCACCGCCGGTGTACACACGATGGCGAACACTGCGAGATGCGGAAGGGCAAGGCGGTCCGGTCGCTGCAGCGCAAACCTCGCCTGTATGAGTGACGACGTGAAGTTCGACCAGAATGGGGCCCGGAGGGAGCCGGTGTCAAGGCAAATCGAAGACCTTGTGTGTTTGGAGACTCAGCTTCCAGCCAGCATGGGTCTCGCAGAATTCGGCGGCCAGTTCCGTATTGCGGACGATCTCGGGACCGTCCATGGGCTGGAGAAAGAAGTGGGCAAAGTCCAGGTCTTCGAAGCTCACGGGATCCAGACCGTCTTGCGGGAAGACGAGCTTCAGTTCGTTGCCGGACTGTTGCACGAATTCGGCTCCGGCCTTGGGGCTGACGCAGATCCAATCGATGTCCGGCGGAGCGGGCAGTGTACCGTTGGTTTCGATCGCGATCACGAACTCTCGGTCGTGAAGCCCCGCGATCAGCGACGCATCGAGTTGCAGCAACGGCTCGCCGCCCGTCAGTACCACGAACCGGCTCGCTTTCGGCTCCGCGTGAGCGTCCCACTCTCGGCTCACCGCGGCGGCCAACGCTTCGGCTGTCTCGAACTGTCCACCCCCGGCGCCGTCCATTCCGACGAAGTCGGTGTCGCAGAAGCGGCAGACCGCAGTGGCGCGGTCCTCCTCGCGTCCAGACCACAGGTTGCACCCGGCGAAGCGGAGCAGCACCGCCGGACGGCCCGTGTGATACCCTTCGCCTTGGAGCGTGTAGTAGACCTCCTTGACGCTATACATGGGTCCCGGCCTGGTAGGGTGTAGGATCCGGAACACCGGCCTCAGCGAAACCTCTGCGCCGCAGCGCGCACGCGTCGCACCGTCCACAGGCATTGCCCTCAGAGGAGGGATCGTAGCAACTGACGGTGATCCCGTAGTCCACCCCCAGCTCGACGCCTCGCCGGATGATCTCGCTCTTCGTCATCTCAATGAGGGGGGTGTGGATTGCCAGTGCCCGGCCTTCAACGCCGGCCTTGGTGGCGACGGCTGTCAGCCGCTCGAACGCTTCGATGAACTCCCGCCGGCAATCCGGATACCCGGAGTAGTCGAGGGCGTTCACGCCGATGAAGACATCGTGCGCTCCCAGCGTTTCCGCCCACGCCGTCGCGAGCGCGAGAAAGATCGTGTTGCGAGCGGGCACGTACGTCACGGGAATCCCGTTCCCGATGGTGTCGGGTGGGGTATCCTTGGGGACGTCGATGTCGTCGGTGAGGGCGGAGCCGCCAAACGCACGGAGGTCCAACTCGGTGACGACATGTCGTGTTACGCCGATGGCCTCCGCCACGCGGCGAGCCGCGTCGACTTCCACGCTGTGGCGCTGGCCGTATCGCACGGTGAGGGCATACACCTCGAATCCTCGGGCTCGGGCGTCCGCCAGGACGGTGGCCGAGTCGAGGCCGCCGCTCAGCAAGACCACGGCGCGGCTATTGAGTCCCCCTGCCGATTGGTGTTTCATTACCCGTGAATATAGGAGGAGTATTCGATGGCAGACATAGACGGTCAGTTGCCCGCATCCGGTCCGCTACCCCAGCCGGAGAGCGTCGAGCAAGCTCGGGAAGTCCTCAAGGCGGAAGCGTTTCCGGCCCCTGACGTGCAGGTCGTCACGATGGAGGCGACGGAGTTCACATCGATCTGCCCGCGCTCCGGTCAACCGGATTTCGGCGAGGTTTCCATCGAGTACGTTCCGGGCCAGCACTGTCTGGAATCCAAGGCCCTCAAGTTCTATCTCTGGGCGTATCGGAACGAAGGCGCGTTCTGCGAAACGCTGGCGGCGCGCATCGCCGACGACATCGTGTACGCCATCGATCCCAAGGCGGTTCGGGTGGAGGTGCACCAGAGCGTCCGAGGGGGAATCCGCATCATCGCCGTTGCGGGCAGGCCCAAAGACTAGGACGGGCCGGAACACCCCTCCAGCCGCCGGTTGTAGGTGATGTGGGCGATCTTCCACGCATCGCCGATCCGCACCATGTGCAACGCGTCGACGCCGCAATGGCTGAACGTGCCGGCGCGGTGGAAGTCGTAGGGCGCCCAGAGCGTTGCCATGCTTCCGTCGATTGCCACCTTGGGGCTCCACATCCGCTCCAATATCTCCACTTCCATTCCGGCGATTCGTTCCACGAACTGTGCCCGGTCCGTCCAGGTGACACTCCGTGGTTCCCGTGTTTCGTCGATGGCGACGAGACGAGCCTCGGGCAGCATGAGGCGGCGAAGCGTGCCGACGTCCTTGCTGCGCATGGCATCGAAGAGGGCCTCGGCAACGGCAACGACTTGCTCCTCCGCGGTCTGCCCGACGGATGAAGACGGCATGGCGACGGCAAGGAGCAGGATGAGTGGGGTGCTACGCATGGGAAATGGCTCCGGTTGATTCGTGCGGAGCCAAGATGGGGCAAGGGTGGAGTGGGAGGAAGGTGCGTGCCTTCCTCCCACCCGACATCAGATCAACGCTCGGCGGCTTTTCCCCCGATGACGGCCCCGATCAACAACGGAATGAGGTTCATCGTGGAGAGGGCGAACACGCCCAAGCCGGCGATCTTGATGAAGATCGCTCCCAGGATGGGGATGCTACCCAGGAGGGGTCCCAGGAACATCATCGTCACCCACAAGATGATTCCCGGGAGAAACACCGCGGCGACCGCCCGGCCGACGCTGCCCGCTTTCGAGCCCCCCACGTACCCTGCGATGAGGCCACCGAAGATAGGCATCCAGGAGAGGAGGACCGAGAGGCCGATCATCCAAGCCATTGCCCTGGGGATACTTCCACGGCGTGTAACGTCTGTGGTCATTCGTTCCTCACTCATGGAGATAGTCAACTCGGGGCATGCCAAGGCCCCGAAAACCCCTACGTAATAGGCGGTTGGGATGTTTCGAACGCCAGGGGGTGTTGCGCATCGGAACGTCCGGCTCAATCCTCGGTTTTTTCCAGGTCCAGCGCCGCGGAATTGATGCAATACCTGAGGCCCGTGGGCTTCGGCCCATCCGGGAAGACGTGTCCCAGGTGGGCGTCGCAGGCGCCGCACAGCACCTCGGTGCGCCTCATGAAGTGGCTCGTGTCCTCGGTCGTACTCACGTTCGCGTCGGCGACCGGCGAGTGAAAGCTGGGCCAGCCGGACCCGGAATCGAACTTGGTGTCGGAAGAGAAGAGTTCACTGCCGCAGCCGGCGCAGTGATACACCCCTTTCTCTTTCGAGTCGTGGTACTTGCCGGTGAAGGCCGGCTCGGTGCCCTTCTCCCTGAGAATGTGGTACTGCTCGGGGGTGAGGTGTTCCCGCCACTCTGCTTCTGTCTTCGTCACCTTCTTTGCCATTCCACCAACTCCCTCCGCTGGAACCGCTTCAAGGTCCCCTGGCGGTGGTGGTAATGCCAGGGGGAGAGTGAGTTAGCCACGGAACCCACGGAACCCAAGTCCGGGGGTGGTGCGGGGGTCCGTGGATTCCGTGGGTTCCGTGGCCATATCGGGGGCGGGGCGGGGCTTTCCCGAACCGCCGCATGACGCTGGTAATTTCGGGTTCCGGGAAGTACCCATTCAGCATGACGGAACCCCAGCTCACCCCGGCGGAGCGGTCCAAGCTCCGCATCTTCCGCCAGGTGGCGGCGGAGGCGCGTTCTGCGCTGGAGGTCAAGTGGCAGGACGGGGAATCGGTTCGGGTGGTGAAGGGGTACATCGAGGCCGACGGCGACACGGTTCGGGTTCGCAACATGTGCATTCCGGTGCGCCGAGCCTACCTCAAGAACGACCCCGTCAACATGGATCGCATCGTCCGGATGCTGCGTGCCGCAGGGTCACCGGAAATCCAACAGCGAGTCGATCATTTCGAGCGGAGCTACGCACCGATCCGGGACGAGCTGGCGAGCGCGTCGATCTTGAACGACCGACGCGTCACGCATGCGGAGATGTTCGAGAAGTGGATCGATGCCGTGGTGTTTCACGACATCCCTGCCAAGCGGCAACCCTTCCTGGCAATGGCCGACGAACTGGGGAAGGCGGTGGAGGGTATCGGCGCCTTCCTGGCCGAGCGGATCGGCCACTGCCTCCTCGAACTCGACCAGATCGTGGCGACGTTCCTGGGCGAACCGACGGATTACGTGCCCGACGCGGCGCCGTCCCGCGACGACGCCTAGTTCCCCTCCTTCACCGGCAAGAGGCGGCCGGTGACACTGATGGTGTTGCCACCCTTGGTGAAGATCTGGATCACGCCGTTGGCGGCGTCCTCGCCGTAGAACCCCACGGCCGCGGCGCCCTTCAGCACCTCGATCCGCTCGATGTCGTCGGGGTTCAAATCGGCCAACGCTTCTTCCGCGCCGCCCTCAATGCGCACTCCGTCGACGTAGATGAGGGGCGTCGTCACTCAACTCGTCGGCCCGCATCAAGTCGGATGTCTCTGTGGAGATCGAAAACCCGATCTGCTGTGTCGCCAGCGTCGCCACGGGCTCACCACCCACCTCGCCGGGCGAATACAAGCTGCGGGCGATGACGTCCTTGGAGGGACCCTCGAACGCCCGGTTGGTCGACTGGAGCACGTTGATCGTGGTGGAGTCGACTCTGCCGTCTGCCCCGATGACGAACTCCAGGAGTACCATGCCCTCGATCCCTGCCTGGCGGAGCATCTCGGGGTAGCGGGGCATGGGTCCGGACCGGCGA
>JBDHHA010000090.1:0-17585 GCA_039589615.1 Gemmatimonadota bacterium
CTTCCTCCGGCGCCCCGCCAGTGCTCCTGGAGAACGCACCCGCCCAAGATTTTGGTGATCGTGTTGGCACCCGCGACCGCACCTTGGGGATTGGTGACCTCCCACTCCCCCACCCAAAAATCGAACTGCCGGTAGGCCGGGGCCGTACACGCCGCCGGTTGCTGCTGTGACTGTGCCGCCAGACCCAACAGCGGCACCCCGGTAGCGACCACTCCCAGAAATAGTGTCAGGCGCGCATTGACTCCGTTCATGCTCCGTCGTCTCCCTTCCTCTTATCGTCTCGGTAGATACTTGGCCGGTATCGGATAGTCGGCGCTCTCTCCCTGCCAGTAGATCGTCACCACCCACCAACGAGTCCCGTCGTACGAGAGCTGAAAGCTGTTGATCCCACGGGCAAACGGCTCCCCGTCAGCGGTGCGCTTGGAGTCGTACGTGCTGAACAGGTGCACGATGTTCCCGTATCGCTCGGCGACGCGGTAGAGCTCGCGCTCGAAAAACCCTGCCCGTTGAAACATTCGGTCGGCGCCGGCGATCCACTGCTCGAGGGTCTGGACCCGGGGTCTCCAGGCCCCAGTGGAATCCCGGCCCATCGGGATCAACCGGGCCCCCGGAATGAACAGCGAACGCATGCGGTCCCAATCACGCTGCTGCCCGGCAGGTCCGGAGATCACGTCATACACCGCAGCCATGATGGCGTCGATCGTTTCGACGTCGGCGGGATCGGCCGGAGGCCCGGACTCGTTGGAAACCTGGGCGCTCGCCGGGGCGTTCAGGACGGCAACCACCCCGAGCACCGCTGCGATCGATGTCAAAGACGCACGCTGGAACATATGCCTCCAGATCAAAGGTTGGGTCTCCGTGATCGGAGAGGTATCTTCACCAAAGAGCAGAAAGAACCGAAGGATTGAACGCGCACAATGGATCAGTGGTCCCCAGACGAACCCGAATTTAACGACCCCGAGCCCGAGGAGCATCATCCCAACGCGCCGGTGGCCTTTGTGGCCACACAGGATCCGGTCCCCCTCCGGGTAGCCAAGATCGACGACGCGCGCACGCCGGAGGGCATGATCTGCATGGGGACGTTTCTCGAGGAGGAGCCGCAGCCCATCGCACGCAGTGCGGTGCCACCCGAAATGCTCTCGGACCTGGAGGGGAGCGACGCCTTCGGCGACCCCGTGAGGCTGGCATTGGCCGCGGTGGAAGAAGACCCCGGCCTCCAGTGCCGGCTCTTTGCCCTGCTTCCGGCAGAGTTCTTCCAGGAGCCGGAGCCCGAGGAACCGGAAGAGCCGTGGGCCGCCAGCGTGCCCAAGTTCGAGGAAAACGAACAGCAGGAGCTCCCGGAGAATGCCGTGGTCCCCCTGTTGCTGGGACACATCGTGCGATTCCAGCGGGATCGCAAGCACCCCGACGACCTCGCCCTGGAGGCGGGGGACGTGCTCCAGACGATCCTGGCCAAGGAGTCCCACGCCACAGAGGTGGTGGACAAGCTTCTGGAGGATCTCCTGGGAGACGCCTAGGACCTGACCGCGTGGTGCCGCGCCACACCTAAACCTAACTATCCCAACCACTTGCGTCGTCAGCGCCGAGTGACCAGACTGCAACGCGAATAAACGTCCAACTCGCGTGTACCCCTTGCTGAAGCCCCCGAGGTCGACAAGGAGATACCGCGTTGGAGACAGCCCTGGCGGTTGCACTGCCCACCGATGAACGCGCGTTGGTTCAGCGCGCCCAAGCCGGCGACCTGGAAGCCTTCGGCGAACTGGTCTCCCGCTACATGCGTCGGGCGTACTATGCCGCTCTGGGCCTCGTCGGTTCCCACGACGATGCCTTGGACCTCTCGCAGGAAGCCTTCGCACGAGCCTTCCGTGCCCGCACCTCGCTGGATCCGGATCGCCCGTTCTACGCCTGGCTGTACACCATTCTCCGGAGGCTGTGCTTCAACTTCCTCCGCGACCGCAACACGCGCGCGCGGAAGCTCGCCGAAGCCACCGGCTGGCTCAGCGACGAAGCCAGAGCCCGGGCGGCCGCACACAATCCGGGGCGGATCACCGAACAGGCGGAACTTCGCCGGAGCGTCGCCCAGGCGATCGAGGAACTCCCCGACCGTCAACGTGAGGTGTTGGTGCTGAAGGAGTTCGAAGGCCTGCGGTACAAGGAAATCGCCGATCTCCTGGGAATTCCCATTGGGACGGTGATGTCACGTCTCTACGCGGCACGGCGGCAGCTCGCCGGGAGCCTGGCGGAGAACCACGATGAATGATGCGCAGTTGAACGGAGAAGCGGACCGGACTCATCAGCTCATGATGAGGGCCCTGGACGGTGAGTTGGGCGAGGCCGACCAAGCCGAGTTGCAGCGTCTTCTCCGCGCGGAGCCTTCTCTTCAAGTCGAGTGGAATCGACTCAACAGATTGAAGGAGGTTACGAGCACCATGGCGCTACGGTCGCCTCCCGAAGAAGTCTGGGAAACGTACTGGACGTCGGTCTATCACCGGTTCGAGCGGGGTGTGGGCTGGGTGTTGCTTTCACTGGGTGTGATTGTGTCGTTGTCCTATGGCCTCTGGCAGGCCGCAAAGCAACTCATGGCCGACGCGACCATCCCACCGTTCGTCAAAGGAGCCATCCTCGCCGTGATCGTGGGCGGGGTCATATTATTCGTTTCAGTAATCCGGGAGAAATGGTTCGTCTATCGGTCCGACCCCTATAAGGACGTTCAACGATGATTGTATGCTCTACCCCATCCGTCGCCGGCCAACGCGTCGTCAAGACGTTGGGCCTGGCAGTCGGTAGCACCATCCGGGCGCGTCATATCGGTAGGGACATCCTCGCAGTCTTCAAGAACATGGTGGGAGGGGAGATCGAGGAGTACTCGAAGATGCTCGCCGAGGCGCGCGAGCAGGCGCTCGATCGGATGTGCGCCCACGCCAAGGAGCTCGGAGCGAACGCCGTGGTCGACGCGCGGTTCTCCAGCTCGTACGTCATGGGATCGGCTTCGGAGATTCTCGCGTACGGGACTGCCGTCGTGCTCGAACCGGCATCGTGAATCTGAAAAGCGATTGGAGTCCGTATCGTGAATAAATTGTCATGGGTCATTGCGGCCATGCTGGCGAACACCGTCGCCGCCGCCACGATCCTCCCCGAACAGGGATCCATAGAGGGCGATTGGGATGGCGCGATCTCCGTCGTCGGACAGACGTTGCCGATGTCGGTGCATGTCGTGACTGGCGACGCCGGGTTAGGTGCCACCATCGACATTCAGGGTGCGACAGATATCCCCCTGCAAAACGTGTCGTTCGAGGATGCCAAGCTGCACATGGAGCTGCAGGCCGGCGCAGGGCTCGCGGTGTTCGACGGCGAGTACGCGGGCGACTCCATCGGTGGGACGTTCACGCAAGCCGGTATCGCAGGCACGTTCTTCCTCAAACGGGCGCAAGAGGGGCCCGCCGCCCCCTCGGCAACCGCGGAGCCGGTGCCCTACGCCCAGGAGGAGGTCACCTTCGACAACGCCGACATCACCTTGGCTGGCACCCTAACCCTTCCCGAATCCGCCGGACCGCATCCTGCCGCTGTGATGATCAGCGGCAGCGGCGCGCAGAATCGCGATGAGGAACTCTTCGGATTCAAGCCGTTCTACATGATCGCGGACCACCTGACCCGAAACGGTGTCGCGGTGCTGCGCTACGACGACCGCGGCGTGGGCGGGTCGACCGGATCGGTGTCGGCCTCGACCTCGGAGGACTTTGCCGGCGATGTGCTGTCGGCTGTCGAATTGCTCAAACAGCGAAGCGACATCGATTCCGAACAGATCGGCCTCATCGGCCACAGCGAGGGCGGCATCGTCGCTCCCCTCGCCGCCTCCAGGTCCGGTGACGTGGCGTTCATGGTCTTGATGGCGGGAACGTCGGTCACCGGAGAGGAAGTGGTCCTCGAGCAGGGCGCTCTCATCGCCCGGGCGAGCGGCACGCCCGAAGACGAAATCGCCCGCAACGCGGAATACCAGAAGCGCACGTTTGCCGCCGTTCGGAGCGGCGAAGGGTGGGACGAGCTCATAGCGGAGTTCGAATCCCAATTGCGGGCCACCGTCGCCGCGATGCCCGACTCGGAACGCGCTGCCATCGCCGACGTGGACGCATACGTCACCGCCCAGGTGCAGGGCCAGATGACGGCGGTGCGCACGCCCTGGTTCCGGTATTTCCTGGACTACGATCCGGCTGTCACGCTCCGCGCTGTCGACACGCCGGTGCTGGCAATCTTCGGTGAACTCGACCTGCAGGTCGTCCCGAGCCAGAATCTGGGCCCCATGGAGGAGGCCTTCCGCGCGGGGAGGCACCCGGACTACACCATCGAGACGTTACCTCGGGCCAATCACCTCTTCCTCACTGCCACCACCGGGAGCCCCACCGAGTACGCGACGCTTCCGAAGGAATTCGTGCCGGAGCTTTTGCCGCTCATGACCGATTGGATTCTCCGGCGCGTCGCTCGCTGACAGCTCGGCGGCTCGACGGATCGGGCCGCCGCAGTTTTCTTTCACACCATGCGGTTTCGACTCCTTCCCAATCCGAGACTGGACAGGACGGCTCCTTACACCCTGGCCGAGCAGTGGATTCTCAACCGCACTCGGCATGCCGAGGTGGTCGAGGAGATCACCTCGTGGCCCGACTACCGGCCCACCCCCCTCCTCGATCTTCCGGACCTGGCACGCACCTTGGACGTCGGTCGGCTGTCGTACAAGGACGAGGGGACGCGGTTCGACCTGGGCACGTTCAAGGCGCTGGGAGGGGCGTACGGCGTGCTGCGCATCATCCAGGACGAAGTGGAGCGGCTCACCGAGACGAGCGGTGTGACCGGGTGTGAGGTATTGGATGGCGCCCACCGTAACATCGCGGCAGGCATCACCGTAACGTGCGCCAGCGACGGCAATCACGGCCGCTCCGTCGCGTGGGGCGCTCGACGGTTCGGCTGCCGGAGCGTGGTCTACCTGCCGAGCGCGGTGAGCGCCGAGCGCGAAGCCGCCATCGCCGAGCACGGCGCCCACATCGTCCGCACCGGCGGGAGCTACGACGACGCCGTCGCCCAGGCGCAGCGCGACGCGCAGTGGGCCGAGCGGTTCGTCGTCTCCGACACCTCGTATGAAGCCAACGTGAATGTTCCCCGGGACATCATGCAGGGGTACACGGTGATTCTCGCCGAGGTCATGGAGCAGCTCCCCGAGGCGGAGCGTCCAACCCACGTCTTCCTCCAAGGGGGCGTGGGGGGATTTGCCGCGTCCATGGTCGGGCACCTCTGGGAGACGCAAGGGGCGAACCGGCCGATCTCCGTGGTCGTCGAACCGGATTGCGCCGACTGTCTCTTTCAGAGCGCCATCCACGGCCGCCCGACGCCGGTGACCGACGTACACCGAACGGTCATGGGGTGTCTCGCGGCCGGAGAGGTATCAACCTTGGGGTGGTATCTCCTGGAGCGCACCGCCGACGCGTTCATGACGATCCCCGATGAGGCGTCGGACGCCGCCGTGGACGCGCTTGCCCACCGGTCGCCCCCCGTCCCCGCCGGGCCCTCCGGCGCGGCAGGATTGGGCGGGTTGCTCTGCGTCGCGGATGACCGGGACGCCCGGGCAACGCTTTCCCTCGATTCCTCGTCGCACGTGCTGGTGATCGGTACCGAGAGCGCTACCTTGTAAGAGTAGAACAAACGCACACGCCTACCAAAACACACCACTGAGGACATTTTGGCTACAACGCTCGGTACGCCCGAACACCCCCTGCGCATCGCCATCGTGGGATCGGGTCCGGCAGGATTTTATGCCGCAGACCACCTCCTCAAGCAGCAGGAATGGGCGGTGACGGTGGACATGTTCGACCGACTCCCCACCCCGTACGGGCTCGTGCGCTTCGGCGTCGCACCCGATCATGAGAAGATCAAGAATGTCACGCGCGTGTTCGACAAGGTTGGGACGCGGGACAACTTCCGCTTCTTCGGCAACGTGGACATCGGAGACCACGTCACGCTCGACGACCTGAGGCAACACTACCATCAGGTATGCTTCGCCACCGGGGCCCAGACGGACAAGCAAATGGGAATACCGGGCGAGGACCTTGCGGGAAGTCATCCCGCCACCGAGTTCGTGGCGTGGTACAACGGGCACCCCGATTACCGTGACTACGAGTTCGACCTCACCTCCGAGCGGGTCGCCGTCGTGGGCATCGGCAACGTTGCGGTGGATGTGGCACGGATTCTTTGCCGCACGCCGGAGGAGCTCGAGAAGACGGATATTGCCGACTACGCCCTGGAGGCGTTGCGCGCCAGCCGAGTGAAGGAGGTGTGCATGTTGGGCCGTCGGGGACCCGCCCAGGCAGCATTCACCAATCCCGAGGTGCGGGAGCTGGGCGAGTTGGAGGGAGCCGACGCGATCGTGTTGCCCGACGAGGCCCAGCTCGATCCCCTGAGCCAGACCCTCGTGGACGCGAGCGACGACCGCACGCTCAACAGGAAGATCCAGATCATCCAGAGCCTGTCGGAGCAGGGCGGTGGCAACAAATCCCGGACGCTCACGATTCGTTTCCTGGTTTCGCCCGTCGAATTGACCGGCAACGCCGACGGGCGGGTGACGGGTATACGCATCGTCAAGAACGCGCTTCACGAAACCGAGGACGGCAGCCTCCGGCCCAAGGCCACCGACGTGTTCGAGGAGCTCCCCGTGGACCTGGTGTTTCGCTCCGTCGGCTACCGAGGCGTTCCCGTCGCAGGGCTTCCGTTCCACGATAAATGGGGAATCGTCCCCAACGAGCGCGGGCGGGTGGTGCAACTCGACACCAGCGTACCGGTGACCGGGATGTACGTGGCCGGGTGGATCAAGCGCGGCCCGTCCGGCATCATCGGCACCAATAAACCCGACGCAGCGGAAACCGTGGACGTCATGCTGGCCGATGTCGCCGCGGGCGCGATGCTGCAACCGCAGGCGACCGATCCGGCCGCGGTCGAGACGTTGGTGCGGGATCGCCAGCCGGAGGTCGTCTCCTACCAGGACTGGCTCCGCCTCAACGAGCTCGAGACCGGCAAGGGCAAAGCCATGGGCCGCCCCCGCGTGAAGTTCACCCAAGTCTCGGAAATGTTGTCCGCCCTCGACTCCAACACCTGAGAGGCCCGACGTAACAGATCCCGTCACCCCGATTCTCGACCGCCACGGTGTGGTCATTCTCGATGGCGGCATCGCGACCGAGCTGGAGCAACGCGGCGCGGATCTCAATGATCCCCTCTGGTCCGCGAAGGTCCTCGTGGAGGCGCCGCAGCTCCTCGAGCAGGTAAACCACGATTACTTCGCCGCCGGGGCCGACCTAGGAGTCAGCGCCACGTATCAGGCGACGTTCGAGGGGTTCGCCCGCCGGGGGATCGACCGGCGAGCCGCCGCCGATCTCTTACGCTTCAGCGTGCAACTCGTGCGAGACGCCCGCGACCGGTTTTGGAACGAGCCGGCCAACCGCGAGGGCCGGTCGTTTCCCCTTGTTGCTGCGTCGGTGGGGTGCTACGGCGCGTTCCTCGCCGACGGATCCGAATACCGGGGGGATTACGGGCTGTCGGTGCGCCGCCTCGCGGAATTCCACCGGCCCCGGCTCGACGTGCTGGCCGACAGTGGCGCCGACCTCCTCACCTTCGAGACCATCCCCTGCGCCCACGAGGCGGAAGCCATCATCCGTCTGCTCGAGGATTACCCTCACATCGGTGTCCTGATCAGCTTCAGTGCCCGTGACGAGACCTCGGTGTGCCACGGCGAGCCCTTCTCCGTATGCGTCGACCTCACCAACGACGCGCCGTCCTGCCTCGCCGTCGGTGTCAATTGCACGCCGCCACGCTACGTCACCGCCCTGTTGCGGTCGGTGCGGGACGCCACCGCCAGGCCCCTGATGGCCTACCCCAACAGCGGCGAGTCCTGGGACGCCGCCCAACACCGGTGGATCGCCGGCCCGGACGCCATCGACTTCACTGCCGCAGCGCAGGAGTGGTACGACTCGGGAGCGCGGCTGATTGGCGGCTGCTGTCGGACGACACCCGAGACCATCCATGGCATCGCCCGAGCCATGAGGCGCCCGGGACCCCTCGGTACTCAGCGATAGAAGAGGTTCACCAGCCCCATCGGAACCGCCGGCACATACGTGACAAGGATCAACACCGCCAACAGCACGGCGATGAAGTACACGTTCACCTTGGTCACGTCCCAGATGTCGGCCTTCGCCACCGAGCACGCCGTCACCAACACGCTTGCCACCGGAGGCGTCTGCTGGCCGATGCCCAGATTGAGCGTCACCACCAGGCCGAAGTGCACCGGATCGATTCCCACCGCGTGCACCAGCGGCATGACGATGGGCACCACCAGGATGATGGCCGCCGCCGAATGGAGGAACAGGCCGACCAGCAGAAAGAACACGTTGAGCAGCGCCAGCACCGCAAAGCGATTGTCCGTGAACCCCACGATCGCCTGGGCTACCTGTTGCGGGACCTGCTGCTCGGTGAGGAATTCGCTCAGCAGTGCCGATGTAGCGACGAGCAACATCACGACCGCGGTTTGCACACCCCCTTCGATCATCGCCGACCGGAGACGCTGCCAGTCCAACCCCCGGTAAATCGCGCCGATGCCGATCGCCGCCAGGACGGCGATGCCCGCGCCCTCCGTGGCCGTCACCCACCCCGTGAAGATCCCGCCCAGAATAATGACCGGGAGGAGCAGCGCCCAGGCGGCTTCTCTGAACGTGGTGACCAGCCGCCGGACCCGGAACGCCTCCTGGACCGGTAAGTCGTACCGGACGGCCAACCCGTACGCCACGCCCATCAGCAAGAGTCCGCCTACCACCCCTGGCACGATGCCCGCGACGAACAGTTCCACGACGGAGCTGCCCGACATCACGCCGTACAGGATCATCGGAATGGACGGCGGAATGATGACGGCGAGCGTGGCCGAGGACGACGTCACCGAGGCGGCGAGCTCGGTGCTGTATCCCTTCCGCTTCATCTCCGGTATCAGAATGGAGCCGAGCGCCGCGACGTCCGCCACCGCCGAACCGGAGATCTCCGCGAAGAACATCGACGCCCCGATCGTCACCATCGCCAAGCCGCCTTTGACGAATCCCACCAACGCGGATGCCAGCGCGATCAGGCGTCGGGAGATGCCCGTCGCGTTCATGATCGCTCCCGCGAGGACGAAGAGGGGGATGGCGATCAAGGGAAATTTCGTGGTGCTGCTGAAGAGCACCAGCGCCGTGTTCGGCAGGGCAGCAACACCAGATGTCACCGCCACCGCGAAAACCGCCACCACACCCAGGGCGATGGCAATCGGCATGTTGATGGCCACGAGGCCGATCAAGCCGAGGAACAGCAGGAGGAACATCATTCGGCCGCACCGTCGTGGTCGCCCCGCGCGATGCCGCGGCGCGTGTCGTACCAGCCAAACAGCTCGGCAACGATGAACAGCATGGCGCTGAGGGGAATCACCGACTGGGCCACTCGGGCGGGCACCCAGGGCAAACTCACCAGTGTCGTCCCTCCCAAGATCCCCATCACCTTCCAGCCGGCCCAAGCCACGAGCACCAAGAACCCAAGCACCAGCGTTTCGTTGAACGTCAGGACCGCGGATCGCAGTCTCGGCTGCATGCTCTCGACCAGCTTGGGGAATCCGATGTGGGCTCGTCGGAGCGCTGCCAGCGATGCCCCGTAGTACGTGAGCCACGCCAACAGAATGGACGCCACCTCATCGTACCACACCAAGGCTGCCCCGGCTTTCCGGAATCCGACCCCCAGCACCACGATGACCGCCAGCGATGCCATGAGCACCAACAGGATGACTTCGAGCGAGCGCTCGAACGCTCTACGAAAGCGGCGTATGCGAGGTGGGGACATGCTGGAGAGTATGTGTGCGGCCGGCCATCTATTGACCGGCGAGCGCCAAGACGCGGTCGACGAGACTTCCGCCACCTGCCACCGAGGAACCGAATTCCTGGTAGATGGCCCCACTGGCCGCCGCGAAGTTCGGCTGATCGGGCTCGTTGACGGCGACACCAGCATCCTGGAGTACCTGCCGCAGCTCCTCGTCCATCCGAGCGGCCGTCGCATACACGAACGCCTGTGTCTCCACCGCGGTCTCCCGCAACACGCGCCGCACCTCGTCCGGTAGCCGCGCCCAGCGAGCGGCTCCAACTGTGACATACGCTGGCGTGTAGACGTGACCGGTGAGCGACAGGTACGACTGCACTTCGTGGAACTTGGCGCTCACGATCTGCGCCAGCGGGTTCTCTTGCCCGTCCATCACGCCGGTCTGGAGTGCGATGAACACTTCCGAAAGCGGCATGGGGGTGGGGTTGGCGCCGAATCCCTGAAACATCTTGATGCGCCACACGCCGCGGGGAGTGCGCAGCTTGATGCCCCGAAGATCGTCGGGTACCCTGATCGGCCGAACGTTGTTGGTGACATGTCTGAATCCGTTCTCCCACACCGCCAAGATCTCGTAACCCCGCTCGACGGCCAGCGGATGCAGATCGGGCCAGAACACGTCTTGCTCGATGCGCCCCATGTGGGCGCGATCGGCCACCAGGTAGGGCATCTCGAACAGCCCGAACTCTTCGACGATGGACGACATGATGGTGGACGGCAACGCGAGATCCACCGTACCCAGTTTGAGCTTTTGCAGAAGGACCTCATCACCACCGAGCTGGCTCGATCCGAATACGATCACCTGGGCGCGGTCGCCCAACCGTTCGTTGGCCCGCCGGGCGAATTCTTCCGCCGACGCGGCGAAAAGGGACCCCGGAGCACCAACGTGGCCGAACTTCAATTCGATGGGCCCCTCGTCTTCACCACATCCGGTCGCCGCCACCGCGACGGGGAGTCCCACGCACAGCCAAAGCCTTCGGAGCGTCATGTCGATCACCCGTCCCCCGCCGGCACCAGGCTATCGAGCGCCGCCAGCACCCCCCCCGTTGCATGGGGCACGCCTGCCGCGACCAATCCCATCTCGATGCCACACAACGTTCCCGCCAGCATCAACTCGTTGAAATCCCCGAGGTGTCCTATACGAAACACCTTGCCCTTCAGCTTGCCCAGGCCAGTTCCCAAGGACATGTCGAACCGCTGGAGGACATCGGAGCGCAGCGCGTCGGCATCGGTGCCCTCCGGCATCATCACCGTAGTCAGCGTGTCGCTGTATTCCTCAGCACAGCGACAGTAGATCTCGAGTCCCCACGCCTCGACGGCTCGTCGGGTCGCCTCCCCCAGCCGGGCGTGCCGCGCGTAGACGCGATCCAATCCCTCTTCCTTTAAGAGTGCGAGGGCTTCACGAAGTCCGAAGAGGAGGTTGGTCGACGGCGTGTAGGGGAAGAACCCGGTGTCGTTGGACGGCAGCACGGCTTGCCAGTCCCAGTATGACTTGGGCAACTGGGCTTCCGTAGCCGCAGCCAACGCTTTCTCGCTCACCGCGTTGAAGCAGAGGCCGGGTGGAAGCATCAGCCCCTTTTGGGAGCCGGCAACCGTGACGTCGATCCCCCACTCGTCGTGGTGGTAGGCGATGGAGCCCAACGACGACACGGTGTCCACCATGAGCAACGCGGGGTGGGCGGCGCGGTCCATGGCACGCCGAATCTCGCCGATCCGGCTCGTGACGCCGGTGGACGTCTCGTTGTGGACGACCGCCACCGCCTTATACTGGTGCCCGTCGTCCTCCCGCAGGATCGATTCCACGACCTCCGGATCGACTCCCCGTCTCCAGTCTCCCTCCGGGAAGGCGACGTCGAGGCCGAATCGGGCGGCGACGGTGCGCCAGTTGGCGGCGAAAAAGCCGTGGTCGAACATCAAGACCTTGTCGCCCGGTGACAGGGTGTTGACCAGTGCGGCCTCCCAACCCCCGGTGGCCGACCCGGGATAGACGCAGACCGCCCCCTCCGTGCCGAACACCGTCCGGAGCCCCTCGAGGACGTCCCGGGTGAGGTCGGCAAACTCGGGTCCTCGATGATCGATCGTGGGCTGGGCCATCGCTCGGAGCACGCGGTCGGGAACGTTGGTGGGTCCGGGAATCTGCAGGAAGTGCCGACCGCTACGATACACCAGACTTCGTCCTTTCCTTGCATGGAAAGCTCTGTACCTTAGCTAGCGAGGTACAATAGTACGGGGCCGAGGGAACGATAGGAAGCGGCCCCTTTGTGAAGGTTTCACCGTCCGATGACCGACCGCCGAGATCACACGACACACGATCCACTCGCCACCCAGCTGCGACAGGAGTTGGAGGGCGACGTGCTGTTCGACCCGTTCAGCCGGGGTCGGTATGCCACGGATGCGTCGATCTACCAGGTACGACCTTTGGGCGTGGTTGTCCCTCGCCACGAGCAGGACGTCGTGCGCACCCTGCAGATTGCGGCGGAGCACGACACCCCTGTCATTCCCCGGGGAGCGGGCACGTCACAGGGCGGACAGGTACTGGGGGAAGCGCTCGTCCTCGACACGAGCAAATACCTCACGAACGTGACCGCTTTCGACCCCGCCAATCAGACCGTGTCGGTGGAGCCGGGCATCGTGCTCGACGAGCTCAACGCGCTCCTGGAACCCCACGGCCTGTTCTTTCCGGTGGACGTCGCGACGGCCAATCGCGCGACGATCGGGGGAATGGCGGGGAATAACAGCGCGGGCGCCCGGTCCATCAGGTACGGCCACATGGTGAGCAACGTCTATGGGATCGATGCGTTGATGGCCGACGGGTCGGCGATCCGATTCGATGAGGTCTCCAGCCGGCAGGACCCGTTCTATGCCGACCTCGTCGCGCGGATGCAATCGCTGTACGCCCGCGAGGCCGACGAGATTGCTCGCCGTTTTCCCAAGGTCGCCCGGAACGTGGCGGGCTACAACATCGACCGGATCGGTCGCTCGCCGTTCAACGTGGCCGATCTGTTGGTGGGCTCGGAGGGAACGCTGGCGTGGTTCACGCGGCTCCAGCTTCAGCTCCAACCCGTGCCGGCCCACAAGGTCCTCGGCGTGTGTCACTTCCCCACCTTCCGTGACGCCGCGGACGCGACGCAGCACATCGTGGAGCTCGGACCGTCGGCGGTGGAGATCGTCGACCGGACGCTGCTGGACCTGGCGCGGGACAACCCGGCCTTCCGGGACACCATAGAGCTCTTCGTCCGTGGGACTCCCGACGCTCTGCTCCTCGTCGAGTTTTCCGGAGACGAGCAGGACACCCAACTGTCCGCCCTGAGGCAGTTGGACACCCTCATGGCGGACCTGGGATTCCGAAGCGCCGTCGTGCCCGCCATTGCCGCGGATTTCCAAAGTGCGATCTGGGGAGTCCGCAAGGCGGCGCTCAACATCGTGATGTCCATGAAGGGCGACGGCAAGCCGGTGTCGTTCATCGAAGACTGCGCCGTGCCGCTGGACAAGCTCGCCGAGTACACCACGCGCCTCACCGAGGTCTTCGCCAAACACGGAACCACGGGCACATGGTACGCCCACGCCTCGGTGGGGTGTTTGCACGTGCGTCCAACGCTGAATCTCAAGGACGGCGGCGACGTGGCGAAGCTCAGAAAGATCGCCGAAGAGGCCCACGCGCTCGTGGCCGAGTACAAGGGATCGCACTCGGGAGAGCACGGCGACGGCATCGTCCGGTCGGAATTTCTCGAACCGATGCTCGGGACGCGGCTCGTAAACGCATTCGCCGAGGTAAAACGGACCTTCGACCCCACCGGACGGTTCAATCCGGGAAAGATCGTTCGACCACCTCGGATGGACGACCGCTCCCTGCTGCGATACTCCGACCGTTACGCCGAGCGGGCACGCGGCCATGTGCTGGATTGGTCGGAGTGGGGCGGGTTCGGCCGGGCGGTGGAGATGTGCAACAACAACGGCGCATGCCGGAAGCTCCGGGAGGGCGTGATGTGCCCCTCGTACCGCGTCACGCGGGACGAGCAACAAGTGACACGGGGACGGGCCAACTCGCTTCGCCTGGCGATCTCCGGCCAGCTCGGTCCGGAGGCACTGACATCATCGGAGATGTACGAGACGATGGAGCTGTGTGTGGGATGCAAGGCGTGCAAACGCGAGTGCCCCACCGGCGTCGACATGGCCCGCATGAAGATGGAGTTCCTGCACCACTACCGCCGCGTTCACGGGACCGGGTGGAAGGAGCGGCTGGTGGCGTATCTTCCCCGCTACGCACCGTGGGCCGTGAGGTTGCCCACTGTCGCCACTGCCCCGAACCGCATCCCCCCGCTGGCGAAGCTCCTCGAACGGACGTTGGGATTCACCGCGCAACGGAAGCTCCCCAGGTGGCGCGCCGACAGCTTTCCATCGAGGGGAGATCAGCAACTCCGCGACGGCGCCCCCAACGTCGTCCTGATGGTGGACACCTTCAACAGGTACTTCGAGCCTGAAAACGCGCGGGCGGCGCTCAAGGTCCTGGAGGCCGCCGGGTACCATGTCATCGTTCCCGAGCCCGCCGACGGCGGGAGACCATTGTGTTGTGGCCGCACGTTCCTCAACACGGGACTGGTGACGCAGGCAAAGGTAGAGGCGCGCCGCGTGCTCGACGCGCTGCAACCGTTCGCAGAGCGTGGTATTCCCGTGGTCGGCCTGGAGCCGTCCTGCCTCCTCACCCTGCGGGACGAATACGGCGCGCTGTTCCCCAAGAACGACACCTCACCATTGGCCGAACGCGCCCTGATGTTGGAAGAGTTTCTTGCCGCCGAACGGACGGCGGATCGGGCAAACCTCACCCTTCACGCACTTCCAACCGGCAAGGTGATGTTACACGGGCACTGCCATCAGAAGGCGTTCGGCGTGATGTCGTCCGTGGAAGACGTGTTGCGCTGGATTCCCGACCTGGTGGTGGAGCCCATCGAGTCGGGGTGCTGCGGGATGGCGGGCTCGTTCGGACACGACACCGACCACTACGATGTCTCGATGAAGATGGCGGAACTCGACCTCCTGCCCGCCGTTCGGAGCGCCTCGGGAGACGCGTGGGTGGTGGCCGACGGGACCAGCTGCCGCAGCCAGATCCTCCACGGTTCGGGGCGGGAGGCGCTTCACGTGGCCCGTGTACTGGAAGCCGCGTTGGAGCCTCACGACGCCTCAGAGTCCTAGGCGGAGAGGACCTCCTTCATCTGGGCCGCCTCCTGCCACCGGCCCGCGGGCTCCCGCACCACGGCCTTGTCGATGGCCCTGGCCAGCCCCTCCGGGGTGCCCTCCCGATGGTTCCGAATGTCGGGGGCCGGCTCCTCGAGGTGCATGCGCAGGATCGCCTGCTCCCGGCTCGCGAAGAACGGGGGGCGTCCGGCCAGGCATTCGAATAACACACACCCCAAGGAGTACAAGTCGCTCCGGTGATCGATGTCGGCCACCCCTTGAATCTGCTCCGGGCTCATGTAGGTGGAGGTGCCCACCACGAAACCCGACTTGGTGAGCCGGTCCATGCCCGCCGCTTGGACCGCCCGGGCGATCCCGAAGTCGACGAGAACAGGCCCCCGCCGGGAGAGGACGATGTTCTCCGGCTTCACGTCCCGGTGGACAATGCCCTCACCGTGGGCGTAGCTGAGGGCGTCGAGGAGGTCCGACGCGATCTTCGTGGTGTCCTCCACCGTCACCTTGCGCACTCTCGCCACGTGTTGCCGCAGCGTCGGCCCCTCGATGTGATTCATGACGTAGTAGATCAGCAGATCGGTTTCCCCGAAATCGAGGAACCGGGCGATGTTGGGATGATCGATCCGCCTGAGGAAGTCGACCTCACGCACGAACCGTTTCCCCGCCACGGTGACCGCCAACTGGGGGTTGAGCACCTTCAACGCGACCTCGTCCCCACTGGCATCGCGGGCCAGGAACACCCGCGCCGCGCCGCCGCGGGCAATCTCGCGCTGCACGTCGAACCTGTCTCCCAGCTGGTCGTTGACCAGCGTTATGAGATCTCTTCTGATTTGGGGCTCCTCGGAGCAAGGGCCGCACTAGCTTGGGGCGTGAAGGGTGGGTTCGCAAGGCCGCCTTTGCCGGAACCGTTGAATAACCCGCCACAAGCGTCTTTATTTGTCAGCCGGCGTTCTTCCCCCCCGGAGCGGCTGCCAGGGAACGAGATGGTCATAAAACCCAAGATCAGAGGATTCTTCTGCCTCACCTCCCACCCGGAGGGCTGTGCCGCGCACGTGGCCCAGCAGATCGACTATGTAAAAGGAAAGGGGCCGATCCCCAACGGACCCAAGAAGGTGTTGGTGATCGGCGCCTCCACTGGGTACGGCTTGGCCTCCCGCATCACGGCGGCGTTCGGAAGCCAGGCCGGGACGCTGGGCGTGTTCTTCGAGAAGGAACCCACCGCGCGCAAGCCGGCGACAGCGGGGTGGTACAATTCCGTCGCCCTCGAGAGAGCGGCGCATGCGGAGGGGCTCTACGCCAAGAGCATCAACGGCGACGCCTTTTCCGACCACATCAAGACCGAAACGATCGAGATGGTCCGCGACGGGCTGGGTCAGGTCGACCTCGTGGTGTACAGTGTCGCGTCGCCTCGCCGCACCCACCCGAGGACCGGCGAGGTGGCCCACTCGACGCTGAAGCCGCTGGCAAAGCCCTATCACGGGATGACGCTGGACACCGACAAGAGAGTCGTGAAGCCGATCACCATCGAGCCGGCGACCGAGGAGGAAACCGCCGACACGATCGCGGTCATGGGCGCCGAAGATTGGGAGATGTGGATGGAGGCGTTGGATGACGCCGGTGCCCTCGCGGACGGATGCCGGGCGATCTCATACACGTATATCGGGTCGGAGGTGACGTGGCCGATCTACCGGTCAGGCACGATCGGCAAGGCGAAGGAAGACCTGGAACGGGGAGCGCAGGCCATCAACCGGAGACTGAGTGCCAGGGGGGGCAGCGCGCACATCGGCGTCATGAAGGCCCTGGTGACCCAGTCCAGCTCCGCCATCCCCGTCGTGCCGCTGTACATCTCGCTGCTCTACAGAGTCATGAAGGAGAAGGGATTGCACGAGGGGTGCATCGAGCAAATCCAGCGCCTGTTCGCCACCCGCCTCTACGGCGACGGCAGGTTGGCCGCCGATCAGGACGGTCTCATTCACCTCGACGACTGGGAAATGCGCGACGACGTACAGGAAGCGATGCGCGCGCTGTGGCCCACGGTCACTTCGGAAAACCTCGAGACCGTATCCGACTTCGCCGGGTACCGGGAAGATTTCCTCAGGTTGTTCGGATTCGGGTTGTCCGGCGTGGATTACGAAGCGGATATCGACCCGATCGTCCGAAACGACTGATTAGGCGTATCGAGATCCGACCTCTCAGTTGAACGGCTGGAGCCATCCCCGCGACCGGAGTGGGGCCCCCGGCGATGCCGCCGCCAGCGCGCGTCGCACGACGCAACTCGAGAACTGCACGAGCGCATCTCCCAAGACGGTATTGTCGTCCAGATCCACGTTGGCGGCCATGAGGGAGCCATTGAAGTGTCCACCGGTCCCCGTGGTCTTGAGCCTCCCGCGCACGATGACGATACCATAGAACTCGAATCCACCCTGAACCGAGAGGTCTCCGCCGACGAGCAGGATCCCCTGCCCCACGTCGCCGTTCACGGT
>JBDHHA010000091.1:0-30946 GCA_039589615.1 Gemmatimonadota bacterium
CCTCGAGGCCAACGAGGCCGTGGAGTTGGCGACCTTCTCCGCAGCCACGGGCGAGCTGCGCATGATGCGGACCAAGGAACAGAGCCACGACTACCGGTACTTCCCGGAACCCGATCTCCCACCGCTCGTGTTGTCCGACGAATGGATTGCCGGAGCGCGCGCGGCGCTCCCCGAGTTACCCCACGCCAAGCGTGAGAGGTTTCGTGAGGAGTACGGCCTCCGTCCCTACGACGCGGGAGTGCTTGCCGCAACCCGCGACGTGGCAGACTACCTCGAGGAGGTCATCGCCGCCGGCGCGGAGCCACCCGGCGCTGCGAAGTGGATTATGGGGCCGGTGCTCCACGATGCGAAGGAACACGGCGGGACGCTGCGAGTGGACCCGGTGCGCCTCGCGGCACTGATCGGCATGGTGGGGCATGGTGACTTGTCCGAGCAGGCGGCCAAGCGGGTGTTCGCGGCGCTCGCCGGCACGACCGACGCACCCATGGCCGTGGCGCAGCGACTCGGGTTGCTCCAGGTGAGCGGCGGCAGCCAGATCACCGCATGGGTGGATGTGGTGCTGGCAGCACACCCTGCGGAAGTCGCCAGACATAACGAGGGCGACCACAAGCTCGTGGGGTTCTTCATGGGGAAGGTGATGCAGGAATCCCGGGGAAAGGCCGATCCCAAGAAAGTGCAGGCGGTCCTGCTGGAGCGGCTGGCGCTGATGGAGTGATTGGAGGAATCGTGTCAGCCGTGGCTCAGTCGGCCGGTCACTTGCCCCGTTTGTCGACCTGTCCGTTCTTCCTCTCGGCCGCCGACCCATTCCCATGCCACGGCCGGTGTGATTGGGAGATCTCCCAATACGGGACGGGGGTGCTGGGGACGGCAAAATGCTCATCCGCCATGTGGGCGAGCTGCAACAACGGAGGAGAGACAATCCCTTTCACGACGTCCAACCGCATGCGCTTGGCCAAGCGGAGCGAGCCTTCACCGGATGGATCCAGCCGTCGCGGCGCAGGGTGTTCCTCCACTCCCAACAACTCCATCACGTACTGGAAAGCCGATCCCATATACCGCTCCATGTCGTCATCGGCGATGTTCCAGCGGCTCTTCTTGTCGGCAGCGCGGACGATCCGCTGCCAACTCTGCGTTTCCGTCACCCCCACCATCCCCCGGAACAACCGGCGGCTCGTCCTGACGGAGAACACCGTTGGGGCCAAGATCTGATCGAGGTGCGCATCCGCGGCTCCGTGACCGAGGCGAATCACATCCATGGCGGTCGCCGCATACTGCGGCCCGAGTTGGGTCTCGAAGCGACTCTCCCAATAGGAATGCCCCAGCGCAATCGTCCGTGATGTCACGACTAACTGGCGCGGCACGAAGTAGTTGTGGGCAACGGTATCCGCGGCGAGGTGGGCCAAGTATCCGAGGCCGAACGCCTTGAGGGGGTCACTCAACGCCTGGTCGTAGATCTCCTGTCCCACATGCCACGAGTGGCAGTGCCGACCTACGGGGGCGTATTTCTTCGCCATCGACGTGTCGGCGGCGATGCTGCCATACAGAAAGTCGTAGGGGAAGGATCTAAGCAGCGCCGCAACGGTGGTGGGAAGCTGCTCCAAATTGGACAGGACCGATTCGCCCAAGAAGATATGCGTTGCCGGCGTCCAAGCGAACGCCTCGCGAGGGAACACCGCGATAGCCAACACGGCGCCCCCAACAATGGCAAACCACCGTCGGGTCATCCGTCAGCGCTTTCTTCTGCGCTTCTTTCCCGGTCCCAGGAACACGCGCTTCATCGACCGAAGAATCGTCGTTCCACGCCTGGTGGTCCGCAACGCCGCAGCTACGTCGAGGGCCGTTTCTTCCATCTCTTCCTGTAGCACATCAAACAACGCCTCCAAATCCAGCAGCCGATCTTCCGCGGCCTCGGCGGCGTTGTGTACTCGCGTGCGAATGTCCTGGGATGTTTCCACCACTCCGTCGATTTCCGACCGGAGTTTCACCGCCACCTGACTCGCCTCGGCAACCACCGACCTGGCGTTCTCGATGAGCGGTTGTGAATCCTTCTCGATGACGTTCAGCAACCGCTCCAACGCCGCCCCCGTTCGGGAAGCCTGGCGCAGCAAGGGCAGGCTGAACACGACGAACCCTACCGCGATCAGCGCGATGACCGCCGTCGCGATGGCCGTGACAACAGGCGCCCAACCCATCAGTTCGCGCTCCGATTCGACACCGGCGTCGGTGTCATCCGCGGTGCGGGGGGGGCGAAGAATGGTGCTGTCAAGAAATGATCTCCACTAAGGTCGTCTCACAATCTCTCCGCAGGCTCCAATCCTGTCTGGAGCCTACATCACCACGAGCATTATTGCTCGTCGGCGGCGAGCTCCGGCGCCAGGCCAACCACTCGATTGAGTGGCACCGTGAACAGAATACCGGTGGACGGCTCGTCGAAGCTTCCGCACACCCCCTGCACCATGTCGATCGCCGCCTCGAGAACCTCGGGCGTCTCGATCACTGAAAAAATCGTCGTGTTCTGGGGTCGCGAGCGGGACATGAGCGTCTGCAGTCCTGCAAAGACGGGCACGTCCTGCGACAGGACGCGCCCCATGCCCTCGCTGTGCACGACCGTCGCCCCAGTCACACCCAGCTCGAGAAAGCCGGAGAGAATCTCCTCGAGTTTTTCGTCCCGATTCACCACGCAGACCAACAATTCCATAATATTGGATCGGTACTGGAAGCCGCAGTCGGCTGCCCACGCTCGAGCATGCCGTCGTCACGCCTCAATCTCGCATTGGAAACGGGTTAACAGAAGTGCCGACTGACCGAGAATCACCGTATCACGCCGGCAATACTAAGGAAGGCTTAAGGGGTGGCGGGGATCTCCGGGTTGCCATATGGTTCGCCACATCATGAACGAACTCTTCCGGGTAGTCGGGGGCACACCCCTGCGGGGATCGATCCGCCCGGCAGGGAACAAGAACGCGGCCCTGCCCATGATCGCGGCGACGCTCATGGCGGACGGGCCGTGTGAGATCGTGAACGTGCCCCGCATCGCGGACGTGGATTCCCTCCTGCAACTCGTCGCCGAGTTGGGCGCTTCGTTCGAGTGGAACGGCAGCAACACCTTGCGCATCGATCCCACGGGGGTCCAACCCACGTCGTTGAACGCCGAGCTGGCCGCCCGTATCCGCGCGTCGATTCTCCTGGCCGGTCCGCTCCTCGCGCGGTTCGGGCGAGTCGTGCTTCCGCCTCCGGGCGGCGACGTGATTGGCCGCCGGCGCGTGGACACCCATTTCCTCGCCTTCGAGACCCTGGGCGCAGAGGTCACCGTCGGGGCAGAGTACACCGTCGAGGCCAAGCGTCTCGTGGGTGACGACATCTTCTTGGACGAGCCCAGCGTTACCGCAACGGAGAATGCCCTGATGGCCGCGGTCATGGCCGAGGGGAAAACCACCCTCCAGAACGCCGCGTCGGAGCCCCATGTGCAGGACCTGGCCAGGGGACTCGTGGGAATGGGAGCGGAGATAGAGGGCATCGGCACGAACCGCCTCACCATCCACGGCACCCGCTCGCTCCGCGGCGCCACCCTCCAGGTGGGCCCCGACCACATCGAAGTGGGCAGCTTCATCGGCCTGGCCGCGGTGACGGACGGGGAGATCGCCATCGAGGGCGTCCGCCCCGAGGAACTCCGGAGCATCCTCATGGCGTTCGATCGCCTCGGCGTGCACCCGGTGGTGGAGTCCGACCGTGTGGTGGTGGAGTCGCATCAAGAGCGGCGGGTGCGCCCGGATTTGGGAGGGCACATTCCGAAGATCGAGGATGGCCCGTGGCCTGCCTTTCCCGCCGATCTCATGTCCATCGCCATCGTGGTGGCCTCTCAGTGCGAAGGTCAGGTGCTGGCCTTCGAGAAGATGTTCGAGTCCCGTCTCTATTGGGTGGACATGCTCATCGGGCTCGGGGCCCGGATCGTCCTCTGCGACCCGCACCGAGCCGTCATCGCCGGACCGGCGGAGCTCCGAGGAGCCGAGGTCCGGAGCCCGGATATCAGGGCGGGTATGGCGATGCTCCTGGCCGCCCTCGCGGCCGAGGGGGAAAGCCAGATCTACAACATTGCCCAGATCGACCGGGGGTACGAACGCATCGACGGGCGCCTCCAGTCCCTCGGGGCCCAGATCGAGCGGGTCGGCGCCCCAGAGTGAACCTCGTCACCGAGCGTGAAGAACCCGGCGTCCGCGGCGCCGGAATCCCCTGCGCCGACCTCCTCAGCTGGCGGAGCGACTACGGCCTGGTGGCCGGGGTCACCACCCGGGGCGGCCCCCGGGGCGATTTCAACGTGGGCCTCATGACGGACGAGGGCGCGGAGCGGGTCACCAGCCGGTGGCGAGAGCTCACAGAATCGTTCCGGCCCGAGTTTTCGGGGATCACCGTCAGCTTGCAGCCCCACGGCACCGAGCTGCGGCTCCATGAGAGCCCGTTCGACGGCTGGCTGATCTTGAACGGCTACGACGGACATCTCACTAGCCAGGCCGGGATCCTCCTCACCGTCTCCGTCGCCGACTGCGTGCCGGTCTATCTGGCCCACCCACCCACGGGCTCCGTCGCCCTGTTGCACGCCGGGTGGCGGGGCGTTGTGGCGGGAATCGTGGAGCGGGGCATCCGCCGCCTGGCCGACATCACCGGGGCGGAGCCCGGTGAGTTCCTGATGCACGGGGGAGTCGCCATCGGTGAAACCCACTATGAAGTGGGGCCCGAGGTCCTCGAGCAACTCGGTGTCGGTCCGGCAATCGGGCCGGGACGGGTGGATTTGCGGCGGATCGTGGCGGAGCGGGCGGAGGCGGCCGGCCTCCGACGAATCACCCTCAGCCCCTGGTGCACGTTTCAGGACTCGGGGCATTTCTGGTCGCATCGCCGGGACCCGAATGGTGCCGGGCGCATGATCGCATATCTCGGTCGGCCTTTGACTTAACCCCCCTCCCACCATAGATTTGAACTCGTGAAGCGGGCGCAGGTGGGCCCGCACTTTTTTTTATAGAGAAATGGATGACCACCTCGAGAACCTCACGGCCGAAATGCGTCGTCGCGTCGCGGGCCTGGGGTACGAATTAGCGGATCTGCGACGTCGGGGTTCTGAGAGGCGACCGCTCGTGCAGTTGCGAATCGACTGGCCCGATTCGGAGCCCGGTCGAGGAATCACCCACGAAGATTGCCAATTGGTCAGCCGCGCTCTCGAGCGCTGGCTCGATGCGGACGGGGTGTTGGGAGAACGCTATGTCCTGGAAGTGTCGTCGCCGGGCATCGAGCGGCCGGTTCGCTGGCCGGACCACTGGGATCGGTTCCGCGGTCAGGACGTCAATGTGAAGATCGCAGGCCGAGGTCGCGTGCGAGCCACCATCGTGGACGTAGTCAACGACGGTTCGACGGTGGTGCTGCGACCGAAAGGGGAGGCCGAGGATATCGCCGTCCCCATACAGGATGCCCGGGATGCCACCCTGGCGTTCGACTGGAAATAGACCGAGACGAAGGAGTTTTCATGGCAACACCCGCCGAGCTGCTTTCGGCGCTCCGTGAACTTGCCAATGCCAAGCAACTCGAGCGGGGCGAGCTGGTCGACCTGCTGCGGGACGGCATTCAAGCCGCCCTGCAGCGCCGATACGGCCCGACCGTCAACGCCGAAATCGAAATCGACGAAGTCAAAGGCGCCATCAAGGTGATCGTCTTGCGCCGCGTGGTCGAAGAGGTGGAAGACGCCGCTTGCCAGGTCAGCCTGGAAGAGGCACGCTGGGAAGATCCCGATTTTCAGGTTGGAGAAGTGCTGGAAGAGGAAGTGCCGTTCGAGGCGTTCGGTCGCTCGGCGGTGCAGGCAGCCAAGCAACGAATCATCCAGCGGGTTCGCGAGGGGGAACGCTCTCGGATTCGCGAGGAGTTTGCAGGGCAGGTGGGCGAACTGCTCTCCGGTGAGATCCAACAGATCGATCGCGGGAAACTGGTCATTATGCTCAACCAGTTTCGCGAGGCGGAGGCCATCATCCCGTACCGGGAGCAAAACCGGCGGGAGCACTTCCATCAGGGCGATACGATTCGGGCGGTGCTCAAGCGGCTGGAGGAGACGCCGCGGGGTCCACGCCTCATTCTGTCCCGGGCCGACGCGTCCTTCGTCAGCGCGCTCTTCCAGCTCGAAGTTCCCGAGATGCAACAGCAGATCGTCGAGATTCGGTCGGCGGCCCGGGAGGTGGGCGCCCGCACGAAGATCGCCGTGGTCAGTAACGACGATTCCGTCGATCCGGTGGGGGCCTGCGTGGGTCTCAAGGGAAGCCGGGTGCAGGCGGTGGTCAACGAGCTGGGCGGCGAGCGGATCGACATCGTGCCGTGGTCGCCGGATCCAGAGCGGTTTGCACGAATGGCGTTGGCGCCGGCGCGGGTGTCTCGGGTGTTTTTCGACCCCGAGGGCGGGGCCATTCAGGCCGTGGTGGACGAGGATCAACTATCCCTCGCCATCGGCAAATACGGACAGAACGTGCGGCTCGCCTCTGAGCTCACCGGGTGGAAGATCGATCTGTTCTCCAGCCGAGAGTGGCTGGACCGGGGTGGAGAGGGCCCGTTGTTTGCGCCTTTGGAGCCGACCGAAGACTTGGTCGCCGACGTGCAGCTCGGCGAGTTGCGGGGATTCCCTGTAGAGCTCGTCGACACACTGCTGGCGGCAGGGTACAAGTCGCTGCGCGACATCCTGGATCTCGAGCGGGCGGATGTGCTGAACATCGAAGGTATGAGCGACGAGAGCGTCGACGTGCTGATGGGCTTTCTGTCCGAGGTGACCGAGGAGAATCTCTCGGCGGGTACGCCGGCCGAGGACGGTGAGACGGTGGCCGCCGAGGCAACCGACGACCCGGCGACCGCGGACATGGCAGCCGAGGAGACTGTTGAAGCTGCGGCGGAGACGGTGAGCGAAGACGTTGCCACTGAAGAGGCGACGCCCGCCGCAGACGACTCTGCGACGGCGGCCGATTCGGAAGAAGCGTCGGACGCGGAGACCGAGCCGACGCCAACGGCCTGATGACCGGGGCGCCCCTGGGGCTGCTTGGCCTCGGAATGCGGGCCGGGGCGATCGTCGTAGGAACAGGTGGTGTTCGGGCCGCTCTACAGCGCGGCCAGTTGAGGCTGGTCGTGGTGGCCAGCGATCACAGTTCGCGCACCGAGGACAAGGTGCTCAGCCTCGCCAGGGCGCGGGGCGTGCCATACGTGGTCGGGCCGGGCGCAGATGATCTGGGACGCGCCGTTGGGCGTGGGTCGGTCCAAGCCGTTGGTGTTCGCGATGCTGATCTGGCCGCGGGCATCCAGGACCAAACTGCAGAAGTTGGATTGTAGGAGGGTTACGAGGTGTCGAAGACGCGAATACACGATCTCGCGGCCGAGTTTGCCGTACCGACCGAGCAACTGCTAAAGCTGCTCGCCGATATGGACATTCACGTCCGTAGCCACCTGTCTGCGCTCGACGCGGGACAGGTCGCACTCGTGCGCGCTCGCTGGGAGCGGGAAAAACGCAAGCGCACCGAGCCGTCCACCACGCGGCGTCGGCGCACCACCAAAAAGAAGACTACCCGCAAGAAAGCAGCCACCGCGGAGGAGAAGCCGGCCGAGAAACGTCCCAAACGGCGTCGGCGCACGGCGGCTGAGATCGAGGCGAAGGCAGAGGAGCAGGCTGCCGATGAGGCGCAGCGGGCCGCCGACGTCATCGAGCCCATCGTTGCACCCAAGGCCGAACCTGCCGAGCCGAAGCCGTCGCTGGAAGAGCGGGCGGCCGCCCTGTTCGTGCAAGACGAGACACCCCCCCCGGAGCCGGAGCCCGAAATCGCGGCCGCCGACGTGGTGGAGGACACAGAGGCCGCCCCGGAGCCGCCTCCCCCCGCCGAGGAGCCGGAACCCGCCGTCGCCGCAGAGGAGCCACCGGCTCCTCTGCTGCCCGAGGGTCTCCGCCCCACGCCTGTGACGAGCGGCTTGCGCCCCGTCGCCTCGGCCGCGCCCAAGGGGCGAGCCCCGTCCAAGGCCGCGCCGCCACCCCGCGCCGCCGCGCGCCCGGCGGCCTCCGCACCGCCGCGTCCCGATCCCAAGGAGGCCGCACGGCGTGGCGCACCGGAACGGGATCGCAAGAAACGCAAGAAGACCAAACGGACGCAGGTCGATCAGCAGGCAGTCCAGGCCAACATCAGCCGGACACTCGCGAGCCTCCGGGGACCCGGACAGAAAAAGAGCCCCCGCCGTCGGGGCGACGAGCCGACGTTCCGCGAGATCCAGGAACAGCGTCTCGCCGAAGAGAAGGAGCGGGAGAAGACGCTCGTTCGGGTGAACGAATACGTCACCGTGTCGGAGCTCGCCGAGCGGCTGAGCGTGAATCCCACCGAGATCGTCTCGTTCTGTTTCAAGGAACTCGGCATGATGGTCACGGTGAATCAACGCCTCGATTTCGATCAGATCGAGATCATCGCCAGCGAATTCGACTTCGAGGCCGTACGCGAAGCGGAATACAGCCCCGAGTCGGTGGCCGAGGAGCCGGAGGACAAGCCGGAAGACCTCCAGTCCCGTCCCCCGGTGGTGACCGTCATGGGCCACGTCGACCACGGCAAGACGTCGCTCCTGGACTACATCAGAAAGACGAACGTGATCGCCGGGGAGTCCGGTGGGATCACGCAGCACATCGGTGCGTACCACGTGAAGGTCGGCGAGGGCCGCGTCATCACTTTCCTCGACACACCCGGCCACGAAGCGTTCACGGCCATGCGTGCTCGCGGCGCTCAAGTCACGGACATCGTGGTGCTCGTGGTGGCGGCCGACGACCAAGTCATGCCGCAGACCGTGGAAGCCATCAGCCACGCCAAAAACGCGGGCGTCCCGATGGTGGTCGCCATCAACAAGATCGATCTCCCCTCCGCCGACGTGGAGAAGGTCAAACAAGGTCTCCTGCAACACGAAGTGATCCTCGAAGACTTCGGCGGCGAAACGATCTCCTCGGCGATCTCCGCCAAGACCGGCGACGGCGTCGACGAGCTGTTGGAGAAGATCCTGCTGCAGGCCGACATGCTCGACAAGAAGGCGAATGCGGACAAGGCCGCCAGCGGGATCGTGGTGGAAAGCACGCTGGATCCGGGGAAGGGCCCGGTGGCGACGATTCTCGTCCAGCAGGGAACCCTCCAACAAGGCGACAACTTCATCTGTGGTCACCTGGCGGGGAAAGTGCGGGCGTTGTTCGACGAACGGGGCGGTAAGGTGAAGGCCGCGGGGCCATCCATACCGGTGCAAGTCTTGGGATTCAACGAAGTCCCCGTGGCCGGAGATCCGCTGACCGTTGTTGCCAACGCGACCGAGGCCCGAGATATCGCGCAAAAGCGGCAGCGATTGCATCGGGAAGCGGCGCATCGCCGCACATCCCGCGGCGTGAGTCTGGAAGACCTGTCGAAGCAGCTCGAAGCCGGAAAGGTCCAAGCACTCAAGATCATCATCAAGGCCGACCAGGGCGGCCCCGCGGAGGCTCTCGCCGACGCGTTCGCCAATCTGTCGACGGACGAAGTGCAGGTGGAGGTCATACACCGGGGCATCGGGGCCGTCAGCGAGAGCGACGTGCTCTTCGCCAAGGCGTCTGACGCCATTATCGTCGGCTTCCACGTCCGGCCGGATGCCAACGCGCGGAGCGCCATCGAGCGGGAGCAGGTCGACGTGCGCTCATACCGTGTGATCTACGAGGCGGTGGAAGATGTGCGCTCCGCCCTCGAGGGGCTTTTGACGCCGGAGCAGCGAGAGGTGGTGTTGGGCGATGCCGAGGTGCTCCAGACGTTCAAGATCTCCAGCATCGGCGTGATTGCCGGTTGCGTCGTGCGGAACGGCGTCATCAAACGAAACGCCAAGATTCGGCTGACCCGGGACGGTGTCGTGGTCTACGACGGGGCCCTGGCAAGCCTCAAGCGCTTCAAAGAGGACGTCCGAGAAGTCAAGGACGGTCTGGAGTGCGGCATGAGCATCGAGAACTTCAACGACATCAAAGTGGGTGACCTGTTCGAGGCGTACACTGTCGAGGAGATCGCCCGAACGCTGGAAACGGCCGGAGCGTCCAAGGAATAGTCAGGTGGTTGTCGCAGTCGTGACGTGGGAATTGCATCTCAACGGCTGCCAGTCGCTCAAAGACAAACGCCGGATCATGAAGAGCCTGAAGGACCGCCTGCACAACCGGTTCAATGTCTCCGTGGCCGAAACGAATCATCAGGATCGCTGGCAACGCGCCGAGCTGTCATGCTGCGTTGTCGCCACCGACCGCCAACACGCCGAGTCGGTTCTCGGTGCGGCTGACAACTTGGTCGAGCACGAACCGTTGGCCCGCATCATCGACTCCCACATGAGTATGGTATGAGAGCTCGCGGGAGCCACCGGCAAGATCGCGTGGCCACACTGATCCAGCAGATCCTCGCCCAGGCGCTCACCACGCGCCTCAAGGACCCCAGGATCGGCTTCGTCACCGTCACCGGCGTCACCGTGACGCACGACCTCTCGGTGGCGACGGTGCGGGTGAGCATCATGGGCGACGAACAGGAAAGGGCGGAAGCTCTCGCGGGGTTGGAGCACGCGAGCGGGTATCTCCGTTCGCTGGTGGCACGGGCCGCCGACCTTCGGGCCACACCCGAGCTACGCTTCGTCGTCGATCGCGGTCTCGAGCACGCGCGCCGGATCGACCAAATCCTCACCGATATCCACCAGGACGAACCGGAATCCTGAACGACGGATACCTGCTCATCGACAAACCGGCCGGTCCGACGTCTCACGACATCGTGGCCGCCCTCCGCCGCGCACTGGGTGTGCGGCGCATGGGACATACCGGTACGCTCGACCCCTTTGCCTCGGGCCTCCTGGTGATCCTGGTGGGGCGCGCCACGAGGCTCGCCCCGTTCCTCGTCGGGTTGACCAAAGCGTATCGCGGCGTCATCACGCTGGGGACGACCACCAATACCGACGATCCCACGGGGACCGTAACGGGAACGTCGGCGATCTGGCAGGACCTTACGAGGGACGACGTTGAAAACGCCATGAGTGGATTCCTCGGTCCGCGACAACAGCGGCCTCCCGCCTTCTCGGCCAAGAAGCTCGGCGGGCAGCGGGCCTATCGCCTCGCCCGGCGTGGCGAGGACACGAACATCCCGATGCAGGATGTCGAAGTCTCCTCGTTCACGCTCACGGACCTGCGGGGCGAGAACGTCACCTTCGAGTCGCTGGTGAGTAGCGGCACGTACATCCGCTCCCTCGCCCGCGATCTCGGGGAACGGTTGGGATGCGGGGCCCATCTCTCACAGCTCCGGCGCACCGCGGTGGGCCCGTTTTCCATCGATGATGCATTGCCCGTCGACGAGGTGCGCGCCGAACAGGTGCGGCCCCCACTCCACGCGGTGGCCCACCTGCATGCTGTGCCGGTGGGTTTCGACGAGCGAGAATCCGTGCGCCACGGCCGGGCCATTGCAACCTCCGGCGACGTGGTGGGCCACGTGGCCCTCGTCGACGGAGACGAACTGATCGCCATCGCCGAGGCCGACGGCGACAGGCTCCAACCTCGAGTGGTGCTGGCCCAGTGACGAACGTACCATGGGGAGACGAGCGGGGCTCGGTGGTGACCGTCGGCACGTTCGACGGCATCCACCTGGGGCACTGGGCCATCCTCCGGGAGATCGCGGCCCGGGCCCGGCGCGACGACCGCCGCAGCGTCTTGGTGACGTTCGAGCCGCACCCGCTGGAGGTCGTGAACCCCCAGGCCGCCCCCCGGCTGCTCACCGTCGGGGACGAGCGGCTGGAGATTCTGGCCCAGGGGGAACTCGACCTCGTGGTGTTCCTGCCGTTCACGAGGGCTCTCTCCCAGTATTCGCCGGAGGATTTCGTGCGCCTCCTCATCGACCGATTTCAAATGGAAGAGCTGGTGATCGGCCACGACCATGGATTCGGACGGGGAAGGTCGGGGGGTGAAGCGCTGGTCCGGGAGCTCGGCGGCACGCTGGGATTCACGGTCGATGTCATCGGTGCGGTGTCGGTGGGCAATCGGCCGGCTTCATCCACGCTGGTGCGCCGGGCGGTGGCCGGTGGGGACTTGGAGACCGCCCAAGATCTCCTGGGACGACCCTACTCCATCACGGCTCCGGTCATTCGAGGATCGGCCCGGGGACGGAAGCTCGGGTATCGCACCATCAATCTCGCCGTCACCAACCCGAGGAAGCTCTTGCCCCCGGACGGGGTATACGCAGTGCAAGCAGAGTGGCGGGACGGCAGTGCCGGCGGCATGATGCACCAGGGGCCACGCCCCACGTTCGGAGAGCGGGACAGAACCTTGGAGATTCACCTCTTCGACGTGGATATCGACCTGTACGATGTGTCGGTAAAGATCTCCTGGATGAGACGGCTCCGGGACGTGATGAGCTTCCCCGACATTCAGTCCCTGGAGGACCAGCTCGGCCGTGATCTGGAGGCGGCCAAGGGCGCGTTGACAGGCCCCCACGGGGCCGCTACTTATCCAAATTCTTCAGCGTTAGGCAGTTAGTAATGTCGAGCATACGCAATCGGCTGATCTTCATTGTGGTGCTGGTGGCCATGGCCGGATGGGGCCTGAGGCCCCGCGAGGTGATCGTGGGCACCACGGAAGCGGGCGTGGACTCCACCGAGACCCAGTGGGGGCTCAACCTGGGTCTCGATCTGCAAGGTGGCATGCACTTGGCCGTGGAAATCGACCAGAGTGGCGGCCCGGTGACGAACCCCGGCGACGCCCTCGACCGGGCGGAGACGGTCATCCGGAGCCGGATCGACGAATTCGGTGTCGCCGAGCCTCTCATCCAGAAGGAGGGAGCCGACCGGATCATCATCCAGCTTCCGGGCATCGACGATCCGGAACGCGCCAAGGAGATCGTCGAGCGATCGGCCTTTCTGGAGTTCCGCATCACCGACATGCAGGGTCTCTTCGAAGGCGCCTTCGACCGGATCGACCGGGCCCTGTTCCGTGCCGGCGTCACGGTGGATGAGGATACCACAGCGGCAGTGACCGGTCAGACGGCGATCCAGCAGATCCTCGGAGCGGCAGCGGATACCACGCCAGAAGTGCCGGATTCCGTGGCGGCTGATTCCCTGGATGTTGCGGCGGATGTGGCCGCCGAGGCCCCCACCCAAGCGGTGTTCACCCGATACCTCCTCAGCAGCCCCGGCGGGATCGCCGGCGAGTTCTTCGTCGCCGAGGAGGAAGTTCCCCGCGTGACCCAGCTCTTGGCGCACGAGGAGTTCATCCGCAATGTTCCCCGGGGCATCAGCGTGCTCTGGGGCAGGGAACCCATGTCCCTGGCCGGACGCCTGTACCGCGGCCTCTACGCCGTGGAATCCCGCCCGATCATCACCGGGGAGCGCCTCGCCAACGCCCAGGCGCGACTCGATCCCACGTACAATCAGGCCATCGTCAGCTTCGAGATGACCCGCGCCGGCGGCCGGATATTCGGTCGGGCGACGGCGGAGCACGTCCAGGACTTCATGGCCATCGTGCTGGACGGCAGGGTGCAGGGCCAGCCGCCGGTCATCCGTAGCCAGATCCGCCGCCGCGGCCAGATCGAGCTGGGAAACGCCAGTATTCAGGACGCACAGGACCTGGCTCTGGTGCTCCGAGCGGGGGCGCTCCCGGCGCCCATCCAGATCGTGGAGGAGCGGAGCGTGGGAGCGAGTCTCGGGGAGGACTCGATTCGAGCGGGCCGATTGGCCGGCATCGTGGCCGTCGCCCTGGTGATCGGCATCGTGGCGGTATACTACCGCCTCGCCGGAATCATGGCGATCGTCGCCTTGTCGTTTTACGTGTTGTTCACCCTCGGGGGGTTGGCGACCCTGGGCACGACCCTCACGCTCCCGGGCCTCGCCGGGTTCGTGCTGTCCCTCGGTCTCGCCGTGGACGCCAACGTCCTCATCTTCGAACGCATCCGCGAGGAGCTGGCCCTCAACCGTTCCCCCCGGGTGGCGGTCGACTCGGGGTTCGACCATGCCATGCCCGCCATCATCGACGGCAATCTCACCACCGTGATTACCGCTGCGTTCCTCTTCCAGTTCGGAACGGGGCCCGTCAAGGGATTCGCCGTGACGCTCATCATCGGCATCGTGGCGTCGCTGGTGACGGCCGTCTTCGTCACGAAAACCCTGTTCCTTGTCTGGCTGCAGCGCCGCTCGGCTGCCGCGGAGTTGTCGATCTAAATGATTCGTTTCTTTGACAAAGCCGATTACGACTTCCTCGGGGTCCGCCAGCGATCGATCATCATGGCGTTGGCCTTCATGATTCCGGGCCTGTTGTTGCTGGGCATACGTGGCGTCAACCAGAGCATCGAGTTCACCGGCGGAACGCTCATCGAGCTCACGGCGAACTCGGATGCCATCAACACGGGCGAAATCCGCTCCGTGTTGGAGGGTGCGGGCATCGCCAACCCGGAAATCACGACTTTCGGCGCGCCCAACGAGTTCCTCATTCGTGCCCGCCTCGATCCCCGAGCGGACGTGGACGAGGAATCCACGCAGGCTACGGCGAGGGCCATCGACGTGGCGCTGGCGGGCGCCTTCGGTGACGACGGCTACGAGATCGTACGCACCGAAGCCATCGGACCCAAGGTGGGAAGCGAGCTGCGGCAAAAGGCCGTACTGGCCATCCTCATGGGGTTCGGCGCCATCTTCATCTACTTGTCGATCCGCATGGAATGGCGATTCGCCATCGGGGCGGTCACGGCGACCATTCACGACATTCTGAGCGCGCTGGCATTCTTGGCATTCCTGGACATCGAGGTCACACTCGCAGTGGCCACAGCGCTGCTCTTCATCGTGGGATATTCGGTCAACGACACTATTGTCACGTTCGACCGCGTACGAGAGAACCTCCACAAGTTCAAGCGAAGAAACCTCTACGAGATTCTCAACCGGAGCATCAACGAGACTCTGCCACGCACGGTGCTCACGTCGGGCACCACCATCGCCGCCACCCTCGCCTGGGTCATTCTGGGTGGGGAAGTGCTGCGCGGCTTCGCCATGGTCATGACATTCGGGATCGTGGCGGGAACGTTCTCCTCGATCTTCATCGCCTCACCGGTTCTCCTCCTCGTGGAGCAGAAATGGCCGGGTGAGGACGTGCGTGGTGCCCGGGCCTACTCGGGCGGGCCCACCGTCGTCGAGTCGGAAGACAAGGGCAAGGCCACGGCCGCGGCGAGCAAGAGCAGGAACAAGGGCAGGGCCGAGAAAAGGGCCAAGAGATAGCTCAACCCGTGTGCTAGTCGACACCCACTGCCATCTCGGCGCCGACCAGTTCGACACAGACCGGGCTGAGGTCGTTGAGCGAAGCCGGGCGGCGGGGGTCGAGCACATCGTGGTCGTGGCGGACTCCGAGGCCGCCACCCTGCAGGCCATCGACCTGGCCGAACGCTTCGAGCTCTCCGCCACGGCGGGGGTGCATCCCCACGAGGCTTCGACGTGGAACGCCGACGTCGCCGCCAAGACCGAGGAGGCTCTCAGCCACCCCAAGGTCGTCGCCGTCGGTGAGACTGGACTTGATTATCATTATGAGTACTCGCCGCGCGAAGCCCAGCGCACGGCGTTCGCAGCGCAGCTCGACTTGGGCGCCCGGCTCGGTCTCCCGGTGGTGGTCCACTCCCGCTCAGCCGATGCGGACATGGCCGCCATGCTCCGAGATACCGACGCAACGTATATTCTGCATTCGTTCAGCTCGGGCGCCGATGTCCTGGACGTCGCCCTGGCCGCTAATGCGTACGTATCGTTCAGCGGCATGGTGACCTTCAAATCGTGGAAGGACATGGAGGCGGTCCGCAGCGTGTCGTCCGACCGACTGCTCGTCGAGACCGACGCGCCGTACCTTGCCCCGACGCCGCACCGGGGCAAACGTAACGAGCCGGTGTTCGTCCGCGAAGTCGCACTGAGAGTCGCGGAGATTCGCGCGCAAGATCCGCATGACATCGAGGAACAAACCACGCGAAACGCTATGGAGTGTTTCGGAACCCGCATGCACATAACAAAAAGACCATGACTACAAAGACCGTCCCAACAGATATCGCAATCGCGCAAGACGCCAAGCTGCGTCCCATCACCGACGTCGCCGCCGACCTGGGGCTGCGTCCCGACGAGATCATCACTTACGGTGACAACAAGGCCAAGATCAAGCTGGAGGCAATGACATCGCGCACTCCTCGCGCCCGGCTGGTCCTAGTCACAGGCATCAACCCGACGGCAGCGGGGGAAGGGAAGTCCACCGTGGCCGTCGGTGTCGCCCAAGCGTTCAAGCAACTGGGCAAGAGCATCGCGCTCTGCATCCGCGAGCCGAGCCTCGGACCGGTGTTCGGCATCAAGGGTGGCGCCGCCGGCGGCGGGTACGCGCAGGTCGTCCCCATGGACGAGATCAACCTGCACTTCACCGGGGATTTCCACGCCATCTCCAGCGCACACAACCTCTTGTCTGCGATGCTGGACAATCACCTTCACCAGGGAAACGCCACGGGGCTCGACCAGCGCCGCATTACGTGGCCCCGCACGATGGACATGAACGACCGGGCCCTCCGCAGCATCATCGTGGGGTTGGGCGGCCCATTGGGTGGCGTGCCCCGGGAAGAGCACTTCGTCATCACGCCGGCCAGCGAGATCATGGCCATCCTGGGGCTGTCCCGGGACCCAGCGGACCTGGAGGAGCGGCTGGGGAACATCATGGTGGGCCTCACGCGGGACCGCCAACCGGTGCGAGCTCGGGAGCTGAAGGCGCCTGGGGCAATGGCACTCCTGTTGAAGGACGCGCTACAGCCCAACCTGGTGCAGACGCTGGAGGGGGGACCGGCCCTGGTGCACTGCGGGCCGTTCGGCAACATCGCGTACGGCTGCAATTCCATCATCGCCACCAAGATGGCGTTGCGGCTCGCGGACATCGTCGTGACGGAGGCCGGGTTCGGCGCCGATTTGGGCGCCGAGAAGTTTTTTGACATCAAATGCCGGGCCGGTGACCTCAAGCCCGAGGCTGCGGTCATCGTCGCCACCGTCCGGGCCCTCAAGCTCCACGGCGGCGCGCCCAAGAACAAACTCACCGAGCCGGACCCCGACGCCGTCGAGCGGGGCCCGACGAAGAGCTCGCGGTGGTCCGGAAGGGATGCGAGGCACGGGGCGCGCGTGTGGCCCTGTGCAACGTCTGGGAAGACGGCGGCGCCGGCGGCATCGAACTCGCGAAAGAGATTCTCGACGTGCTCGAGAAGGAACATGCCAACTTCAACCCGATCTACGACGAGAAGAAGTCCATCGTCGAGAAGATCGAAACCATCGCGAAGGAGATCTACGGCGCCGACGGTGTGGATTTCTCGGCGACCGCGCTGCGCAAGGCGAAGCAGCTAACTGAATTTGGCTTGGGCGAGACCCCGATCTGCATCGCGAAGACCCAGTACTCCTTCAGCGACAATCCAGCGCTCCTGGCGGCACCGGAAGGTTTCCGCATCAACATCCGCGACATGTATCCTTCGGCTGGAGCGGGATTCGTGGTGGCGTTGGCGGGAGACATCATGACCATGCCCGGTCTCGGCAAGACACCCGCCGCAGAGAAGATGCGCGTGACAGCCGACGGCGTAATCGAGGGACTCTTCTGATGAAACCGGTAGCGACCAACAAAGCCCCGCAGGCGATCGGGCCGTACAGTCAGGCGATGATCGTCGGCGACCTGGTGTTCTGTTCGGGACAGATTCCCCTCGAACCCGAGAGCATGGAAATCGTGGGGGAGACCATCACCGAGCAGACCGATCTCGTGCTCGCCAACCTCGCCGGTCTGTTGGAGGCCGCGGGAAGCAGCCTGGAACAAGTCGTGAAGACGACGGTCTACCTCAAGGACATGTCGGAATTTGCCGCGATGAATGAGGAGTACGCGCGCCACTTCGGCGATCACCGGCCTGCCCGGGCGGCCGTTGAGGTGGCGAGACTACCCAAAGACGTACGGGTGGAGATCGACGCCATCGCGCGCACGGGGTAGAAACACGCGGGGGCGGATTTGGCCTGGTGGCTTGCACGGTCTTCAAAACCGTTGGGAGGTGCCTTAGGCGGCTCCGGTGGGTTCGATTCCCACACGCTCCCGCCACAATGACTTACGGCGCTTTGCACATCCCGTGTGAGGCGCCGTTTTTCAATCCCCGGTGACAACCCGCGTACCTGACGGCTCGGATCTGTTGGAGGACGACGAGGCTAGCGAGAATGACTGCCTGAAATACCTCAGACGGTTTGATGTGCTCTAGGGGCGTCTCAATAACTCCACTGTAACGTTTCTGTCCTAGACGGCATCCTATAGGCAGCTCCTTTTCTGGACAGAATAATGACCACTCAACCAGGCCGTCGCCGAGCGTCGTTCGTCCAGCTGGATCTGGAACAGCTCCCAGACGATCGCATCCGTGCCACCGTTACGTTGGCCTTCCTGGGACAGCAATACGTCGGAAGTGCCGACGGGAGCGGGTTGGACCAGGTCCGGTGCGCCGCCAAAGCCACAGGGGACGCACTCCGGCACTTGGTCGGCACCGAACGATCCGCCTTTGAGATTCTGGACCTCCAGTGCTTCACTGTCCTCGATGTTCCGGCTGTGATCGTCGCCCTCTCCGCCCGCTGGCAGAATGAATCGAAGACCCTGGCGGGCTTCTCCCTCACCAGTAGGGATGGTCTGCCACACGCAGCCGTCAGGGCGGTGCTGAGCGGCACGAACCGATTGCTCGAGGGGCTCCGGTACACCCAGGAGGTGAGCCCCACCATAGCTCAGATTGATGTCACTTAGCCCGCGCACTCCAACCAGGACACAGCCTTAAGAGCGTGCCACGGATAGTCCCACCCGCAGTAGAGACACCCCAGGGGGGCTGGCCGGCCCCAAGCAGGTCCTCTCTGAAGGAATGACCAGACTCGGTGTGCCAGGGGTCACTGACCCTTGTGTATAAAAGGTTTACACTAGACTCGGGTAGAGAGGCATTTTCCTCTTCCTTATGGCACCCGACGGACAGTCGGCGCCACTGACAAAGGCAAACCGCGGGTAACCGCGGGACGCAAAGCCATGGGTCCCAGGCCGGGAGGCCTCGGAGATCGCCAGGCTACCGGAGGCACGACCATGGAGATTTCATCCACGCCGCCCAACGATGCGGAGCACACCCGGCATCGCACGGCGACACAGCTTCGCAAGACCATCGACGACTTCCTGGAACATCTCCGGTACGTCGGTCGGCAGGATTGGAACGAGTTCCGGCAGGAGGAATTGGTCCTCGCCCAGAACCGATTCGACTGGCTGACGGAGGAGTTGTGGAGGCTGGTGCTCGAGAACAAGCACCCACAGGAATGCGAGTGCGACATCTGTTTCAGGCTGCGGATCGCAGAGGACCGTTGACAGCAGGCTAAAGACGGGTGGCAGGCCGCATGAGCCGTTAGATTGTGCCCATGTCCGGCGAACATCCCCTCGTGACGAAGAAATCCCGCGACCTGATCGCGTCGGCCAGGCGTCCGGGCTTGATCGGGGCGCTCCTGGGCATGCTGGCCTTGGACTGGGCCGCCCTGGACGACCTCACCACCGACGTGGGCTCGAGTGGCTTCCTGGAGGGGCTGATCCTCGTGGTGAGCATTCCGGTCATCACCGTGCTGGTCCGGAACATTTGGGGGAAAGGGGAGAATGAGGAGTGACCATGCGCCTCGTCGTCCTCCTCCTGACCCTCACGACTGCGGCCCCCGTGGCCGCGGCAGCCCAGATTACGACGGTTCCGGTCCGCCCGCCGAACCCCGATGACACCGTCACCGTGGACCCTTTCCGGTTCCGCCCGCCCGTCTCCCCGGCGGGAGCGGCGTTCCGGTCGCTGCTGCTGCCGGGATGGGGCCAATCAATCCTGGACCGTCCCGGTACCGGGGCGTTCTTCGTCCTGATAGAGGGTCTCGCCCTCACGATGACCTTCAAGTCCATGCACCAACTCAACTACCTGGAACAGGTCCAGACCGAAGACGACCCCGAATCGGTGGAGCGGGTCGAGGCCAAGCGCGACGAGATTCAGGATTGGGCGATCTTGATCGCGTTCAACCACCTCATCTCCGCGGCGGAAGCCTTCGTGGCGGCCATGCTGTGGGATTTCCCGGAGGAACTCGAGGTGCAGGCTCTCTGGGGGGGCCGAATAGGGGCGGGATTCCGCATCAGTCTACCCTAGCCGGCGACCCCTGAACGCCCCAGAAATCGACCCATTTACATCCTGAGCTGGAAGTTGTAACTTTTAGGCTGACATAAGGTTACGTTCCCGTAGTTTCCCCATCTCGCGGCCGCGGCACGACTTTTGACAGGGCTTCCGTCCCTGACTATGTTTGACCATGCGTATCCTGTGTGTGATTCCGGCTCGTATCGGTTCCTCCCGGCTTCCACACAAACCCCTCCAAACCATCGCTGATCAGCCCCTCATCCGACTCGTCACCCAGCGCGTGCTGGACTTCGGCGTGGCAGACCGGGTGGTGGTGGCCACCGACGACCAGCGGGTTGCCGATGTTGTTGGGGACCTGGACGCCGAGGCGGTGGTGGGAACCGGGGCGTGCTCCAGCGGGACGGAGCGCACCGCCTCCGTGGCGGCCCTGTTGCGCTTCTCCGACGCCGAGATTGTGGTGAACGTCCAGGGGGACGAGCCCTTCGTGCCCTTGGGGGCAGTCACCGGGGCCATCGCCGGCGTCACCCGAGGGGCGAACGTGGGAACCGCCGGGGCACCGGCAGACGCCGCGGCACTGGCCGACCGGGACACGGTGAAGGTCTTCGTGGACGAGAATGGACGAGCATTGGCGTTTTCCCGCGGCCCGCGTCCGCTGCCGGACGTGAGGGAGGCCGAGGTGTTGCACCACGTCGGGTTGTACGCCTATCGGCCCGATGCGTTGCGCCGGTGGGTATCCAGCGAGCCCGTCCCGGCCGAGATCGAAGAGGGTTTGGAGCAGTTGCGACCCATGTCCTACGGGGAGTCGATAGTAGTGCACCGGTTGGACGAGCCGGTGCCGCCGGGGATCGATACGCTGGCGGATTTGGAGCGGGCGAGAGCATTGACGGAAGTCTTCCACTAGAAGGGAACACGAGTGGCAACGAAATACATCTTCATCACCGGTGGTGTGGTCTCGTCGTTGGGCAAGGGCATTGCCGCGGCGTCACTGGGACGTCTGCTCGTCGAGCGTGGGCTGAGTGTCACCATCCAGAAGTTCGACCCCTATATCAATGTCGATCCCGGCACCATGTCGCCCTTCCAGCACGGCGAGGTGTACGTCACCGACGACGGGGCAGAGACGGATTTGGACCTCGGCCATTACGAGCGGTTCATCGACCGATCGCTCTCCCAGATGAACAATGTCACGACGGGCCGGGTGTACCTGAACGTGATCACCAAGGAGCGACGTGGGGAATACCTCGGGAGCACGGTGCAGGTCATTCCCCACATCACCGACGAGATCAAGAGCGGCATTCGCCGCCTCGGGGGCGAGCACGACGTGGTCATCACCGAGATCGGCGGTACGGTGGGTGACATCGAGTCCTTGCCGTTCTTGGAGTCCATTCGACAGTTCCGCCAGCAAGTGGGTCGGGAGAACGCCCTGGTCATCCACCTCACACTCCTGCCGTACATCTCGGCAACCGGGGAGCTGAAGACCAAACCCACACAGCACTCCGTCCGAGAGCTCATGGAGATTGGAATCCAACCGGACTTTTTGATCTGCCGCAGCGACCACTCCTTGTCCGAGGAGATCAAACGGAAGATCGCTCTGTTCTGCAACGTGGATTTCGGGTGTGTCGTGGAAAGCACCACGGCGTCCTCGATCTACGAGGTGCCGCTGATGCTGCACGCCCAGGGACTGGACCGGGAGGTGTGCCGGCGGTTGGCGTTGGAGACGAAAGAACCGGACCTTCGGAAGTGGAGTGCGATGGTCAAGCGGGTGCTCGAACCGTCCGAGCGGGTGAAGATCGCCATCGTCGGCAAGTACACCGACCTCACCGACTCGTACACGTCCATTCGAGAGGCCCTGGTCCACGGTGGGATCGCCCACGACGTGGGCGTGGATCTGGAGTGGATCACCAGTGCCCGATTCGAGTCCGGAGAGAATGAGAACGTCCTCGAGGGATACTATGGGCTGCTGATCCCGGGTGGCTTCGGGGAACGCGGTGTGGAGGGGATGGTCGAGGCGGTGCGCTGGGCACGGGAGCACGGACTCCCGTTCTTCGGCATCTGTCTCGGGCTGCAGACGGCCATCATCGAGTTCGCGCGCAACGTGTGCGGCCTCGAGGAAACGAACTCCAGCGAATTCGAGACGGAGTGCGCCAATCCAGTCATCTCGCTGATGAGCGAGCAACGGGAGGTCCTCGACGCCGACGCCATGGGCGGCACGATGCGCCTCGGCGCGTACCCGTGCCGGTTGCGGGAAGGATCCCGGGCGGCCCGGATCTATGGAGCAGACGAGGTCAACGAACGGCACCGCCACCGCTATGAGGTCAACAACAAGTATCGGGACAAGTTCGAGGAGTTCGGACTGCGCTGCTCGGGGGTCTCGCCGGACGGATCCCTGGTGGAGTTGATCGAGCTTCCCGACCACCCGTGGTTCATCGGCTGCCAGTTCCACCCGGAGCTCCGCTCGCGTCCCGCGCGCCCGCACCCGCTGTTCGCGAGCTTCGTGGGCGCGGCCTTGGAGCGGAAACGGCAAGGGGCGGATCAGGGCGGTCTCGTGGAATCGGGAGCCCGGACGTGAGATGAGCTTCAGTTGGCTGCCACCGCCCGTGCTGGTTGCGGGTCCCTGCGCCCTCGAGGGTGCCGACCTCAACCTGACCGTGGCCGAATCCCTGGCCGAGCTTCATGCCAAGCTCGGCCTTCGCGTCCTATTCAAGGGGAGCTTCGACAAGGCCAATCGGTCGAGTGCCGAGGCGCCCCGGGGCCCCGGCCTGGAGCGCGGCCTGGAGCTCCTCCAACAGGTGCGGGACGAGACGCACCTGCCGGTCCTCACCGACGTCCACGAAGTCCACCAGATCCCGCCGGTCAGCCAGGTGGTGGATGCCCTGCAGATTCCCGCCTTCCTGTGCCGCCAGACCGACCTCCTCACCGCCGCCGGCCAGAGTGGAAAGCCGGTGAATATCAAGAAAGGGCAGTGGATGGCGCCGGATGGCATGGAGCAGGCAGCCGACAAAGTGCGTGCCGCCGGGGGGGCCGAGGTCGCCGTGACGGAACGGGGGACCTTCTTCGGCTATGGCGACCTGGTGGTCGACATGCGCAACTTTGTGGCGTTGCGGGAGGCCACAGGGTGTCCGGTGCTCTTCGACGCCACCCACGCCGTGCAGCGGCCGGGACGGGGGGCGGACGGGTCCTCAGGGGGCGCCCGGGAGCATGTTGCCGGTTTGCTGATGGCGGCGGCCGGGGCGGGGGCCGATGGGTTCTTCCTCGAGACGCACCCAAACCCGGCTTCGGCCCCCAGTGACGCAGACACCATGTGGCCGCTGGCCGAGTTGGAAACCCTGGTAATGCGGGCGTTGGACGTGTGGGAGGCGGCGCGGGGGGTGAGGGAGCGAGTATGATCGATCCTACCGTCGCCAACCGTGTCCGCCTCGTGGGGTTCGACGTGGATGGAGTCCTCACCGATGCTGGGGTGTATACCGGTATGGCGGGGTCCGAGCGGGTGGAGCTCAAGCGATTCGACATACAAGATGGCGTCGGGATGCGGCTGTTGCGGGAATCCGGCCTCAAGACCGCCGTCGTCAGCGGGAGGATATCCCGTGCGACGGCGCTCAGGGCCGCGGAATTGGAGATCGAGGAGGTCTTTCAGGACGATGCGGCCCAGAAGCTCCCGGCGTTCGAGGACATCCTGGGGCGTCACGACCTGTCATGGGACGAGGTCGCCTTCGTGGGAGACGACCTGCCGGATCTCCCCATCCTCACGAGGGTGGGACTCCCGGTGGCGGTGCGGAACGCCGTCCCCGAGGTGCGCCGAGTGGCGCACTACATCACCGAGGCCGCCGGAGGGCGCGGGGCGGTCCGGGAGTTCATCGAGCAATTCTTGCGCGCCAGGGGGGAATGGGACACTGCCGTGGAGCGCTACGTGAGCGCCCGGGGCGGCATTCCGAGCACGACCAATGCTTCGTAGCACCGGGACGTGCCTCGCCGTGTCGGCATATGCCGTGGTCGCCTTGGCGTGCCGGGGGGTCGAGGGCCCACCCACCACTGTCATGGAGGGGGACTCGGCCGATCAGACCGCCTTCGGGATCGAGCACAATATCTCGAACGAGGGGTTGCGCCGGGTGCGCATCGAGGCGGACACCGGGTACTACTACGACGCGCAACAATCGGTGGAGTTGCGGCAGCTCACGGTGATCTTCTTTTCGACCGAGGGAGTGGAGAGCTCCCGCATCACCGCAGACTGGGGCACGTACGACTACCGGACGGGCGACATGGTGGCCCGCTCCAACGTGGTGGGCACCACACCCGACGGGCGGCGCCTCACCTCGTCCAAGTTGGAGTACGATCAGGTGTCCGACCGCCTCGCGACCGACGAGCCGTTCGTGTTCGACAGTGCGGACGAGCATTTGGAGGGAAGCGGGTTTTCGGCAGATCGCGATTTTCGGAACGTGCGCGTGACCAATCCCCGAGAAGGACGGGTGCGCAACTGATGCGAGCCAATCTCATGGCCGTCGCGGTGTGCACCGCCGCCACCGTGTTGCCGGTGTCACCGGCCGCCGCACAGGGCAAGATCCCGTGTGAGGCCGTGATGGACCGCGCCGACGAGTATTATCGGCAGCGCGTGCCTGTCACGCGGGATTACGCGTGGGGCGACGTTCGGGCGCACTGCGTGGACCAGGAAACCACCATGCGATCGGACAGCGTGGCCATGTTTCACGACCTGGGCCGCGTCGACATGGTCGGCGCCGTGCGGTTTCGCGACACTACGGTGGTGCTCAATGCCGACTCCGCCAAGTATTTCCTGGAGGACGAGCGGTTGGAAGCCTACGGGCGCGTGCGGTTGGTCAACCTGGCCAACGGCACCGTGTTGGTGGGGCCCCGCCTCACGTATTGGCGGGCGGTTCCCTTGCTCCGTGACACCACCGAGCTCGTGGCCCCCGACCGCCCCGTGGTGGAGTACTGGGGGACCCCCGATACCGCGGGCGTCGAGCCCTACCTGATCGTCGGGGACACCGTCCGCCTCCGGGGCAACGATGCGGCATGGGCCACGGGCGACGTGAAGGTGGACCGCAGCGACTTTCACGCCGCGGCGGACAGCGCCGCCCTCGCGTTGGCGTCCAACGCCGGACGTCTGGTCGGGGGCGCCTCGGTGCAGGGCGGCGGGAGCGACTCCACCGGATACGACCTGCGGGGTCGGGTGGTGGTGTTCACATCGGTGGACAATCAACTGAACTGGGTACAGGCCCAAGACTCGGCCGAGGCGCAAAGTGCCGACTTCACCATCACGGCCGACACGGTGGAGTTCGCCATCGCGGACGATCGGGTACAGGGGGGCCATGCCTGGGGTGCGACCTCCAGGCCCCACGCGGTGTCCTCCACTAACCAGATCACCGCCGACTCTCTGGCCATCGACTCGCCCAATCAGAAGCTGGAAGAGCTGCGCGGCTTCGGCTCGGCCCGGGCCCTGTCCGTCAAGGACTCCCTCGACGAGGAGCCCGACTGGATCGTGGGCGACACGCTCGTCGCGAAATTCGGCGAGACCGAGTTCGAACAACGCTACCTCGACACGTTGGTGGCAATCGGAACGGCGGCGGCGTTCTACCGAGTGTATACGCTGACGGGTGGAGAGGTCCCCGACATCAACTACTCCCGCGGCGATCAGATCACGGCGGTGTTCACCGTCCTGGGGTTGTCCAAGGTGGACGTGCGGGGCCAAAGCGACGGCGTACACTTGCAGCGGCGCAGGAGGCCGCGACCATGAGCATCCAATTCGACGCGCATTTCGAGGGCCGCGATCCGTCGCTGGCGCTGGCGGTCGCGTCCGTGTTGCGCTGCGCCATGGAAGACGGCACGGCAACCTTCGGCGCCCTCACGCTGGCCTACCGAGAGGACTACCTGTCGCTGCACCAGCAAAGCGGCCTCGGCGACCCGGCGCAGCAGGCCGGGACCCTCTCCGTGGACGAGGTGCGACGCCACCTGCGGGAGTCGGTCTTGCCGCGACTCGCCATGGACGGCGTCATGGAGGCGCTGCCCGACCCGGTAGCGGACGACACGCCGTTGGGCATCACCGGCGTACTGGGTCGCTCCATCGTGGACGACCCCGCGGCGGCGAGGGAGGCGCTGATCCAGATCGCCTTGGAAAGCATCCGCAAGGCGGAATCCGGCTGGGCGACGACGGCCCCCGGTCGGAACGGCGCCTCCGAACTCTCGGCTCGGGGTCTCACGAAGGTGTACAGGAAGCGTGCGGTCGTCGACGACGTGGACCTGACCTTGCGGCAGGGTGAGATCGTCGGGCTCCTGGGCCCCAACGGTGCGGGGAAGACGACGTCGTTCTACATGATCGTGGGACTGATCCGGCCGGACGGCGGCCTCGTCAACATCGACGGCGAAAACCTGTCGACCTTCCCGATGTACAAGCGGGCCCGGCTCGGCATCGGCTACCTGTCGCAGGAACCTTCGGTCTTCCGGAAGCTCACCGTGGAAGACAACGTCATGGCCATCCTGCAAACCCTGAAGCTCAAACCATCGGAGCGGCAGGAACGCCTCGAGACCCTCCTTGACGAACTCTCCATCAAGCACCTGCGGAAAGTACCCGCCTACAAGTTGTCGGGTGGGGAGCGACGGCGCCTGGAGATCACGCGGGCCCTCGTCACGGAACCCCGATTCATGTTGCTCGACGAGCCCTTTGCCGGGGTTGACCCCATCGCCGTCCACGACATTCAGATGATTGTCGCCGGGCTGCGACGCCGCGGCATCGGCGTGCTCATCACCGACCACAACGTCGAGCAGACACTCGACATCGTCGACCGCGCCTACATCATGTTCGAGGGCAAGGTGCAAGTCTCGGGAACCGTACGGGAACTCGTCTTCAACGAAAGCGTCGCCGATCTGTATCTCGGCCCGACGCTCACCGCCCGTCTCCGGGATCGGCTGGAGGGCGCTGCATGAAGCCGTCCCTCCACCAGAGTGTCTCCATGAGACAGGAGATGCGCATGAATCCACGCCTGTACCAGGCGATGGATCTGCTGTACATGCCGCTCCTCGATCTCCAGCAACACCTCAAGACGGAACTCCTCGAAAACCCGTTTCTCGAGATGGCGGAATCGGAAGAAGAGCCCGAGGCGTCGGCGGAGAAGACCGCAGAGGACCAGGAACGGGAGCGGGCCGAGCAGGAAAAGCAGGACGAGATCGACTGGGAAGAGATCGTCCTCGATGGATTTGATGTTGGACGATCGCGCGGCGAATTCGAGGTGAGGGAGGCATACGAACCCGTTCAAGCCGCGACCCGCAACCTCACCGATCACCTCCGTGATCAAATCACTTTGCTCAATCTCACGCTGCGGCAGCAACTCCTTGCGGAGGAGTTCCTCGGGAGCATCGGCGACGACGGATACCTGCAAATCAGCGTGGAGGACGTAGTCGAGGGAGCAAACCATCTCCTGGACATGCTCCGGGAGGCGGAGCCGGCCGCGTCCGAACCCGCGCCGGGACCCATCCCCGAGGGCCATCCCCTGGCGTCGCAGGCCCTGGCGGATGCGCGCGACGAGGAACCGTCCCCGTCGGCCATTGAACCGCCACCCACCACTGAGGAATCCGATAAGCCGTACACGATGGAAGAAGGAGAGGAATTGCTGCGGGTGTTGCAACAACTCGATCCCCCCGGTGTCGCCGCCCGCGACCTCCGGGAATGCCTCCTCCTCCAACTGAACAACGATGGGCAACAGGACACCCTGACCTATCGGCTGGTGCAGGAAGCGTTCGAGGACCTCATCAGTCACCGGTGGAGCGATCTGGCCAAACGGTTCGGTCTGGAGCCCAAGGCCGTCCAGGATGCGGCCGATCTGCTCGCCAAGCTCGATCCCAAGCCGGGCCTACAGCACTCCGCCGGGGACAACATGTACGTGACCCCGGACCTCGTCGTGGAAAAGGTCGACGGTGAGTACCGCGTGTTCCTGAACGATGGCGGAATGCCTCGCCTTCGGATCAGCAAGATGTACCGGGAGCTGGCCGGGGACAAAAAGAAATTCGTGGGGGAGAACAAGGAATTCGTCACCAACAAGCTCAACAGCGCCACGTGGCTCGTGCAGGCGATCGAGCAGCGGCGTCAGACGATGCTCAAGGTGATGAACTTCATCGTCGACCGGCAGCGGGAGTATTTCGAGAAGGGCGTGGAGCACCTCAAGCCACTCACGTTGCGGGAGGTCGCCGACGTCATCAGCATGCACGAATCCACGGTGAGCCGCGTGACCAATCAGAAGTACGTGCAAACGCCACGCGGCGTATTGCACCTCAAGTTCTTCTTTTCCAGCAGCCTCGGAACAACAGGCGGGGAAGACGCCAGCGCGCGGTCCGTCAAGGCCCAGATTCAGAAGCTGGTGGCTGATGAAAACAACGGCAAACCGCTGACCGACTCCGACATCGTCAAGGCCCTGGCCGAACGGGGCATCAAGATTGCGAGACGAACGGTGGCCAAGTACCGCGATCAGCTGAACATTCTCCCGGCCCGCATGCGGAAACGCGTATGAGTCTCGCGCACCGCGACGGCGACGTGGACGTCAGCGTCCTCGTACCCGCCAAGGACGAAGCGGAGAGCCTTCCGGAGTTCGTGCAACAATGCGCCGATGCGCTGCGGGATACGTCTTATGTGTGCGAGGTGGTGGTGGTGAACGACGGCAGCGTGGACGAGACGGGCGCCGTGCTACAACGCCTCAAGCAGCAGCACGAATTCCTGCGCGTGGTCACCCATCGATCCCAACGCGGTATTGCCGACGCACTGAAATCCGCCGGCGACGCGGCCGGGGGACGGATATTCGTCTTCTATCCCGCCGATCTCCAGTTCCTCCCCAGCGAGATTCCCTCGCTCGTCGATCCGATCCGGGCCGGCGAGGCCGACATCATCACCGGAACGAAGCAGGGTCAGTACGAGAAGGCCCTGGTGTCGGGTGTGTACAACCGCCTCTGCCGCTGGCTCTTCGGGATTCGCGTGACGGATCTCAATGCGGTGAAGGCGTACCGCCGCGAAGTCATGGACGTGGTGCCGGCGCGACCGGACTGGCACCGCTTCATGGTGGTCGTTGCCGCCGCCGACGGATTCCGGGTGGACCAACGGCCGGTCACGCTGCACCCGCGACGCGCCGGCACCTCCAAGTTCGGCTTGAGCCGCATCCCGGTGGGGTTGACCGACCTCCTGTCGGTGTGGTTCACGCTCCGGTTCGGGCGCAAGCCCATGCTCTTCTTCGGGGTATCCGGGGGCGTTCTCTTCCTATTGGGATTCCTCGTGGGCGTCGTGTCACTGGTCTTGCGGTTTGGGTACGGCCTGGGATTCCGTCCGCTGCTGGACCTGGTCCTGGTACTGGTGGTGTCGGGGATCGCTCTGTTCGGATTCGGATTCGTGGGAGAGATGCTGGCCGGCTCGCGCGAGGAGCTTCGCGCGTTGAATCGGTCCATCGACCGGATCGCGGCGTCCCTGGACCGCGATCGCCAGTAGCCCCGTGAACGTCCTCTGTGTCACGCACGCCTATCCGAGGTCGGAGGGCGATGTCGCCGGCGCGTTCATCGAGCGCCTCGTGTTGGCGCTGCGAGAACGGAACCACGCCATCCACGTCATCGCGCCGGCGGACCGAGGACAGGGCGGGGGCGAGAGCCTCCGCGGCATCCCCGTGTCCCGGGTGCGCTACGCGTCTGCCACGCGGGAAACGCTGGCGTACACGGGGACAATGGTCGAGGGCGCGCGCTCGCCGGCGGGGGCGTGGGCGGCAGTGAATCTGATACGGGCGCAGGCGGCCGAGATCACGCGCCGGAGCACCACCATGCCGGCGGACGTGGTGCACGCCCACTGGTGGGTGCCGGGGGGGGTGAGTGCATGGTGGTCCCGCGGTCCCCACAAGCCGCCGTACGTCGTCACGGTGCACGGGACCGACGTGAGACTCCTCGAAAAATCCCCCCTCGTCCGTGCGGTCGCGCGCCGCGTCTTTCGGGGGGCCGCAGCCGTCACGGCCGTATCGTCCTTTCTCGCCGAGCGCGTGGCGGCGGTGGCGGGCATCGACCTGGGCGACATAGTCGTACAGCCGATGCCCGTGGAGGTCGCCCGGTTCGATCGAACCAGCAGGGGAGGGGCGGGCCTCGTGAGCATCGGCAGGCTGACGAAGCAGAAGAACATGGCGGTCGTTTTCCGCGCCCTGGACCACCTGCGCCGCAACGGCCTCGACGTACCGCTCCGGCTGATCGGCGACGGTCCCGAGCGAGCGTCTTTGGAGGCGGAAGCCGCACGGATGCAGCTGCGGGAATACGTAGAGTTCGTCGGTGCGGTGGAGCCCGAGCGCATCCCCGATGCCGTGGGAGACGCCGACGTGAGCGTGTTCGCCGCCACCCAGGAGGGATTCGGTCTCGCCGCCGCCGAGTCCTTCATGCTGGGCATACCGGTGGTGGCACTCGAATCAGGCGGAGGGGTGCGGGACGTGGTCCCCCGGTCAGGGGCCGGCCGCATCGTGGCGGACGACGATCCGGCGGCCATGGCCGAGGCCATCGCCGAACTCCTCCGTGATGATGCGGGACGGCGTCTCGCAGCGGAACGGGGAGAGGGTCTGAAGCGGGAGTTCCAACCGGCCACAGTCGCCCGAAAATTTGAAACGATATACGAGCATGTCCGAACAGCCTAGTACCCGTCTCATGAGACGCGGCTGGGTGTGGCTGGTCCAACTCATTCTCGCCGTGTTGGTCTTGTGGTTCGTGTGGCAGTCGGTCTCGGGCAATCTCGCCGAGTTCACGGAGCTCGACACACCACT